>SMXQ01000137.1 GCA_004356985.1 Alphaproteobacteria bacterium | reverse complement strand
GCCGCGCAGGGGTTCTTGGCCGCGCAGGGGTTGGCCTTTGCCAAGCGTGGAACGATGCAGCGGGACGATGCCGCCGTCTTCGCGCCGGCGCAGGGACTGCACTTGGCTTTCGCCGCGCAGGGACCACATTTGGCTTTCGCCGCGCAGGGACCACATTTGGCTTTCACCGCGCAAGGGTTGGAGGCCGCGACCTGGATGCCGCCCGGCACCGCCTGCGGAAGGGGGCCGCCGGTCGCCCGGCTTTGATTGGCGCCGTCGCCCATGCCGGCCCAGGAGTCCATTGCCGGAACCGGGCTGGAAGCCGCCAATAGGCTGGCGAGCCCGATGCCGGCGCCGATGGCCAGGGGGATAACGGTGCCCGATAGTAAAGAATTACGGTATGATTTCATGAGCTTCGTCCTCGCTGTTCCCATACTCATGTGTCACATGCTTTTTTTGGGTAAAACGCCCGTAGGATCAAAGTTTAGCCGGGGGCTCCAACCAGAAAAACTCAAACACGGTCACATTTCCGTGATGGAGCGCCCGCCTGCCGTGCTTGCGGTGGCGCAGGGCGGGAGGCGGCCCTAACTTAGGGGATGGGGGCGGGAAGATGATTTTCCCGCCCGTTTGGGAAGGGATTCTTCCATGGCGGTTGCGCCGGCGACGAACGTCGATGAAAGCACCTTCGCCCCCCGCTTCGCGGAAATGGGCCGCGATGGCCTTGAGGACATGGTGGCGGCGGGCGAGGAAGTGATGGAGATCGAGCGGCTTCTCGCCAAGACCGAGGACAACGTGGTTGGCGAACTCCTGAAGGGCCAGGGGACGTTCTACGAATGGAACCACTACCCCGATGGCGACGTTTACGATGCCGATACCGGCAGCCAGTTTTTCTACCATGCCCATCCCGCCGACGAACGCATCGGTGAACACGGCCATTTCCACACTTTTCTGCGCCCGGTGGGGATGCCCACCGGGGTGTGCCCGGCCAGTCTGCCCGACCTGCAGTTGCCCAAGGATGAAAACGACGCTCTCACCCATCTCATCGGCATTTCCATGGATTCGTGGGGCAAGGCGACCCGTCTGTTCACCACCAATCGCTGGGTGACCGGTGAGGTATGGTATGGCGCCGAAGATGTCATCGCCATGGCCGCGTTGTTCGAAATCGGCCATAGCCAGCCGTCATGGCCGGTCAATCGCTGGCTTAATGCCTTGTTCCGCCTTTACCTGCCGGACATCGAGGCGTTGGTGCGGGAACGCGACACGACCATGGGCGCCTGGAAAAATCAGCCCCTTCCGATCGATGAGGAGACCGGCGCACCGGTCTCTTCGGTGTTTGAAAATAGGCAATTGGAAGTGACGTCCTACCTGAAGATCTCGGTGCCCGATCGGTTGGCTACGGTGGTCTCGGCCCTTGAAAAGGCATGAGCGGCGATGGTTCGCGGACCGGCCATGGAGGACATCGGGCGGACCGGGGCCGGGTTCGGGCGATGGGCGCGGGTCTTTGCCGCCGCCCTGGCATTGGCCGTGGTTTCCGGCGGCGGCGCGACCACGGCGGCGGAGAATCGCGCCAAAGGCCACATTCCCCGCCTGGTGCATGTCCCGGGGGGCGAATTCATCGCCGGTTCCTCGCCGGCCGAGCGTGAGCGGGCCTATGGACTGGACGAGGCGGCCTACGGGCATTCGGTGACCCGGCGCGACCGCTGGTATGAGAACGAACCGGCGCGGATGGTGCGGCGCACCGGGGCCTATTCCATCACCACCACCCCCATCACCAACCACCAGTACGCCGCTTTCATCGCCGCCACCGGGCATGGGGCTCCCGATGTGGATTTCGCCACCTGGAAGAGCTATGGCCTGATCCACCCCTATGGCCGCACCCGCCGCCATGCTTGGGCGGCGGGGCGGCCGCCAACGGGCCGGGGACGTCATCCGGTGGTGATGGTCTCCCACGGCGATGCCCGGGCTTACGCGGAGTGGCTCACCCAGGTGACCGGCAAACGCTGGCGGTTGCCCAGGGAAGCGGAATGGGAAAAGGCGGCACGGGGAACCAAGGGGGCGATGTTCCCTTGGGGCGGGGCCTTCGATGCCCGGCGGCTCAATAGCCACGACCAAGGCCCCTTCGACACGATTCCGGTGGGCCGGTTCCCCCTGGGGGCCAGCCCTTATGGGTTGTTGGATGCGGCGGGCCAAGTGTTCGAATGGACGGCGACGGGCGCCGCGCCGGGCAGGTTCGTGGTCAAAGGCGGGTCGTGGGACGACAAGGGATGCGGCATCTGCCGCCCGGCCGCCCGCCACGGGCGGCCCGCGGACCTCCGTCACATCCTCATCGGTTTCCGCCTGGTGCGCGAGGAGTGAGCCCGTTCCTAAGCGCGGACAAACCAAGGGCCGAGCGATGGCCCGGCCCCGTCAGTCGACGCAAATGGAATAATATCTATTTGAGCGTCTTGAGATAGGCGATCAGGTTCTCCCGATCCTTCTTGGACCGCAGCCCGCCGAATGCCATGCGCGTGCCCCTGACCGCCTTGCGCGGCTTTTCCAGGAATTTATCGAGGCTTGCATCATCCCAGGTCAGACCGGACTTTTTCAACGCCTTGGAGAAACGGAAACCCTTGACGGTGGCGGCCTTGCGTCCGGCGACGCCGAACAGGCTCGGTCCGATTTTTTTCTTGCCTTTCTTGACAGAGTGACAAATCGCGCATTTCTTGAAGACCTTCTTACCTTTCGCCGCATCCCCCGCCGCCCATGCGCTGCCGCCTGAAATCATCACGCCGACCGCAAGGGCGGTAGCGAGAAAACCGATTTTCTTCATCTTCGTCATCTCCTTGAAAATACCATGATTGGGCGGCGTTTCCTGAAAGGCCTTGGGGGGGCCCATGGAACCTCTGGGTCGGCAACCGAAAAAACCAAGCCGCACCACACCTTTTGCAATCGCGGCTGACCTATCATCTTCACCAGTGAAATGCAACAGCGCAAGGAGCGCTCCGCCTTCTATCCCGGTACTTTGGGGTAGGATCATTAAGTCTCTTTTAACCCCTTTGACCAATAATTGGCGGTGTTTATCAAACCGGTGTTGCGCCTTGGTGGGCGGTCTTGGGGAAAGTTCCGTTTCGCTGGTTGTTTTGAAGAGGTCCGATGATTGTGAACTTGACCAATAGAGATGTAGAACGGCTTCTGACCGACCCGTCGGTTGACGCCCGCGCCGATACCGCGCGCAAGATCGCGGAAGATTATCAGGACCTAGTCTTCAGTCCAGAACAGCGCGAAATGGCGCTGCAAATTTTCGAAATCATGGTGAAGGATGCGGAAATTCGCGTCCGCATGGCGCTGTCCGAGCACCTCAAGGAATGCCCCGACATTCCCCGTGACATCGCCCTGTCGCTGGCCCAGGACGTAGATGCCGTGGCGGTGCCGTTCCTGGAATTCAGCGATGCCCTTTCGGACGCGGATTTGATCGAGATCATCCGCTCCCAGGGGGATGCCAAGCAATGTGCCGTCGCGCGCCGCCCGACGGTGTCCAGCAAACTTGCCGAGTCCCTGGTCGAAGTGGGCAGCGAGCGGGTCGTGACGACCCTCATGAACAATAAGGGCGCCACCCTGACCGAAGAGAGCCTGCAACTGGCTTTGGACCGTTACGCCCAATCCGAAGCCGTATCGTCCTCGGTCACACGCCGTCCCGGGCTCCCGGTCCACATCGCCGAGCGGCTGGTCAACCAAGTCACGGAGAGCCTCCAGCGTCACCTTTCCAACCGCCAGGACCTGTCCCCCGACCTCACGTCCGATCTGATTTTGCAGGTCCGTGAACGCGCGACCCTCGGCCTTATCGATCCGCGCTTCAGCATCGGCGACGCCGCACAATTGGTGCGATCCCTGGAGGAGAACGGACGCCTGACCGGATCGATCATCCTCAGGTCGTTGTGTTTCGGGGATATCGATTTTTTCGAGGCCGCCCTTGCGTGCCTCGCCAAGGTTCCCCTCACCAATGCCCAAGTTCTTGTGCATGACGCGACCCGCCGCGGCATGCAGGCCCTATGGGAAAAGGCGGGAATGCCGAAGTCCCTGTTCCCGGCCGTGGCGGTCGGCATGGAGATCGTCAGGGAGATGGGCTACGACGGCGAAGCCCATGACCGCGAACGCTTCCGTCGCCGGATGCTGGAACGGGTGCTCACCCAATGCGAAGGCACCGACCCGAGCAAGCCGCGGATCGATCCGGACAATCTCGAATACCTGCTGCGGAAACTGAGCGATCTTTCCGGCGAGGATACCCTGCGCCGCGCCGTCAACTAGCGCGAAAAAAATCGCCGCGCTGCCAGCGGCTTGGCCGCGCTTGCCAATTGTTTCTCTTTAATCCCTGTCTCGACCTTGTCCGCATGCGGGCTGGGCGATAGACTCGCGCGCAATACAAGGACGGCGAGCGTCACGGGAACGAGGGGCTTTCATGAGCGACGATCAACCTGGCGGCGGCAACTTGGGAAATGGTGCGGGCGGCCCCATGGTCCAGGCCATCGCGCTTCTCAAGGAAGGGCGCCTGGACGAATCAAAGGCGGTTTGCGAACGGGTGCTCGACGGTAATGGAGACCATGTCGACGCCATCTACGCCATGGGTTGGATCGCATTTTCCCAGCGGGATCAGGAAACGGCGCTGGCCCGGTTCCGCCGGGTGATCGAGCTTAATCCGGCCCATGCCCGCGCCCATAACAACATCGGCATGATTCTGATGAAGGCCGGGGACGCCGCCGGCGCCGCCGCGGCCGCCGCGTATTTCGAGTCGGCCATCACCCTCGAGCCCCCCTTGAGGGAAGCCCATGCCAATCTCGGCACCGCGCTCATGATTCAGGCGAAGTTCGGCGCGGCGCGCGAGGTATTTCAGAACGCCCTGGACCTGGTCCCCGACGACCCCTCGGTCCTCACCAACCTGGCGACCGCTAAGATGCGGCTGGGGGAAGTCGACCAAGCCATCGCGGACTACCAAACGGTGGTGTCGCTCGATCCCGAATTTGCCGAAGCCCACAACAACCTCGCCCATGCCCTGCGTCTAAAGGGGCGCATGGCCGATGCCGTGGAGTCGTTGGAACGGGGCTTGGCGGCGCGCCCCGATTCAGTTGAACTTCTCACCAATCTGGGGGTCACGCATTACCAGATGGGCACCTATGAGACGGCCCTCGCCGACTATGAGCGCGCCCTCGTTATCATGCCCGATCAGGGCAGGGCCCTTTTTCTGAAGGCCTTCCCGTTGCTGGCATTGGAGAGGTTCGAAGAGGGCTGGGCGGCCTACCTCGAGCGGCCGGGGGTGGCCGCCTTGGCCGCGGGCCTGCACCGTGAGCCATTAGCGCCGGATTTGACCGGGACGACCATCGCCCTGCGCAGTGAAGGCAACCCCAGTGACGACCTGAATTTCCTTCGCTTCGTGCCCGAGTTGTCGCGACGCGGCGCGAGCATCGTGATGCGGCCCGGCTCGAAAGTAGAGCCGCTGGCCTTGACCATCGACGGCATCGGCGGCATTGCCGCCGGTGATGAGGCCGGGGAGGGGCCCGGCGAGCTTGACGTGGCGTTGGGCGACCTGCCCTATTTGCTCGGCATGAAGACATTTGGAGATCTTCCGCCGCCGGTCCGTATTCGGCCTGACGGACCCGGCGCCGATGTCCTGGCGGCGCGTCTCAAAGCCGCTGGTCCGGCCCCGCTCATGGGGGTGACCTGGCAGGACGGCGGACCCGGCGGGCTGCCGCTCGCCGATCTCGGGCCGGCGCTGGCCGCCGCCGGCGGCGGCACCATCATCATGCTCCAGCCCGGCGTGGGATCGGACGCGGCGGGCAAGCTCGCCGAAGGCTCGGGTCTGCCGGTGGTGGACTTTTCCGACGTTATGGAGGATGCCGCCGGGGCCCTGACCGTGGTGTCCGGTCTGGACGTTTATGTGACCGTCCCCAATATCGGTCTCGACCTGCGCCAGGCCACCGGCGGGGCGGCGGAGGTGATGGTTCCTTGGCCCCCTGATTTTCGCTTGGCCGGGACAAACGACGCCTCGCCTTGGTTGCCGCGGTGCCGGCTTCATCGGGCCGCACCGGGCGCGGACTGGCAAGGCGCGCTCCTGACCCTGTCCCACGCATTGGCCGCGGGGGCGTAGACAGGCCGGCCGCGGCGCCCCGATCGTTGCGTCCGCCGCCACGTGGGTATATTAAGGGCGGGCCTTATTCGGGGAGTAGCTCAGCCTGGCAGAGCACCACGTTCGGGACGTGGGGGCCGGAGGTTCAAATCCTCTCTCCCCGACCATTCTACCAAGGGGTCGGCGCGAGCCTCGCGCCGGCTTTTTCGTCGCCGGGGATCGGCGAATTTCGCGACGGGGGGTGGATTTCGAGTTGCATAAATAGTTATATGCCGATAGTCTCGGACCCGGTCGAGACGGCGCGTCAGGGCGTGGCCCGAACGACGAAAAAAAATATTAAGAAATTCCAAAAAATGAAGGGATGCCTCGAATCTGGGCCTGATGTTGTCGTCTTCGAATATATTTCGGTAGGGATCACACAGCTGATTTCCAGTAGAGCCAGTTATTTGTCCGTATGAATAATCAGTTACTCGCGAACGAAGCCGCGCGGCTTTCATCACTCCGGGATTACCACGTTCTGGATTCCTCGCCCGAGGAATCCTTGGACCTGATCACGCGATGCCTGGCGGACTATCTGGATGTTTCCATCGCCCTCATTTCGCTGGTAGATGAGGATCGGGTCTGGTTCAAGTCCCGGTCCGGGCTGGATGCCGAGGAATCGCCCAGGGAATTCACCTTCTGCGACCATGCCATCAGGAGTGACGGACTGCTTTTCGTTCCCGATGCGCTGGAAGATCCACGCTTCGCCGACGCGCCATTGGTGCGGGGCCCGCCCGGCTTCCGGTTTTATGCCGGCATGCCGTTGCTCTCCCGCGATGGCTTTGCCCTGGGAACTCTCTGCGCTATCGGTACCGTGCCCCGCCATTTGACCGGTACCGAACGGGAAATCTTCGAGGATTTCGCCGGCCGGGTGATGGAAATTATCGAGGCGCGCCGGGGCGCCCAAGAGGCGACGCCCGCCCCACAAGGGACAGCCCCTTCGACGCAACCGCAAATCGGGCCCACCGCCGCGGCCCCGTCCATGCCGTCGGGGGACGCGACGCCCACCGCCGATTCCGGCGGCGGCGTTGTTGCCGCCATTCCGCGCGGCCATGGCGCGCGGGTCCTCTTGATCGAGGATGACCACGATTTACGTGTGCTCTTGGTGTCGATGCTGCAGAGCCTCGCTTACCGCGTCACCGACGTCCGCGAGGCCGCGGCCGCGCGCCGATCGATGAAAGAGGGCGCGCCCTTCGACCTGGTTCTTTCCGACGTGATGCTTCCGGGCGGGACCAGCGGGCTGGTATTTGCACGGGAACTGAGGGAAACCCACCCCGGGCTTCCCGTGGTCTTCATGTCCGGCTATCCGGCCGGCGCCTTCGATGCCGGTGAATTTCATTCTCCCCGCGGCATCCTTCTCAACAAGCCTTTCTCCAGGCGTCGGTTGGCCGAGGCCTTGCAGACGGCGCTCGGCCGCTGACCCGGTTCGGGCCGCACCCGACCGCGCCGATCCCCCTGCCCGAGACGCCGCCATTTTGGCTATAGTCGCCGTTCGGTGAAAAACCGGGCCGGACGGCGATGGGACGGGGGTTCCGTCCATGGCGTTCGGGCCCGCAACCCTATCGATGATGGAGGATGAAATGCCCCAATCGTGGCAGATACTGAAGGATTGGCCGGAACTGATCCTGGACAGGCTCAGTGATGCCGGCGTCGCGCGGATCACCTACAACCGGCCGGAGAAACGCAACGCGCTCAACGGCGCACTGGTGGCGGCGTTCTTCGATTCCCTCGACATCATCCGCGCCGACCGCGAGATCAAGGCAGTGATCACGCGCGGGGCGGGCAAGGCCTATAGTTCCGGCCTCGATCTCCATTTCCTGCGCCAGGTCAACGCGACCCCGCGGGACTGGGACCGGCCGACGCCGACCATTCAACTGGCCGAGGCGATCAGGGCATTCCCTCGGGTGATGATCGCCCAGGTCCATGGCTATTGCCTGGGCGGCGCGCTGGGGATCATGAACTGCCACGACATCGTGTTCGCCGCCGAGGACGCCCAACTCGGCATGCCGGAGATTCTTCGGGGCAGCTTCGGCCAACTGGTGACGTCCACCTTGGTCCATGGCGGTATTCCGCTGAAGAAGGTGGCGCTTCTGCAACTGGTCGGCCGAAATATTACCGGGACCGAGGCCGATCGGCTGGGAATCGTTTCCCAGGCCGTGCCGGCCGATCAATTGGAAGACACCACCACACGGATCGCCTCGGAGATCGCCTCGCGGCATCTGGCGCCCCTGGAGCACGCCAAGATCACCGTCCAGATGGGCCGGGATCTGTCCCTCTCCCAGGCGATCCAGCTCGATCAACTGGTCGGCCAACGCCTGCGCCGCGCCGTGGATCCCACCGCCGACGTCGAGAGCTACCTGGAATCCCAGAAGGGCGGGCCGAACCTGGATTACAAGCGCCCCGACGTGTGAGGGGGAATGCGCGCCAGATCAGGCGGTCGCTTCGGACCAGTAGGAAAGGTCGTAAAAGCGTTCCGGCGGGTCGTGGGGCGGGGGATAGGCCCCCATTTCGATCCGCAGGTCGATCACCGTCTGGATCGCTGCTGGATTGACCCGGACCTTGGGCACGATCAGGGCATGGGCTTGGGCGGCGCGATCCCGGCTGACCTTTTGCGCCTCCATCAATGCCCCCAGCGCGGCTTCACGGTTGGCGGGCGCCAGCGCCCAATCGGCGGCATCGGCCAGCGCCCGGATGAATCGCACCATGGTCTCGCGGTGATCGGCGATCCAGGCGCGCAGGCCCCAGCCGCAGACCAGCGGCCAGTGGGGCACGGTATCGGCGGCCTCGGCCAACGGTACGGCTCCGGCATTGATGGCTTGCTCTCGCCAGGGCGAGGTCAGGATGGCGCCGTCCACTTGCCCCGCGAGGAAGGCCTCCAGGCGCATTTTCGAATTGCCGATGCTCAACGTCTTGTAGGATTCCTCGCCGATCCCATGATCCTTCAGGATCTTGGCGCGAATGGTATCCAAGTTGGTCCCGTTGTCGCTGGCCATGGTGGCGCCGCGAAGGTCCTGGAGAGCAGTCATGCCTTGGCGCCCGACGATGGTCGCGCTCAGCCCCTCCTCGGCCTGGAGAACCAGCACGTAATCCATGCCTTCGCACGTGTTGAGCGCGATCATCTTATCGGCGCTCGACAGCGATAGATGCCACTTTCCCGCCGCCATCTCCGCGCTGTGATCCGGCGAGTAGGTGACGGGTTGAAATTCCACCTCAAGGTCTTCGCGGGCGAAGAAACCCTGGCGCTCGGCCACCAGATGGGGAATCCGGCGATGGAAACCGCTGACCTTTAGTCTATCCATGGGCATCTTATCCATGGTAGCCACCGGGCCGCGTTTCCCCCGGCCGGACAACCCGAACGATTATCGCAGCCCATAAAGCCTCTTGGGATTGTCTTCCAGAATCTTGCCGACGGCGCTTTCGGTGATGCCGCCTTCACGGCCCAGGCGTTGCATGGCGTGGATGTCGGTGGCGGTGTCGTTGTGGCCGTAATCGGTGCCGATCAACAGGTGGTCGTCGCCGACGGCATCGATGATGGCGGGGATATCGTCGGTCATTTGGGTCGTCACGTACATCCGGTTCTCGCCCATGGCGTCGTCGGCGAGGCGCCGGCCCTTGCGTTGAAGGCGCATCTTCGCCTCGTTCAACATGAACGGCAGCCACAGCGCGCCGGCTTCGATGAAGGCCCAGCGCACGCCCGGGAAGCGCGCCGGGATCTCGTCGGCGAGAAGCGTCGCGAAGGCGGTGGCGCAGGGCAGTTTGAAGCGGTTGAGCGACACCTCGTAGCCTTGGGTATATGCGTCGTGGATGGCAAACGAATTGATGCCGGTGTGGAGGGTCACCGCCAGGTCCAATTCCTGGGCCATTTCATAGAGCGGGAAAAAGTAACGGTGGGTCAGCACCCGTTCGCATTCCATGCCGCGCATGAAGATCGAAACCGCGCCGTGTTCCTTGGCGAAGACAAGTTCGTCGCGCACCTTGCCCCGGTCCACCAGGGAATAGAGCGGCGGCAGCGCCGCCCAGCGCAAGCGGCCCTCGCTCTGCTTCCAGATATCGGCGAGCCAGCGGTTGTAGCTCCGGGTCAGGGCGTATTCCACGTCGTGCTCGCCCGTCATGGGGCGCAGGAAGACGGTGGGGTAGAGGATGGCGATATCGGCGCCGAGCTCGTCCATATGCTTGAGCCGGGCGGCCACGCTAACCATGTCGCGCGAATCGGCGGGCACGTCGTCGCCCTGATTGCCCCCCTTGGCGATGGGTCTCTCGTCGATCACCCAGTATTCCTGGTTGCGGTTGGCCCGCCGGGGGGCGCCGTCATCGGCGCGCCGGCAAAATATCTGCGGCCGGAAGACTTCGTCGGCGCCGGTCATGTAGGACCAGGTTTCCGGGGTCTCGATCACATGGGCGTCGGAATCGATGATGGTCACGTTGCCCGTCTCCTCGACGTGGTGGGCCGTTGCCGCCGCCCTGCCAGGGGCGCGGGCCTTGGGGCCAAGAATAACAGGGCGGAGTGGAAAAAGGGCCCGGAAGTGCCCTAATGGGTGCGCGCGGCGCAGAAGGCGACGACTTCCAAAAGCGCGTCCTTGGTCTTGCCGGCGGCGAAGATATCAAGCGAATCGCGGGCCAATTGGGTGTAATGGCGGGCCCGGGCCAGGGTATCGCTCAGCGCCCCGTGGCCCTCCATCAGGGCGGCGGCCCGGGCGAGGTCGCCATCGCGCTGATCGAGGTCTTCCACCGTGCGCCGCCAGAAGGCTTGTTCGCCCGCGTCGCCGCGCCGGAAGGCCAGCACCACGGGCAGGGTCACCTTGCCTTCACGGAAATCATCGCCGGCATCCTTGCCCATGGTGGTGCTGTCGGCGGCGTAATCCAGCACGTCGTCGGTCAGCTGGAAGGCGATGCCGAGATTGAGGCCAAAGGCTTCCAGGGCTTCTTCCTCGACCTTGGGGCGGTCGGCCACCACCGCGCCGAGCCGGGTGGCGGCGGCGAACAACCGCGCCGTCTTGGCGATGATGACTTCGAGATAGGCGGCTTCCGAGGTCGAGGTGTCGTTAGCGGTGACGAGCTGCATGACCTCGCCTTCGGCGATCACCGCCGAGGTATCGGAGAGGATCGCCAGAACCTCCAGGGATCCGTCGCTCACCATCAGCTGGAACGACCGGGAAAACAGGAAATCGCCGACCAGCACGCTCGGTTTGTTGCCCCACAGCGTGTTGGCGGTGGAAAGCCCGCGGCGGCGGTCGGAATCGTCGACCACATCGTCGTGCAGAAGGGTGGCGGTGTGGATGAATTCCACCGCGGCGGCCAGGCCCAAGTGCCGTTCGCCCCCATAGCCGCAGAGCTTGGCCGCGCCCAGCAGCAGGGTGGGACGAAGGCGCTTGCCGCCGGCGGCGATGATGTGCCCGGCCAGTTGCGGGATCAGCGCCACCGGGCTGTCCATCTGCCGGAGGATGAGCTTGTTCACCAGGGCGAGGTCGTCGGCCACCAGGTCTTGGAGCGGCTCCAGGGACGGCTCGGGCCCGCCGCCCCGTTGATCATCGAGATTGACGACGATGGCCAAGGAAATCTCCCGTGTGAATAAAGGTTGGCATCGCGGCGCGCGTCCCCAAACTTGACCTGCGGCGCCGAGTGGCGGAGCATAGAAGTGCGCCGCCGGTTCCACAACCCCGTCATTGGATAGGCCGGCGGCGTCGAGGGAAGCTCGTGAAGGAACTTTTGCGAACCAACGATATCGTGCTGGTTTCCTGGGCCGAGGCGCTGTTGGCTGGCGAGGGAATCGCCACCTTCGTGCTGGACGCCAACATGTCCGTCCTGGAAGGCAGCGCCAATGCCATCCCCCGCCGCATGATGGTGGCGAACGACGATTTCCCGGCGGCGAAAAGGCTGATCGACGCGGCGCGTTCGGAATTGAAACTCGCCGCCGACATCCCCTGGGCCGATGAGGAAGACCCCGGAGGCGCGCCATGACCGTGGCGCCCCGCCGCCGCGCGGCCGCCGCCGCCGCGCCCGGCCTCGCCGTCACCGAGGACGGATTTCTCGACCACCGCTTGGCCATCCGCCAGCCGCGCGACGGCTACCGTGCCGCCATCGACCCGGTGTTCCTGGCCGCTGCGGTTCCCGCCCGGGCCGGGGAACGCGCGCTGGACATCGGTGCCGGGGTCGGCGTGGCGGCGCTGGCGCTGGCCCACCGCGTGGCCGGCCTCACGGTCACCGGAATCGAGATCGACCCCACCCTCATGCGCCTGTGCACGGACAACGCCAAGGCCAACGGCCTCGAGGGGCGCACCGACTTCATGGTCGGCGACGCGGCCCGGCCGCCGGCGCGCCTGGTACCGGGATCCTTCGACCACGTGATGGCGAACCCGCCCTATCTGGAGGCCGCCCGGGCCGATATTTCCCCGGTTCGCGCCCGCGCCGCCGCCAATGTGGAGGGGCGTGCCGGGGCCGGCGGCAACGGCGCCGATCTCGCCGCCTGGATGGGCCTGGCGCTGGCCATGGTGCGCCAGGGCGGCACCGTCACCCTGATCCACCGCGCCGACCGCCTGCTGGACGTGACCGCCTGTCTCGAGGGCCGGGCCGGGGGAACCGTCATCTTCCCGCTTTGGCCCGATCGCGGATCGGCCCCCGCCAAGCGGGTCCTGGTCCAGGGGATCAAGGGCTCGGGCGCGCCGCTGCGCATGGCCCGCGGCCTGGTGCTCCATGAAGACGACGGCAGCTTCACGGCGGAAGCCGACCGGGTGCTGCGGGGCGCCGGCGGCCTCGTGCTCTAGCCATCGCGTCCATCGAGCGACCGCCCGCCACCGCCGGGACGGCGTGTTGTGCTCGCCGCCCATTCATGGTGTAACCCTGGGACCGTTCCCGCCCCGGTGCCCCCATGCATGACCAACACCCACAGCACGCGGCTTATCCGACGCCGCCCCTGATCAAGCGCAACATCATCTTGTTCGCGCTTTCGCAATCGTTCAACGGGGCGGGCATGCAGCTCGCCTATGGCATGGGGCCGCTTATGGTGCTGGCGCTGACCAGTTCCGCCGCGCTGGCCGGCCTGTCCGTCGCCCTGATCGGGCTCAGCCGGTTCCTGGTGGCCTATCCGGTGGGCCGGATCATGGACGCCCATGGGCGCAAACCGGCGATCCTGCTGGGGCTCACCCTGGCGCTGTTCGGCGCCGTCGCCCTCGCCGTTGCCATGGAGATCGGTAGCCTCGTGCTGCTCACGGGCGGAATGCTGGTGTTCTCCATGGGCATGAGCGCCGCCCATCAGCTTCGGGTCGCCGCGACCGACATGTTCCTTCCCCACCGCCGGGGGCAGGCGCTCGGCTATGTCGCGCTGGGCTCGCTTGTCGGCCTCGTGTTCCTTCCTCCGATCATGTACTTCGCCGAGACCACCGCGCCGGCGCTCGGCCTGCATGCGCTTGGGCTGCCGTGGATGCTGATCCCGCTGCTGATCCTGCCCGGCATGGTCCTGATCAAGCTTGTCCGCCCCGATCCCAAGGAGATCGGCATGAATCTCGGGCGTTACTATCCCGGATACGTGCCGCCACCCCATGCGGCGATCGGTGTGCGGGCCGCGTTCAGCTGGCGCCAGGCCGTCCGCCCGCTGCCGATCCGCCTCGCCATCGCCTGCAACAGCGCCGCCCAGGGCAACATGGCGGTGGTCATGGTGCTGACCTCACTGGTGCTTCACGGCCACGGGTATTCGCTCACGGCGATCGCCTTCTCGCACATGTTCCATTCGGCGGGGATGTTCGCCTTCACGGTCCCTCTGGGCTGGCTGTCGGACCGGATCGGGCGCGCCAAGGTGATGATTCCCGGCGTGGCGGTCACCATGGTGGGCGCGGCGCTGGTCGCTTTTCCCCAGGCCTACTGGGCGGTCACACTGGGCACCTTCCTGGTGGGGCTCGGCTGGGCGGCGGCCAATGTGGCGGCGACGGCCCTCATCGCCGACCATTCCGAGACCGAGGAGCGCGGCCGGACCATCGGCGTCAACGATACCTGCGCCGGCGGCGCCGCCGTCCTGATGGCGGTGGCGACCGGCCCGCTGATCGCCTGGTCCGGCCTGCCCGCCGCGGGCGTCATGGCGATCATGATCTCGGCCCTGCCGGCCCTGCTGTTCCCCGCCGTGCTGGCGGCGCGGCGGCGGGCGCGCGCTTTGGGCGGCTGATACCGCAATCTTGCCCTTTTCGGCACGGCCCTCTACAAGATGGGCGATGTTTGGATTCAGCCTGCCGAAACTCCTGGTCCTGGCCCTGATCGTCGCCGCCATCTGGTACGGATACAAATGGCTGGGGCGCGTCAACCGCCAGCGCAAGGCGCCGCCGCGCGAGGTCGGCTCCCAGGGCGGCGACCGCCAAGACCTGACCCAATGCGCGGAATGCGGCACCTATGGGCTGGCCGGGATCGAGCGCTGCCCCGAGGGGCGCGCCGATTGCCCCCTGGTGAAGGGCTGAACCATGGCCGGCGACCGTGGGGGGGCTGCCAGGGCCGTGCCCAGCTTCCAGCAATTGATCCTGACCCTCCAGGCCTATTGGGCGGAGCGCGGCTGCGTCCTTCTCCAGCCCTATGACATGGAGATGGGCGCCGGCACCTTCCACCCGGCGACGGCGCTCCGCGCCCTGGGGCCGGAGCCCTGGCGTTGCGCCTATGTCCAGCCCTGCCGGCGGCCCGCCGACGGGCGTTACGGGGATAACCCCAACCGGCTGCAGCATTACTACCAATTCCAGGTGGTGCTCAAGCCTTCGCCCGACGACGTCCAGGACATGTACCTGGGCTCCTTGGCGGCGCTCGGCATCGCCAGCGATCTCCACGACATCCGATTCGTCGAGGACGACTGGGAAAGCCCGACGCTGGGCGCCTGGGGGCTGGGCTGGGAGGTCTGGTGCGACGGCATGGAGGTCACCCAGTTCACCTATTTCCAGCAGGTGGGCGGCTTTGAGTGCAGCCCCGTCACCGCCGAACTCACCTATGGGCTGGAACGTCTCGCCATGTATGTCCAGGGGGTCGAGAACGTCTATGACCTCGACTGGAACGGCGAAGGCATCAGCTACGGCGACGTCTTCCTGCAAAACGAGCGCGAGTTTTCCGCCTACAATTTCGAACATGCCGATACCGATGCCTTGATGGACGGCTTCGCCAAGGCCCAGGTTGAGTGCCGCGCCCTGCTTGACGCCAAGCTGGCGCTGCCGGCCTACGACCAGTGCATCAAGGCGAGCCACATGTTCAACCTGCTGGACGCGCGCGGCGTCATTTCGGTGACCGAACGCGCCGCCTATATGGGCCGGGTGCGCGACCTGGCCAAGGACTGCTGCGCGGCCTGGCTGGCAAGCCGCGACGGGCAAAATAAGGCGGCGGGGGGCTGAGATGGCCCAACTGCTTCTCGAAATCCTGTCCGAGGAAATCCCCGCCCGCATGCAGGCGCGCGCGGCGGAGGATTTGAAGCGCCTGGTCTGCGATGGCTTGAAGAAGGAAGATTTAACCTTTGACAAGGTCGAGGCATATGTCACGCCGCGCCGTTTAGCTCTTGTCATCGATGGCCTGCCCGAAAAGATCGAGGACTCCACTGAAGAACGTAAAGGCCCTCAGGTGGGCGCAGCGGACAAGGCAATCGAAGGCTTCTTGAAGTCCGCCGGTCTCACGTCCGTTGATGAGTGCGAAATCCGCGAGGTCAAGGGCAAGGAATTCTACTTCGCGGTGATCGAGACCAAGGGGCGGCCCACCGCCGAGGTGCTTGCCGAAAATCTGGCGGATGCGATAGCGGCGCTGCCCTGGCCCAAATCCATGCGCTGGGGCGCGGGGGAGGTGCGCTGGGTGCGGCCGCTCCATTCCATTCTTTGCCTGTTCGCGGGCGCCGTGGTGCCCATCACGCACGGCGGTATCAAGGCCGGTGCGGTGACCCAAGGCCACCGCTTCCTCGCGCCGGGCGAAATAAAGGTCAAGGATTTCAAGGACTACGAGGCTAAACTCAAAAAGGCCAAGGTCATCCTGGATTCCAGCCAACGGGCCGAAATGATCAAAGAAGGCGCCGAAAAACTCACCGCGGCGGAGGGGCTCCGTCTTCGCGACGATCCCGCCCTGCTGGCCGAGGTGGCGGGGCTGGTGGAATGGCCGGTGCCGCTGATCGGCGCCATCGATGGCGAATTCATGGAGCTGCCCGCCGAGGTGCTAAGCGAATCCATGCGCGCTCACCAGAAGTATTTCGCGCTGGAAACCGAAGACGGAAAACTGGCGCCGCGCTTCATCACCGTCGCCAATATAGAGACCAAGGACGGCGGCGCCGCCATCATCGCCGGCAATGAATGCGTCCTGCGCGCGCGCCTCGCCGACGCGCGCTTCTTCTGGGACCGGGACCGTCAGGCGAGCCTCGAAAGCCGGGTCGCCAAGCTTGGGGAGATCGTCTTCCACGCCAAGCTCGGCACGGTGGCGGAAAAGGTCGACCGCATGGAAAGCCTGGCCGCCGAACTGTGCGAATTCATCCCCAGCGCCGACCGCGACAAGGCGCGTTCCGCGGCGCACCTGGCCAAGGCCGACCTCACCACCGCCATGGTCGCAGAATTCCCCGGGCTCCAGGGCATCATGGGGCGGTATTACGCGCTCAACGACGGCGAGCACGCCGACGTCGCCGACGCCATCGCCGCCCATTATTCCCCCGCCGGGCCCAACGACACCTGCCCCATGGAGCCCACCGCAATCGCCGTGGCCCTGGCCGACAAGATCGATACCCTGGTGGGATTCTTCGCCATCGACGAGAAGCCCACGGGATCGCGCGACCCCTTCGCCCTGCGCCGCGCTGCGCTGGGCGTCATCCGCATCATCACCGAAAACGGGCTGCGCGTACCGCTATTTGAGGTGTTCGCCGAGGCGAACAATTTGTATCCGCCAGGGGTTAGTGCTGGCAATGTGATGTCAAGTTCGCAGGCAAGCCCAGATATTGGTGTCGTATCCCATGATCTGCTTTCCTTCTTTGCCGACCGGCTCAAGGTGCAGATGCGCGGGACCGGCGTTCGCCATGACCTGATCGAGGCGGTGTTCGCCACCCCCAAGCCCGAGGGCGGCGCCGAGGACGACCTGGTGCGCCTTCTCGCCCGGGTCGAGGCGCTCTCGGCCTTCCTCGACACCGAGGACGGCGCCAATCTGCTCACCGCCCATAAGCGCGCCGCCAATATCGTCGCCATCGAGGAAAAGAAGGACAACACCACCTATGGGGGGAAGATCGCCCGCGACCTTCTGGAGCAGGCCGAAGAAGTCGCGCTTTTTGAGGCGCTGGACGTCGCCCGCGGGCGGCTCCAGGCATTGCTCGCGGCGGAGGACTTCACCGGCGCCATGGCAGAGCTCGCCAAGCTGCGCCCGCCGCTCGATGCGTTCTTCGACTCCGTCACCGTGAACTGCGATAATGAATTGCTGAGGGCCAACCGGCTGGCACTGCTTGGCCAGATTCGCGCCGCCCTCGATACGGTGGCCGAATTCAGCCAAATCGAAGGATAGGGCCCTAGGGAGCACCCATGACCAAATGGGTCTACGCATTCGGCGGCGGTGTGGCCGAGGGCGACGCCGCCATGGCGGAGCTGTTGGGCGGCAAGGGCGCCAACCTTGCCGAGATGGCCAGCCTCGGCCTGCCGGTGCCGCCCGGCTTCACCCTCACCACCCAGGTTTGTGCGTTCTTCTTCGGCCACGGCCAGACCTTCCCCGAAGATCTCCGCCCCGCGGTGGAGACGGCGCTGGGCAAAATCGAGGACTCCATCGGCGCCGGGTTCGGCGATGCCAAGAACCCGTTGCTGGTCAGCGTGCGTTCGGGCGGGCGCGCCTCCATGCCCGGCATGATGGACACGGTGCTCAACCTCGGCCTCAATGAAGAGACCCTCGCCGGCCTGGCGGCGGCGGGCGGCGATCAACGCTTCGCCTGGGATTCCTATCGCCGCTTCATCCAGATGTACGGCGGCGTGGTGCTGGGCCTCGACCATGACCGGTTCGAGGAACTTTTGGCCTTCGCCAAGGAGGACGCGGGCTACGGCTTCGATACCGACATGACCGCCGAGGATTGGCGGGAATTGGTCGGTGAATACAAGGACCTGGTGGCGGCGGAGCTCGGCAGCCCCTTTCCCGACGACCCCCTTGAGCAGCTCTGGGGGGCGCTCGGCGCGGTGTTCAAGAGCTGGATGAACCCCCGCGCCATCACCTACCGCGCGATCCACGCCATCCCCGAGGATTGGGGCACGGCGGTCAACGTCCAGGCCATGGTGTTCGGCAACATGGGCGACGATTGCGCCACCGGCGTCGCCTTCACCCGCGACCCGGCCACCGGCGAAAACACCCTTTACGGCGAATTCCTGGTCAATGCCCAGGGCGAAGACGTGGTCGCCGGCATCCGCACGCCGCAACCCCTCAGCTCGGCCGCCCGGCAGGCCAACGGCGGCGCCAAGCCGGCGCTGGAGGAATGCCTGCCCGAGGTCTATGCCGAGCTTGGCGGCGTGTGCGAGACCCTGGAGCGCCATTACCGCGACATGCAGGACATCGAATTCACCGTCCAGAAGGGACGGCTGTGGATGCTCCAGACCCGGACCGGCAAGCGCACGGCGGCCGCCGCCATCCGCATCGCCGTGGAAATGGTCGGCGAAGGGCTGATCGACGAAAAGATCGCGGTCTCCCGCGTCGCGCCCCAGTCCCTCGACCAGCTTCTTCACCCCACCATCGCCCCCGATGCCGAGCGCAAGGTGCTGGTGACCGGGCTTCCCGCATCGCCGGGGGCGGCGTCTGGGGGCATCGTCTTCAGCGCCGACGACGCCGAGGCCCGGGCGGCGCGGGGCGAAAATGTGATCTTGGTGCGCGTGGAGACCAGCCCCGACGACATCCACGGCATGCACGCGGCCAGGGGCATCGTCACCGCGCGCGGCGGCATGACCAGCCACGCCGCCGTGGTCGCCCGCGGCATGGGCCGGGCCTGCGTCGCCGGCGCCGGGGCGCTCGACATCGACGCCGCGGCGGGGACCATGAGCGTCGCCGGGGTCACCCTGAACACCGGCGATGTCATCACCATAGACGGCGCCACCGGCGAGGTCATGGCCGGCGCGCTCGCCATGGTCTCCCCGGAGCTGACGGCGGAATTCTCCACCCTGATGGGCTGGGCCGACAAGTTCCGCCGCCTGGGCGTCCGCGCCAACGCGGAAACCCCCGCCGACGTCAAGGCGGCGGCCGACTTCGGCGCCGAGGGCATCGGCCTGGCGCGCACCGAACACATGTTCTTCGACGAGGCGCGCATCAAAGCGGTGCGGGAGATGATCATGGCCGAGACCGAGGAGGCGCGCCGCGCCGCGCTCACCCGCATCCAGCCCATGCAGGAGGCCGATTTCGAGGAGATATTCCGGCTCATGGCCGGCCTGCCGGTGACCATCCGCCTGCTGGACCCGCCGCTGCACGAGTTCCTGCCCAGCACCGATGACGAATTCGCCAAATTGGCGGCCGAGACCGGCACCACGCCCGAGGCGGTGAAAAGACGGGCGGCGGCCCTTCACGAGACCAACCCCATGCTCGGTCATCGCGGCTGCCGGCTCGGCATCACCTACCCCGAGATTTATGAGATGCAGGCCCGCGCCATCTTCAACGCGGCAGCTAAGGTCAACAAGGAGCGCCCGGGCACCGCTTGCCCCGAGGTAATGATTCCGCTGATCGCGACCCGGGCGGAATTCGACCGCCTCAAGCCGATGATCGACCGCGCCGCCGCCGACGCCATGGCGGCGGCGGGGATCAGTTTCGATTACCTGGTGGGCACCATGATCGAATTGCCGCGCGCCGCCCTTCTGGCCGGCGACATCGCCGAGAGCGCGGCGTTCTTTTCCTTCGGCACCAACGACCTTACCCAGACCACCTTCGGCCTGTCGCGCGACGACTCGGCGCGGTTCCTCGAAACCTATCGCCGGCAAGGCATCTTCGAGGCCGACCCCTTCGTGTCCATCGATGTCGCCGGGGTCGGCGAACTGGTGCGGATGGCGGTGGACCGGGGCCGGGCGGCGCGGCCGGGCATCAAGCTCGGCATCTGCGGCGAACATGGCGGCGACCCCGCCTCCATCGAATTCTTCGAGGCGGTGGGGCTCGATTACGTGTCGTGTTCGCCCTACCGGGTGCCGGTGGCCCGCCTGGCGGCGGCCCAGGCGGCGCTGGGCGCGGTCGCCAAACCCGACTGACCTGCCTTGCCGGAAAACCTCTAGCGCCGGCGGTACTCGGCCGCCGCGCGGAGCGTATACATGATGTCGAGGGGGATGGCGGCGGCCAGCGCAACCGCCGATACCTTGGCCCCCAGGCTCATGGCGTAGGAGCCCAACAACTGGCCCGGTGTCAGGCGAAGCCAAATCTGCGCCTTGCGCATCCACAGATCGGCGGCGGCCAGGGAATTCGCTTCCGCGCCCGAGGTGCTGGCTTCGATGGCCACCAGGCAGCCCAGCAGAAACGTCAATAATCCGAAGGCGCCGGCGATGACGACGAGGCCGATGGTCAGATCAGCCATGAATCTTACAATTCCACGCATATCCTAGCTTCCCGATATCTTCGTTGACGACCGGGGGTTGGCCGGTCGGGGGTGGCGGTCTGTTCTATTTTCCCGTCGCGGGTGTCCCGTCCGGTTCCAGGCCGAACACCGCCGCGAAAGAACTGGCCAGCTCCATGATACCCACCAGGGCGACGATTTCGACGATTTCGGCGGGGCTGTAATGGGCCTTGAGGGCGTCGAAACAGGCATCGCTCACGGCGCCCCCGTGGCCGACCATTTCTTCGGCCAATGTCAACGCCGCCGCCTCGCCCGCCCCCAGGCCGGCGTAGGCGCCGTCGTCGAGCGCTTCGAGCTCGGCCTCGGTCACGCCGTGGTCGAGGGCATAGCGCCGGTGGGAGGCGCTCGAGTAGGCCGAGCCGCGCAAGCGCGCGACCTTGTAGGCGATCTTTTCCTTCATGGCCCGGGGCAGCACGCCGGTGTCCAGCGCCGCGTTGAAGTACGCCCGGTGCGCGCCGAGGATGGCGGGGCGGTGGGCGAGCAGCCGGTACATGGCGGGAACCCGCCCGCGGGTTTGGCGCAATTGCTCGAACACCGGGCGCAATTCCGCGAACTCACTGGTGGCCTCATGGGTGGGGTCGATCAGGGGCAGCCGCGCCATCGCTTCCTCCTCAGCCGGACAGGTCGGGCAGTCTCACGCCGAGCCCCTTCTCGACCGCCTTCTCATAGGCGCGGGCGGCCAGGGCGACATCCTCCAGGGCGACGCCAAGAGATTTGAACAGGGTGATGTCGGTGTCCGACGTTCGCCCGGGCCGGTTGCCGGCGACCACGTCGCCCAGCGCGATGACCTGGTCCCAGCCGATGATGCCGCGCGCGACCGGCGCCGCCAGGTCGGTGGCCTCGTACTTCACCTGCTCCAGGTCGTCGGTGACGATCACCGCCGCTAAGGCTACCACGTCGAGGTCCAATTCGCGCCGGTGCTCGAAATTCGCGCCGATGGCGTTGACATGGGTGCCGGGCGCCAGCCATTTCCCCAACAAGACGGGTTCGGTGGCGGTGGTCGCGGTGACCACGATATCGGCCTCGTGCACGGCCTCCTCCGCGCTCTCCACCCCGCGCACGTCCGCCGCCAAGGGGGCAAGATCGCGGCAGAACCTCTCACGGTTCTCATTGGACCGGCTGAAGGCGCGGATTTCTGTGATCGGGCGGATTTTGCAGATGGCTTCGGCCTGGGTCCGCGCCTGGCGCCCAGTGCCGATGACGGCAAGGCGGTGGGCTCCGGCCCGGGCCATGTATTTGGTGGCGACGGCGCTGGCCGCGCCGGTGCGCAGGGCGCCCATGGCGAAGACCTGGACCATGGCCACCAGCGCCCCGGTTTCCGCCGCATACAGCGAGAATACCCGGCCCGCGCTGCTCTCGAAAATGGTGGTCGATGAAACCTTGACGCCGTAATAGCCCATGGTGTTCAGAACGGCGGCAGTGATCCGCAAGGTGCCCTCGCCCAGCGGTGCCCGCACCCGGGGCACGTTGGTGACGTTGCCGCGCCCGGCCTCGGCGAAGACCTCCTCGACGGCGTCGAGCGCGTCGTCCATGCCGAGAAGGCCAGCCACGCATTTTTCATCAAGAAACAAAGTCATCGGCGGTTCGCCTCCCCGGATCCGCCTACGCGACGGGAGGCGCGCCCTCGATGGTACAGCGCCTGAGGATACGTTCCTGGTCCCTGGGGAAAGTGGTCCGGCCGTGGGTCACGCAGCGATTGTCCCACATCACCAGGTCGCCGGCGCGCCAAATATGTTCGTAGATGAATTCCGGGCGCTCGGCATGGTCGAACAATTGCTCGAGCAGGGCGGTACTTTCCTGCGGCGCGAATCCTTCCAGCCGCGCCGTCATCAGGCGATCGACGAACAGCGAGCGGCGTCCGGTTTCGGGATGGGTGGTGAAAACCGGATGGAAGGCGTGGGGTGATTTGCTG
>SMXQ01000136.1 GCA_004356985.1 Alphaproteobacteria bacterium | reverse complement strand
CGCATCTGCCGGTTCGGCAACGAGAACGAAGGATGCAGGGCTTCAAGTCACCAGGATCGGCGCAAAGGTTTCTCTCCACCCACGCCGCCATCACCAACACCTTCAATGTCCAACGTCATCTGATCACCCGGAAAACAATGCACCAATTCCGCGGTGACGCGATGAAAACCTGGCGGACCGTGGCCGCTGCTGCTTGAGCCGCTCAGTTCAAACGTTCAACTGCCACCTGCCTTCGTTAAGTTGACAGCTCCGGGGCACATCCTTTGGTTCGAAAAAGGTCAGTTTTCCGCGATCCAGGGGAACGCTCATGCCGGTCTCCGTCTCGATCGCGGAGCGGCCGGTAAATTTCGCCAGCCGCCCGGCACTGGCCGTGGGATCGGCCACCGAGAAGACGACTTCCGCAAGACCGATGAGGGCATTTGATCCCGGCGTGCCGATGGGATAAGACAACACCTCTGAAATTCACCTCCGGGAGCACGGGATGAGTAAGGCGGACGGCGCCTCAAACTGGCAGCTCTGGATCGACCGCGGGGGCGGCGGCTACGGGCCTCCTTCGGCGCGCAGACAGGCGGCGGACCAGGCGTGAACACCAGGGCAGCCCGCATCATCCAGGCCGCCCGCGCTGCCGGCCAGACCACGCTGTCGGAATATGACAGCAAACGGGTACTCAAGCTCTACGGCGTGCCGACCTCAAAGGAAGTGCTGGTCACCAGCCAGACCGCCGCCAGGACGGCCGCATCGAAAATCGGCTATCCGGTGGTATTGAAGGCGTGCTCGGCGGACGTCACCCACAAGACCGAGTTGGGGCTGGTCGCCGTCGGCCTCGGCACCGGGAAAGAGCTCATGGAAGCCTTCCGGCTCATCAGGAAGCGCGCCGGGCCTGACTATGATGGCGCCTGGCTGGTGCAGGAAATGGTCTCAGGCCAGCGCGAGGTGATGATCGGCATGGTGCGCGATGCCCAATTCGGCCCATCGGTCATGTTCGGCCTCGGCGGCATTTTCACGGAGATCCTGCAGGATGTGAGCTTCCGCGTGGCGCCGGTCAGAAAACGTGATGCGCTGGACATGATGGCGGCCATCCGGGCCCACCGAATTCTCGACGGCGTGCGCGGCATGAAACCGGTGGACCGCCATGTCATGGCCCAAGCCATCATGGCGCTGGGCCGCATCGGGTTGGATTTCCCCGAAATATCCGAGATCGACGTCAACCCCATGATCATCCGCGGCAGCCGGCCGGTGGCCGTCGACGGTTTAATCGTGCTGGGAGAATGAAGTTCGCATGACCGGAATCATGGAAAATTTCTTCGCACCCAAATCAGTGGCCGTGATCGGTGCGTCGGCGACCACCGGCAAGCCCGGCAACGTGGTGATCAAGAACATTCGCGACAACGGGTTCAAGGGAAAGCTGTATTTGGTCAACCCGCGGGGCGGGCGCATCGAGGGCTTGGCGGTGTGTACATCCATAGACGAACTGCCACACGGCATCGACCAGGCCATCGTCACCCTGCCGGCGGTGGCGGCGCCCGACACGGTGCGGGCGCTGGGCGCCAGGGGCATCCCCGCCATCGTGCTGGCGGCCAGTGGCTTCGCCGAGGTGGACCAGATGGGTGAGGCGCTGCAGGCCGAACTCGGCGCCGCCATCAGGGAATCCGGCGTGCGGGTGATCGGCCCCAACACCACCGGTCATGTCTCGACGCCGGCCAACTTCACGTCCAGCTTTTTCCCCCTCGGCAAGGTGCCAGGCGGCCACATCTCCTACATCACCCAGACCGGCAACTTCTGCGGCATCAGCTTGCGCCATATCATGTCGGCGGAGAATTTCGGAGTGTGCCGGGTGGTCGGTCTCGGCAACAAGGTCGACGTGGAGGAAAGCGAACTGCTCGACTATCTCGGCGATGATCCCGAGACCCATGCCATCCTGCTCTACCTAGAAAGCATCAAATATCCCAAGCGATTCCACCGCGTCGCCTCACGGGTAACCAAGAAGAAACCGGTGATCCTCTTAAAGGGCGGTGCGTCAGACGAGGGCGCGGCGGCGGCCCAGGCCCATACCGGCTCGCTTGCCGCCAACGGCCGCGTGGTGGACGGCGCCATGGAACAGGCCGGCGTGACCCGCATCTACAAATATTCCCAGCTCTTCCACGTGGCCAAGGCGCTGGCCGCCATGCCGGTCCCCGCCGGCAACCGGGTTTCCTTCCTGTCGCCCTCTGGCGCATTCACCGTGTGCATGACCGATTACTGCCGCGCCATTGGGCTCGAGGTGCCTCAGTTGGAGGAAATCACCCGCAAGCGGCTGCAGAAATTCGCCCCTCCATTCATCCGCATGCGCAACCCGGTGGACATCTTCGGCAGCGCCGGGCTGGTGGGCTACGAGAAGGCCTATGGCGATGCGCTGGACGCGGTGCTATCGGATCGCAACATCGACGCCGCGGTGGTGATCATGATGCTGACCACTGAATCCGGCATCCCCGGTTACGACTTCCTGGTGAAATTGGCCAGGAAACACCGCGGCAAACCGTTCTACGTGACCTTTATGGGCCAACACGAACACAACGTCGCCGCCAAGGCGTATCTGGAGCCCCGCGGCGTGCCCTGCTACATGCAGGTCGAAGAGCCCTTCGAGGTGCTCTCGGTGCTCAGCCGTTGCCGCAGATCGCTCGGGCGGTAGCGGCCTCATACGACCGGCATGACACCGCTGCGGATGGTATCGAGTAGTTGGGGGCGATCAGACATGCCTACTCAACTAAATTATCAGTTTCTGTACGATCATTTTATTCCTGCACCCAGCGATCTCAGGAAACAAATCCATCCTCATGATCCTCTTCAGCGCGGGGGAGGGGGGGACAAAAAAATATATCCCACCCCTTCATTGAACTGGTTGGTAACTGGAGCGCTGGAATTAGTCTGCAAATACGAAATCACCATTAGCCAGCCTTTGGAAAGTAGGTGCCACGCCCAATTGCGACCAGCGCGTTCTTTTCGTCAAACACATCGATGTCCGCGACCGCAACGGTCCTACCTATCCGCCGTGCGCGCGCGGTTGCCGTCAAGGCATCACCCACGGCTGGTTTGAGATAGTCAATCCTGATATTGATCGTTGGCACGCCACCGCCGACCATCATGCCGACGACAAAATCGCCAATGGTGTCAATGAATGAGGCAATCGGGCCGCCGTGGAATTGTTTGGTTCCGGCACGCCGTTCCATCGATGGATTTAAGGGCATACTGACGGTCAATTCCATCGCGTCGTAGTCGAGAGACTGAACCTGCAACTTGAGCCCCGAAATAAACGGTGAACGATCGAACATCGCTTGAATCTGTTCCGCCGTGAGGCGTTCCACGGTTTTTTCCTGCATGTCTACTTATCCATTGCTCATTGTGAATTTCAGGGTTTTAGAGCGACTTTGCCGAAGACCTCGCGTTCCTCCAATATTTTTAAGGCGTCGTTGACCTCCTCCAGAGGCATCATGATTAGCTCTAACGGCAACACCATTGGAATTCAAGAACCGATTGGCTATGCGGAGTTTTGGGGCCATTGCGGGCCCAAGCTCTGGTAAGGCATCAGTGGCGTTTTGAATATCAGGGTGTAGTAGGCGACATTCATGTGGCCGTTATCGTCGACCCATTCCTACCTGACCGGTTCCCGCCAACGGGACAGGGGCGCCTACGATTCGCTGATAGGCTTGCTCGACCGCAGCCCCGAACCAGATTACTGGGACGACTTATTCCTGCCCCGCTGTAAGCTATTGACCACTGCAGAAATCGAGGCCGTCGCCGCCTGGGTGCGTTGCTTACAAGCCGTCGATCCCGATGCATACCACTTCAAACCATTCGAGAGGGTTCAGGCAACTTTGACACTGTTAAGCGAAAAACAATTCGACGATTAAGAATTATGAGTTTTAGCCGCTTAGTCCACGCATGCTCAAAAGCGGGCGTTAGGTTAACAAGGCTTCCCTCAAGACCCTTTGGCACGAACTAAGCAAGTGGACCACTCGGTGGGCGGCGGGCCATCGGGATTCGGAAGCAAGAGAACCCGGAACGCCGAGTTTAGCGGACCAGCGATGCCCGGAAATCCCTGCCTTGCGTTGCCGATATTATGGACTTTCGTTGCCGAGCGTGGGCACTTCGTGGGCGGGATAAACGATCAGCGCGCTTCCCAAGGCCTCATCGGGTTCGACGATCAATCGGTTCGGCTCATCAACCGCCAAGTGCACGCCTTGGGCGCGCATAAATTCACGCGTCTTTCCAAGATCGTGGCTGATCAAGCCGATGGCCACCGTTGCCGGTGCTTCGGGCATTGCCTGGATGCCCAATTTCCGGGGCACATCCTTTGGTTCGAAAAAGGTCAGTTTTCCGCGATCGAGCTGTACGCTCATGCCGGTCTCCGTCTCGATCGCGGAGCGGCCGGTAAATTTCGCCAGCCGCCCGGCACTGGCCACGGGATCGGCCACCGAGAACACCACCTCCGCAAGGCCGACGATGCCGTTTTCCCGGGCCATGTAACGCCGCTGCCAGACGTGTTCCGGGCTATGGTGGGTAAGAGTCTGTATCCGCCCCTCGGGGATCGATCCGAACTCGGCGCGGACCACGGTAAAGGCCACCTCCACATCGGCGCCATCGGCACCTTCGATGGTGCGCCGTAAATTCACCGTCGGCTGCAGGCGGAAACCATCCCCGGCAAGCCGATCCGCCTCCCCTACCGCGTCGGACACACTAAAGGCGATCAAATGAACGCCCACATAACGATCCATTTCTCTTCTCAAGTGGTTGCCCACCGGCGTCTCCGTGCCTTCGACGTCGGAGAGAAATTCGAGATAGCCGCGTTCCAGCACCGCCAGGCGATTGGCCGAACCCTGCGGGATGATCGCACCGGTTTCCGGGTCACGATCGCCGTGGATCGAAGACGGCGTCAGCGGAAACCCGAGACGGCCGAACGACCGCGCCACGTCATCCAGATGTGGGACATACCAGCCGACGTGATCGAGAAATATCTCACCGCTGGCCGGCAGTTGTCTGGCTCGCTCGGTCACCGTTGGATCGACCCGTTGGAGACCGTCAGGGGGTGACGATGACCTTGCCAATGACTTCCCGATCTTCGATCAGACGCAGCGCCTCGGCGGCGCGGCTGAGCGGGAAAGGCCCGGCAATGGGAACCTCCATGCGGCCTTCGGACAGATAATCCAGCAGCGCTGTCAGGTCCTCCCTCTCCCAACTGTTCGACCCCCGAATATCAAACTCGAAGCTCCAGACGTAACGCAAATCCGTCGGCGGGTTGTAACTCTCCGTCGCCCCACAGGTCAGCAACCGGCCGCCACGGCGCAAACAGCGCATGGATTGGACCCAGGTCTCCCCGCCGGTAAAGTTGACGACCACCGTGACCCCCCCGGCGTATTCCCGCCGGTGGGGCTTATCGTAGAGGTTCCAGATCTCTTTGACGAAGTCGGTTTCCTTGTAATTGATCACATGGTCTGCGCCGATCTTGGTCAAGGCGTCCAGCTTTGCTTCGGTGCTGCCGCAGGCGACGACTTCGGCGCCGAAAATTTTTGCGATCAGGACGGCGCCGGTGCCGACGCCACCGCTGGCGCCGAGGACGAGAACCTTGTCGTCGGCATCGACCTGGCCACGGGTCACCATCATCCGATGCGCCGTCCCATAGGCGACGGGAAGGCTGGCTGCTTGCTCGAAGGAAACGCCATCGGGGATTTTTACCAGTTGATGCTGGGGCGCGCGGCAATACTCTGCCAAGCCGCCATGAATGGTCTCTCCCACCAAGCCCCCTTCGACCCGGTTTCGCGGATCGATGAGCACCGCATCACCGATCGACCAGCCCTTGACCTCGGCGCCGGCCTCGATGATTTCACCGGCGACATCGAGGCCGCAAATGATCGGCAGCTTCAGCGTGATGCCGGGCATACCGTTTCTTGTGAAAAGATCATGGTAATTGAGCGACGTCGCCTTGACGCCGACGATAACATCACCGGGGCCACAAACTGGGTCGGCAAAATTTTCTTCGTATATGAGCTTGTCCATTTGGCCATGCTCATAGAGGACGACGGCTTTCATGGTGTCTCCTATCCGTGCAAGGGAGCGCTAGCTGCCGGACTGGGAATGATAGACCCCCCGGCCGCTGGCCAGAAGCGCGCCTTCGGAATCGTAAACAAAGGCTTCGGCGGTGGAAAATGTCCGGCCCAGTTTTATGGGGCGGGCCTCGACGGTAAGCTCACCCGGCATGGCGGGGCGGTGGCAATCGACGCGGAGATCGACGGTTGGAATCGGCGCGCCAATTTTCGCCGCCAGCGCATAATCGGCCGCGATGTCGATGATGGCCGCGAGGATGCCGCCATGGGTATAGCCGGCCTTGGGATTGACGACGAATTCCTCACGGCAAGGGATGCTCACATTATTTGCGTCCTCGTTCATTTCCACCACGTTGAGCCCCAGCCACTTGTGAAAGGGCACCAGGGTTATCCGCTCCTGGAGTTCTGCTTTGGTCATTTTATTTTCAGCCACGTCACGTCCTCTGTCCTAAGCAGGTTTCATCAGGGTTGATCACGGGCAAGGTCCCGCAAGGCATCGCGGTCGATTTTATTGGTCCCCGTCAACGGCATTTTGGGAAGAAAAAACACGCGCCGAGGATGCGCATAAGCGGGTCCGTTTTCAAGGGCGAAAGCCTTGATTTCGTCCTCATTGAGTTCCCCACCGGTCTCCAAAACGACGAATGCGTAAGGCACCTCTCCCTTGGATTCGTGGGGGAAGGGAAGAACCACCGCTTGCGCGACTCCCTCGTGTTTTTCCAGCAGGGATTCGACATCGCCCGGAAAGATATTCTCGCCACCGCAGACAAACATGTCATCCACCCGGCCCAGGAAATAGAACCAACCATCTTCGTCCTGTCGCATGATGTCGCCGGACCGGTTCCAACCATCCTTGAACGATTCCGCCGTTGCCTCGGGCAGATTATAAAACCCCAGGGCCACGCCCGGATTGCGCACGACCAGTTCCCCCTCACGGTCGTTGGGCCCTCCTTCAAAGCGGTATTCACAGCCGGGGATGGGGTAACCGACACTTCCCACCGGACGGGGTTTGCCTTCCGGGTGGAACCAGCCCAGCATGATCGGGCCCCCTTCGGTGGTGCCATAATTCAGTTGAATGACGGCATTGGGGAAGGCTTGCGATATTTCCTCCAGCAACACATGGGAAGCCGGCGCGGAACCCATGGATATGGTGCGGACGGCAGAAAAATCGGCGCTCTCGATGAGGTCGCGCTCGGCCAGCATCATATGCATCATGGTGGGCACGCCGGTGACCATGGTGCACTTGTGCCGGGTGACCGCCGTGATTGCCGCCCGCGCCTCGAAGCGGGGCATGATGACGAGGCTGGCACCGGGCAGCAGCGCGGTTTTGATCGCCACCAAGGCATTTTTGTGGAAAAACGGCGCCGATATCAGGATCCGGTCGTCAAAGGTCAGGCGGCGCGCTTCCACCAGCGCCCTTGAAGCCCATCCTTGCCCCCCATGGGTGAGAAGGACGCCTTTGGGGCGGCCCGTGGTGCCCGCGGTATAGAGCTGCATGGAGACCTGATCCCCGGTCACGGCGACGGAATCGAATTCGCCTGGATCGATAAACGCCGCGTAGCCGTTATCAAAATCCGTGCTCGGCACGGTCCTGGGAATCAGCGGTGCCGCGGCGGCGTCGAAAAAGACGTGCCTGACATCGGCATCCTCGATGATGAAGTGAACGGTTTCCTTGGTCAGTTTGAAATTGATGGGCACGGGAACGCATCCGGCGCGCAACGCACCGAAGATAACTTCTAGAAACTCCATACGGTTTTGCGCTGCAATGGCGATGCGGTCACCGCTGCCGAAACCTTGGCGCGCCAATCCACGGGCCACGGCGTCACAGCGGCCATCCAGCGCGTCATAGGTTATTTCCTTAGGCGTCTCGAAATCGAGCAGGTCGATCGCCGCAACCTTGCCGGCGCCAACGTGTTCCCTGAATAAGTCGCCGAGGTTTTCCATGCCCAACTTTGTTTTGAAATTTATTGCCCCGATCGGTGTCCCGGCCGACGCGGTGATTTTCAATCTCAGCATCCGAAAGTAAACGGTAAATTTTAATCGTCCATAGAGATTGATGATGCTTCGGGTGATGAATGCTGGCGGCTTCCGGGTGATGCCACTATCGTTGTCCAACATTCATACTCGAAAAACTATCAGACAAGCAAAAGTGCGGTGCGAAAATGGACGAAACCACGGGCAAACCTGCTGAAGGCGCGGATGGCACATCCGGTCGCCGGAACCTCGGGAGCTT
>SMXQ01000135.1 GCA_004356985.1 Alphaproteobacteria bacterium | reverse complement strand
GCCAAGGAGGTAACCCTGGAGGATTGCCGGGCCGTGGTCGGCGACGCTGCGGCCCTCGGGCTGGAGGACGCGGCCTACGCCGCGGGCGGCGGCGACGCCACGGCACTGGACCGGGCGCTGACACGCGCCTTCCAGGAAGGGGTCAACCCGATTGCCGTGTTGCGCGCCGCCCAGCGCCACATCCAACGGCTCCACCTGGTGACCGGGCAGGTGGCGGCGGGCGGCTCGCTGGATGCCGCCGTCAAGGCGCTCCGGCCGCCGGTGTTTTTCAAACTAACCGCCCGCTTCCGGGCCCAGGCGCGAAGCTGGACAACCGGGCGCCTGGCGACGGCGCTCGACCTTTTGACCGAAGCCGAACTCGGCGCCAAATCCACCGGCCAGCCCGGTCACCTCATCTGCCAGCGCGTGCTGATGCGAATCGCGACCGCGGCACGGGCGATAGAGCGTAAATAATCGTTATAAATCAATAGGTTAATGTATTTCCAGTGGTGCCGGGTCGCGCTTCAGGCGGTTGATCACGTCATCGAGCTGGTCGAGGGCGTCGAAATGGATGGTGATGTCCCCGGCCTCGCCCGCAAGCGTAATCGTGACTTTGAGCCCGAGGCGCGCGCAGAGAGTTTTTTCCAACGCCAGGGTATCGGCATCCTTGGCCGGTTTGCCCTGGTTGCCGCTCCGCCCGGCGGCGGTGGCCCTGCCCCGGGCGCGGGCCCGGGCCACCAACTTTTCGGTTTGGCGCACGTTGAGGCCCCGGCGCACCACATTGCGGGCGAGACCCACCGGGTCGTCGCTGCCGAGCAGCGCCCGCGCATGGCCGGCGCTCAAGGCGCCGTCGTCGACCATCTGCTTGACCTGCTCGGGCAAGCCGAGAAGACGCAGCATGTTGGCGACGTGGGGGCGGCTCTTGCCGACCGCCCGGGCGAGTTCGCCCTGGCTATGGGCGAATTCGTCGATCAGCCGCCGATAGCCTTCCGCCTCCTCCAGCGGGCCCAGGTCCTGGCGCTGGATGTTTTCCACCAGCGCCGCCTCGAGCGCCTCGGCATCGTCCATTTCCCGCACCACCACGGGCACTTCGTGGAGCTTGGCCAGCTGGGCCGCGCGCCAGCGCCGCTCGCCGGCGATGATCTCGTAGCTGGCGGCTCCTCCGGCCGCGCGCCGGACCAACAGGGGCTGCAACACGCCTTTCTCGCGCACCGATTGGACCAGGGCCTGAAGCGCCTCGTCGTCGAAATTGCGCCGCGGCTGCACCGGCCCCGGCCTCAATTGGCCGACCGGCAGACTGTGCACCGCGGCGGGCCGGTCGCGCTCGGCGGTGACGCCTTCATCCTCGCCGAACAGTGCGGCGAGGCCGCGTCCGAGATTGCGCTTGGCGGGGTGGCGATGGGAACTTTCATCCGTCATATCACGCCTTCCTTTTCGCGGCGCAGGATTTCCCGGGCCAGCCGGATATAAGCCTGTGAACCCGCGCACTTGAAATCGTAGAGCAGCACCGGTTTGCCGTGGGACGGCGCTTCCGACACCCGCACGTTGCGCGGAATGACGGTGTCGTAGACCTTGTCTCCAAGAAACTGACGCACATCGGCGGCAACCATGTTCGTCAAGTTGTTGCGTGTATCGACCATTGTTAATACCACGCCTTGTAGTTCAAGGGTGGAATTGAGATTGCGCCGGACGCGGTCGAGGGTCTTGAGCAGATGGGTCAAGCCTTCCAGGGCGAAAAACTCGCACTGCAGCGGCACCAGCACCGCGTCCGCCGCCACCAACCCGTTGAGGGTCAACAAATTGAGCGATGGCGGGCAATCGACCAGGATGTAGTCGTATTGGGAAGGCGCCCCACGCAGCGCATCGCGGAGGCGATATTCACGCCTCTCCATGTCGATGAGTTCCAGTTCCGCACCCGCCAAATCGACCGTGCTCGGCACCACGTCGAGGCCCGGAACCTCGCTGGAGACAATGGTTTCATCGATCGCCGCCGCGCCCATCAAGAGGTCGTAAGTGCCGTGCGCGCGGGCACTTTGCGGGATGCCGAGGCCGGTGGAAGCGTTGCCTTGGGGATCAAGGTCCAACACCAGAACCCGGTTGCCCACCGCGGCCAGCGCGGTGGCGAGGTTGATCACCGTGGTGGTTTTGCCGACACCGCCTTTCTGGTTGGCGATGATCAGGATCCGGGGCTGACGGTGCGGCGCGCCCGATGCCTTGGGCCGCCACCCCTCCCGGGCGCCGGGGCGGGGCGTGACATTGGCGGATACGGCGCCGAATCTATCCAAGGACGATGTCCTTTAACCGCAGGACGACCCCATCGGGGTCGGTTACGCTGACGATGTGCTCGACCCGCATATTCCACTGTTTGCGGGCCTCGGTCAATTCCTCATCCACCCCCCTGCCCTTCAAAAATAGCCCCACGGGGCGGCAATCGGGCTGTTGGAGGAAGCCGCTGGCAAGGGTCAAAAGTCTCGGCAGGCGGGCGAATCCGCGGGCCATGACCACATCCACCGGAAACGGCGGCAGGTTTTCCACCCGGGCCCGATGGATCACCGCTTGGGCCCCGGTGATCCGCGCGACTTCCTTGAGAAACGCGCATTTCCGCGCGTTGGCCTCGACCAGATGCACCGCGAGGGCAGATGCCCCAAGCGCCCCGGTGGCGGCCAGCACCGCCAGCACCAGGCCCGGGAAACCCCCGCCGCTGCCGATATCGAGGATCACCGTCGGCGCGCCATCGGGCCGCGTCGGGATCAGCGGCGCGAGCTGCGCGGAATCGAGGAAATGGCGGTGCCACACCTCCCCCAAGGTGCTGGCGCCCACCAGATTGACCGCCTTCTGCCACTTCACCAGGGTGGCTTCATAGGCTTCGAAAGCGCCCAGTGTTTCACGTGAAACACCCCCGTGGGGGCTGAACTTTTGCGGGTCGAAGGCCATGAAAGGGGCTTGGGGCATCGCCTTGATTCAGGCCGAAGCCCTTTGTTTCCGCGGCTCTCCGCCCTTTTTACGCCGCCGCACATGGCCGAGCAGGGCGGTCAACCCCGCCGGTGTCATGCCGGGAATACGCGCCGCGTGGCCCAGGGTGGCCGGCGAAACTTGTTCGAGCTTCTGGCGCAGCTCGTTGGAGAGGCCGCCGACCCGTGCGAAATCGAGATTGCCGGGGATTTCCAGCGCCTCGTCACGGCGGAAGGCGGCGATATCGGCCTTTTGACGATCGAGATAGACGGCGTAACGGGCATCGATTTCCACTTGCCGGGCAATTGTCCCATCCAAGGCCGCCAGTTCGGGCCATAGGCGAGCGAGCTGGGCGACGCCGATATCGGCGTGGGCCAGCAACCGACCGGCGCTACGGCGGGCGCCATCGTTGGCGACCTTGATACCATGTGCCGCGAGTTCTTTAGGCGTAGCCACAAGACCTTGTGTCAGACGGCGCGCATAATCCAGTGCCTGTGCCTTCTTCCGCCAGGCGGCGCGGCGCTCGGGGCCGACGCAACCGATGGCGATTCCCTTGTCGGTCAGGCGCTGATCGGCGTTGTCGGCGCGCAATAGCAGCCGGTATTCGGCGCGCGAGGTGAACATGCGGTAGGGCTCGGTGACCCCGCGGGTCACCAGGTCGTCGATCATCACGCCGAGATAGGCGTCGGCCCGGTCGAGCCGGAAACTTTTATGTCCACCAGACTTCTCACCGGCGCCCTCGGGTGCCCGCCGCCCGGTCCGCCCAGTGGCAAGGGCCGCGTTCAGGCCAGCCATCAACCCTTGCGCCGCGGCCTCCTCGTACCCGGTGGTGCCGTTGATCTGGCCGGCCAGGAAAAGCCCCGGAATCTTGGCCGTTTCGAGCCCGTGGTCGAGTTCGCGCGGATCGACATAATCGTATTCGATGGCATATCCCGGGCGCAGCATGACGGCGTTTTCCAAACCGGGGATGGTTTTCAGCATCTCGCGCTGCACCTCCTCGGGCAGAGAGGTGGAAATGCCGTTGGGATAGACGGTGGGATCGGTGAGGCCTTCGGGCTCGAGAAAAATCTGGTGGCGGGTGCGGTCGGCGAAACGCACCACCTTGTCCTCGATGGAAGGGCAATAGCGCGGGCCGATGCCTTCGATCTGCCCCGAATAGAGCGGCGCGCGGTGGAGATTGGCGCGGATCAGATCATGGGTCGCCGCGGTGGTGCCGGTGATGAAACAGGGCACCTGGGGCGTGGTGATAACCGATGTCAGCGTCGAAAAGGGCTCGGGGGGGTGGTCTCCGGGTTGCCGCACCAGGCCGCGCCAGTCGATGGTCCGGCCGTCCAGCCGGGGGGGCGTGCCGGTTTTGAGCCGGCCCAGCCGAAAACCAAACCTGGCAAGGGTTTTGGACAATCCCAACGCCGGCGCTTCGCCCGCCCGCCCGGCCGGCGTGGTGTGTTCGCCGATATGGATCAAACCACCCAGGAAGGTCCCGGTGGTCAGGATCACCGCGCCGCAGCCGATTTCCTCGCCGTCGGCGGTGCGGATCCCGGCGACCCCGCCACCGCCATCGACGACGATGTCCTCCACCGCCCCGGCACGGATCGAAAGGCCCTCCTGGGCGCCCAGGATCGCGCCCATGGCCTGCTTGTAGAGACGGCGGTCGGCCTGGGCCCTCGGCCCCTGCACCGCCGGCCCCTTGGAACGGTTGAGCACCCGGAATTGGATGCCGGCGCGGTCGATGGCGCGGCCCATGACGCCGTCCAGGGCATCGATCTCGCGCACCAGGTGGCCCTTGCCCAGGCCGCCGATCGCCGGGTTGCACGACATTTCGCCGATGGTGTCGATGCGATGGGTGATCAGCAGGGTCTGGGCGCCCATGCGCGCGGCCCCGGCGGCGGCTTCCGCGCCGGCATGGCCGCCACCGATCACGATCACGTCGAAGCTGTCATTGAGGGCTGTCATGGGCGCGAGACTCTACCCGTCACGGGCCCGCTGTCAAAGCATATCATCGGCTGTTTCACGTGAAACATCAGGGGCTTACTTTCCGATGCAGAATTCGGCGAAGATTCGGCTAAGGATGTCTTCCACATCGACCCGGCCGGTGATCCGCCCCAGCCCCCGGGCGGCAAGACGCAGGTCCTCGGCGTTGAGCTCGATGGCCTTTCCCGGGTCGATCCGCCTGAGGGCGGAAAGGGTGTCTTCCAGCGCCTGGCGGTGCCGCGCCCGGGTCAAGGGCGCCGAGCGGCCCGGGCCGAGCCGTTCCCTGGCCATCGCCGCCAGCCTCTCCAAGGCATCGGGCAAACCGGCCTCGGTTTTGGCTGAAACACAATATACAGCGGTTTTACTTTTACCATCCCCAATATATAGGGTCTCCGCCGGTGTGTGCCGGGGATCGCGCAGGTCGATTTTATTGACCATCACGAGGCAATCGCCATCGATCAGGGATGCCGCGGCGGGGTCCACATCGGGCCAATCCCGAGCATCGAGGACGATGATCTTGATATCCGCGCTTTCGGCCCGGGCCCGGGCGCGCCGCACCCCCTCCTCCTCCACCGCCTCCAGCGCGCCGCGCAGGCCGGCGGTATCGGCCACCGTCACCGGCAATCCATGGAGATCCAGATGGACCTCGATGACGTCCCTTGTGGTGCCTGCGGTGGCTGCGACGATGGCCGCCTCACGGCCCGCCAAGAGGTTGAAAAGGCTTGATTTTCCCACATTGGGCGGGCCCAGGATCACGGCCGTCAGGCCGCTCCGCAGGCGTTCGCCCCGGTGGCCGTCGGCGAGATGCGCGGAAATCTCGTCACCGAGCGCCGTGACCTTGGGAAACACGCCCTCGGCCAAGCCTTGGGGCAAATCCTCATCGGCGAAATCGATCGCCGCCTCGACCTCGCCGGCCAGCCCGACCAACCGGCTGCGCCAGCCATCGTAACGGGCGCCAAGCGCCCCCATCAACTGGCCCATGGCCTGGCGGCGTTGGGCTTCGGTCTCGGCGCCCACCAGGTCGGCGATCGCTTCGGCCTGGGTCAGGTCCATCTTGCCGTTCTCGAAGGCGCGGCGGCTGAATTCCCCGGCCTCGGCCGGCCTCAAGGGGCCAACCGCGGCCAGGGCCCGGGTCACGGCTTCGAGGCAGGCCCGCCCGCCATGGATGTGAAGTTCGACGACGTCTTCGCCGGTGAAAGAGTGGGGGCCGGGGAACCACAGCACCAAGCCTTCATCGAGCACGCCGTCCTCCCCCGCCCCCCTTGCGCCGCCGCCGGGCCCCATTCCGCTGGTGGCGGGCCCCATTCCGCTGGCGGCGGGCCCCATTCCGCTGGCGGCGGGGAGGTAGAGCCGGGCATGGGTGGCCACGCGGGCAACCGGCAGGGGGCCGCGCAGCAGCGCCCGAAGGGCCGCGCCCGCATGGGGACCCGACACCCGGATCACCGCGATCCCCGCCACGCCGGCGCCCGATGCCAAGGCAAATATGGTGTCGCCTGCCGTCATATTTTCCCTTTCCCGCCCAAGGGCGCGCCGCCGTTTTCGCGGCGGGTCCCGCGCACCCAAAGAATTTGGGGTTGTTTGGATGCGTTGGGCACCGCACACTTGGCTTTTCGGTTCACCGCTTATCATTTTTGCCCGCACCGACGCCAGTTGTTCCTTCAGGGGCGTCGCCTGGGGGCGTCGAAACCCCGGTACCGCATAGCCATGGAAAACGCCCTACACAAGCAAACCAGCCCCTACCTCCTGCAGCACGCGGACAACCCGGTGCATTGGCAGGCCTGGGGTCCCGAGGCCTTCGCCAAGGCCAAGGCGGACAACAAGCCGATCCTGCTTTCGGTGGGCTACGCGGCGTGTCACTGGTGCCATGTCATGGCCCATGAAAGTTTCGAGAACGAGGCCACGGCGGAACTGATGAACACGCTGTTCGTCAACATCAAGGTCGACCGCGAAGAGCGCCCCGACGTCGACGCCATCTACCAGACGGCGCTGGCCCTCCTCGGCGAGCGGGGCGGCTGGCCGCTGACCATGTTCCTCACCCCCGACGGCGCGCCGTTCTGGGGCGGCACCTATTTTCCGCCCGAGGCGCGTTTCGGGCGCCCCGGTTTCCCCACCGTGCTGGGAAAGGTCGACGAGGTTTGGCGCGAAAAGGCCGACATGGTCGCCAAGAACGTCTCCGTCATGAGCGAGGCCTTGAAGAAGACGGCGCGGCCGGCGGCGGGCGATCTCATTCCACCGGATCTGTCCACGCGCCTCGCCGAGCAGCTTTTCAACGAGTTCGATCTCACCCATGGCGGCATCGGCGCGGCGCCAAAATTTCCCCATGTGCCGACCCTGGAACTGGTGCTGCGCGCCCACCTGCGGACCGGCGCGCCCAAGCTCGGCGAGGCCGTGCGGTTCACCCTCCGGCAGATGTCCCAGGGCGGGATTTACGACCATCTGGGGGGCGGCTACGCGCGCTATGCCACCGATGCGCTGTGGTTGGTGCCCCATTTCGAGAAGATGCTGTACGACAATGCCCAGTTGATCGATATTCTATTGCTGGCCTTCAATTTATACAATGATAAGTTGTTTGCCGAAAGAATTACCGAAACCGCGGACTGGATCATCCGCGACATGACCGCCGAAGGCGGGGCCTTCGCGGCCACCCTTGACGCCGACACCGAAGGCGAGGAAGGGCTGTTCTACGTGTGGCAGGCGGCCGACGTGGACGCCGCCTTGGGCGATCGCGCGGACCCCTTCAAGAAGGCCTACGGGGTTCACCCCGCGGGCAATTGGGAGGGGCGCACCATCCTCAACCGCCTGGGCCATCCCGAGCGCCTCGGCGATAATGCCGAGGCCCGCCTCGCCGAGGACCGCGCTATTTTATTCGATTTGCGCGAAGCCCGGGTGCCGCCCGGGCGCGACGACAAGGTATTGGCCGATTGGAACGGGCTCGCCATCGCCGCCCTTGCCCGCGCCGGTGCCGTCCTCGGCCGCGACGACTGGATCACCGCGGCGGTCACCGCCTTCGATTTCATCTGCACCGCCATGACCCCCGACGGCGACGCCGGGAATCACCGTCTAGCCCATAGTTTCCGCGCCGGAAAGGCCGGCACCATGGCGACCCTGGACGACTACGCCGCCATGTCGCGGGCCGCCCTTGTCCTGCATCAGACCCTGGGCGAGGCGCGCTATTTGGAGTGGGCGCGGCGATGGGTCGATGTGCTGGAGCGTCACTACCGCGATGGCGGCGGCGGATTTTTCTTCACCGCCGACGACGCCACCGACCTGATCGTCCGCACCAAGTCCGCCCATGACGGGCCGACGCCATCGGGCAATGGGATGATGGTCGGCGTGTTCGCCCGGCTTTGGCTGCTGACCGGCGAGGACGACTACCGCAAGAGCGCCGAAGAATTGATCCGTGCCTTTTCCGGCGACCTGGAAAAAGACGCCTTCGCCTTGGCCACCCTGGTCAACGAATCGAACTTGCTGACCCGCGCGGCACAAACCGTCATCATCGGCGCCGATGATGATTCCGACGCCCAGGCCCTGATCAAGGCCGCCCTCACGGCGCCACAACCTAACCTTGTTTTACAACGCATCGACCCCGGCGCAGAACTGCCCGACGGGCACCCCGCCCGGGGCAAGACCCAATTGGACGGCAAGGCCACCGCCTATGTCTGCGTCGGGACCGTGTGTTCCCTGCCGATCACCAGCCAGGTGGATTTGCAAGATGCCCTCACCCGCGCCTAGCGCCATCCCCGACCAGGAAGTCGCGGTCCACCGCCTGACGGTCCGAAGCCCGATCGGCGACCTCACCCTGTTGGAACATGACGGCACCATCACCGGGCTCAGCTGGGAGGCCGGCCCGCGCGTCCGCCATGGGACGCCAACCGCGTTGCTGGCCGAGGCCGAAAGCCAGCTGGCGGCCTATTTCGACGGGCGGATTAAGAAATTCGACCTGCCGCTGGCGGCGCCGGGCAGCAAGTTTCAAAAGCGCGTCTGGAAGAGCATCGGCGCGATTGGTTATGGGTCCACCCGCAGCTATGGCGCGCTGGCGAAAAAGCTTCGCACCGGCCCGCGCGCGGTGGCGGGGGCGTGCGGCGCCAATCCCATTCCCGTTCTCATACCCTGCCACAGGGTTCTCGGCGCCAGCGGTCTGCTGCACGGCTATTCGGGCCGCGGCGGCATCATGACCAAGGCGACGCTGCTCTACCTTGAAGGCGTCCGCGCCAAGGCTTAAAACTGCCGAAAATGGCAATTTCCCAGGGGGACACCATGTCTGACATCACCATCGACACCGTCGACGGCGAAAAATATTCCGCCTATCTGGCCACCCCCGAGGCGGCTTCGGCCCCGGGCATCGTCGTCATCCAGGAAATATTCGGCGTCAATCAGGTCATGCGCGATCTCTGCGACACCTTCGCCGCCGAGGGGTACCTCGCAATCTGCCCGGATCTTTTCTGGCGCATCGAGCCGGACGTCCAGTTAACCGACCAATCCCAAGAGGACTGGGATCGGGCGTTCGCGCTGATGAATGCCTTCCTGCCCGATTTCGAGAAGGGGGTGGGTGATATCCAGGCCACCATTACCCATTTGCGCGGCGCCGAGGGGTGCAACGCCAAGGTCGGCACCGTCGGTTATTGCCTGGGTGGAAGCCTGGCCTATGCCGCCGCGTGCTTCACCGATGCCGACGTCTCGGTCGGCTATTACCCGGTGCAGATCGAAAAGTCCCTGGATCAGGCCGCGAACATCTCCCACCCGTTGATGCTCCACATCGCCGAGGCCGACGGCTTCTGCCCACCCGAAGCCCAGGCCCAGATCAAGGACGCGCTGGGGGCTAACGACCAGGTCACGCTGCACACCTATCCCGGCGTCGATCATGCCTTTGCCCGCATCGGCGGTTCCAATTACGACGCCGAGGCGGCGGCGCGCGCCAATCAACGCAGCCAGGCGTTTCTCAGCGCCGCCCTGGGCTAAGGGTGGGGATCGGCCATGGTCAAGGCGGTTCGCGTTCACGATTACGGCGGGCCCGAGGCGCTTTCCGTCGATGACATCGAAATCGGCGCGCCGGGCCCGGGCGAAGTCCTCGTCCGGCACACCGCGGTGGGGCTCAACTTCATCGATACCTATCACCGCAGCGGTCTGTACAAGCTCGACCAATTGCCTCATACCCTGGGCGTCGAGGGCGCCGGCGTCATCGAGGCGGTAGGCGCGGACGTCACCGATCTCGCGCCCGGCGACCGTGTCGCCTATGGCGGGGGCATCGGTTCCTATTGCGAAATGCGGGTGATGGATGCCGGCCGCCTGGTCAAGCTGCCTGACGGCATCGGCGACCAACAAGCCGCCGCCATGATGCTCCAGGGGATGACGGTCCGCTATTTGGTCCGCCGTGTCCACCGCATCGAGCCCGGGGAAACCGTCCTCATCCACGCCGCCGCTGGCGGCGTCGGCCTGATCTTCTGCCAATGGGCGAAGCATCTGGGCGCGACCGTCATCGGCACCGTTTCCAGCGACCAAAAAGCGGCCTTGGCCGAAGCCCATGGCTGTGACCATCCCATCGTCTACACGCGCGACGATTTCGTCGCCCGGGTGCGCCAACTCACCGGCGGTGACGGTGTCCCCGTGGTCTATGATTCAGTGGGCCAGGAAACCTGGGAAGGTTCGCTCGATTGCCTCGCCCCCTTGGGGCTGATGGTGAGCTTCGGCAACGCCTCGGGCCCGGCGCCGTCATTCACGGTGCTGGACCTCATGCGGCGCGGTTCGTTGTTCGTGACCCGGCCGGTGTTGGCCCATTACACCGCCGCGCGCAAGGATTTGCTGGCAACCGCCAACGATCTTTTCGACATGGTCACCAGCGGCGCGGTCAAGATCGAGATCAACCAGCGCTACGCCCTTGGCGAGGCCGAGGACGCCCATCGCGACCTCGAGGGGCGCCGCACCACGGGGTCGTCCATCCTCATCCCCTGAGCGCCGCCTGGGCGGCGTGCCGCGGCCAACCAGCCTAGTGCCCGGCATCGCCATGGCCGGGCCGGCCTGGTGCCCGAGCCGGTTATTCAGAATCGATTGGATAGGTGCCGCACGGAAGGCGTCATCCACGGCGTCGGATGCCGGGAAAGAACGAGGCCACAGGGGCCCATCAGGTGTTCATGGATTCGAAAAATTCTGCGTTGTTCTTGGACCCTTTGAGCTTGTCCAGCAGGAATTCCATGGAATCGACCACCCCCATGGGCATGAGGATGCGCCGCAGCACCCACATCTTCGCCAAGGTCCCCTGATCGACCAGCAGTTCTTCCTTCCGGGTGCCCGACCTGGTGATGTCGATGCTAGGGAATATCCGCTTGTCGGTCAGTTTGCGGTCGAGGATGATTTCCGAATTACCGGTGCCCTTGAACTCTTCGAAGATCACCTCGTCCATGCGGGAACCGGTATCGACCAGCGCCGTCGCGATAATGGTGAGCGAGCCGCCCTCTTCGATATTCCGCGCGGCGCCGAAGAATCGTTTGGGGCGCTGCAACGCGTTGGCATCGACGCCGCCGGTCAGAACCTTGCCCGATGACGGCACCACCGTGTTGTAGGCGCGCGCGAGACGGGTGATGGAATCGAGCAAGATCACCACGTCGCGCTTGTGTTCCACCAGGCGCTTGGCTTTTTCGATGACCATCTCGGCCACCTGGACGTGACGGGTGGCGGGTTCGTCGAAGGTCGAACTGACCACCTCGCCCTTGACCGTGCGCGACATGTCGGTGACTTCCTCTGGCCGCTCGTCGATCAGCAGCACCAGCAGATAGCATTCCGGATGGTTCTGGGCGATGGCATGGGCGATGTTCTGCAGCATCATGGTCTTGCCGGTGCGCGGCGGCGCCACGATCAACGCCCGCTGGCCCTTGCCCTGGGGACTGATCAGGTCCACCACCCGCTGGGTGAAATCCTTGGTGGTGGCATCCTCCGTCTCCATCTTCAGCGGCTCGTCGGGATAAAGCGGCGTCAGGTTATCGAAGTTGATGCGGTGGCGGACCTCTTCGGGATCGGTGAAGTTGATCTGGCTGACCTTGAGAAGCGCGAAGTAGCGCTCGCTGTCCTTGGGCGCGCGGATCTGGCCTTCCACGGTGTCGCCGGTGCGCAGGCCGAAGCGCCGCACCTGGGAGGGCGACACGTAGATATCGTCGGGACCGGGCAGGTAATTGGCCTCGGGCGAGCGCAGGAAACCGAATCCATCTTGCAAGATCTCGAGCACGCCGGTGCCGGTAATCGGCGTGGCAGCGTCCGCCAATGATTTCAGGATGGCGAACATCATGTCCTGTTTCCGCAGCGTCGAAGCGTTTTCGATTTCAAGCTCTTCGGCGAAGGAAAGCAGGTCGGCGGGAGATTTCTGTTTAAGCTCTTGGAGATTCATGGCGTTTTGAAAAACTGGTTGGGTTGTGGGAAAGAGCGCCCGACGGGCTAATGAAAATGAACCCCAGCGGCTCGCGGCCGCTTTCGGATACAGGCCTCGCAGGATTTTGAAACGGTTTTTCGAACCAGGGAATACACGCTGAGATGCGCGTTGTTATAGATGGAACTCCTTTAGCGAAAAGCAAGGGGCGAGTCAAACATCGATTCCCGTGGGCGCATGTTACGGCTGCGCCGCCACGTGGACCGGGGCACCGCCCGCCTCGGTTTTCAGAACGGGCGCACCACCACCAGGATGACGATGGCGATCATGAGCACCGTCGGCACTTCGTTCACCATGCGAAAGAATTTCGCCGGGCGCGTGTTGCGGTCTTCCTCGAAGGCCTTGCGCCACGCCCCCATGGCCATGTGGATGACCGCCAGGAGGAGCACCAAGGCGAGCTTCGCGTGCCACCAGAACCCGCCATCGCCGAACGTGCCGGGAGTCGCCAGCAACAGGCCTCCGAGCAGGAAAACGGCGATCATCGCCGGGTTCATGATGGCCCGGAGCAATCTGCGTTCCATCACCTTGAGCATTTCCGACCTCCCGGAGCCGGCCGGCGTGTCGGCGTGATAGACGAACAGTCTTGGCAGATACAGAATTCCCGCCATCCAGGCGATCACGGCGATGACATGAAACGCTTTGATCCAGGGATTTAAGGCAATCAACATCTCACCCATGGGGGTCTCCTTTCGGTTCAAGCGGTGCCATGGCCGCAACGTGGACAACTGGGGAAGGCCTGCTTGCAGGCATTCGGGTCGGCCATCCCGGTGCGGATGGGGCGCGGGGCGCCGTCGCCGTCCAGCGCCGCCGCCACCATTTCCGCCAGGCAGCCGATAAAACCGTCATCGATGGCCAGCGCCGGCACCCGGGTATAGCTTACGACCCCGCTCGCTCGCGCTAGGGCGGCATACTCGATATCCAGCTCCACCAAGGTTTCGGAATGCTCCGAGACGAAGGCGATAGGCGCCACCACCACCATTGCCCCCGCCGCCCCCGCGCGCTTGATTTCGCTGTCGGTGGCGGGTCCGATCCATTCCAGGGGGCCGACCCGGCTCTGGTAACATGTCACGATCTCGGTGTCCCGCGCCATCACGCCGCGGGCCTCCAGGCCACGGGCGATGGCGGCGCTGGTCCGTTCCACCTGCCAGCGGTAGGGATCGCCCCGGTCGATCACCCGCTTCGGCAATCCATGGGCCGAAAGCAGGATGCGCAAGGGCACGGCGGGATCCGTCCCGGCGCGCGCGGTGGCCACCCCTTGTGCGATCAGCCCCACCTGGGCGGCGATGAATTCACCATGGTCGGGGTAACAGCAAATGAAATCGGTGGCCGCCTCGATCCCCTCGGCCGCCGCCGCCCGGTGCCAATCCCGCACCGACGATCCGGTCGTCGTCCCGGAATATTGCGGATAAAGCGGCAATAAGACGATGCGTTGAGGCGCAAACGCCTTGAGCCGTCCCGCCGCTTCCCCGGCGAAGGGATGCCAATAACGCATGGCGATCTCCACCCGCCACCGGATGGCGCCGTGCCGCGCCGCGAGTCTCGATTCCAGGGCCTCGGCCTGGGCCCGGGTTTGGCCCAGGATCGGCGAGGCCCCGCCTAAATGGGCATAGATTTCACGTGCTATGGGGGCCCGGCGGCGGGAAATCAACTTAGCCATCAGCCAGCGCATGGGGCCGGGGACCTTGATGATCGCCGGATCCTTGAACAGGTTGAATAAGAAAGGTTCGATGGCGTCGAAGCTGTCGGGGCCGCCCAGGTTGAACAACACCACTCCGACGCGGTCTACTGGCGCCACCGGTGGACCTCTTCGACCAGGGCGGCGACATGGGCGGGCGGTGTCTGCGGCACGATTCCATGACCAAGGTTGAAGACGAAGGGTCCCGGAACCAAGGCGTCGAGAATACGCCGGGTGGCCTCGATCATGGGCGCCCCTCCCTGCACCAGCATGATCGGGTCGAGATTTCCCTGAACCGTGACCAGCTTCTGCAAAACCCCGCGGGCGGTTGCCAACGGCACCATGGCATCGATGGAAACCGCGTCGGCGCCGGAATCCCGGGCCATGCGCTCATAGAAGAACCCGACCCGATTGGGAAAGACGATGATCGGGGTTGCCGGATGTACGGCTTTCACGCTGGCGATGATCCGTTTTATGGGACTTAGGCACCAGGTGTCGAAGGCGTCTTCGGGCAAGACCCCGGCCCAGCTGTCGAAAATCTGCACCGCCTCCGCCCCCGCCTCGATTTGCCCGCAAAGATGATCGGCGACGGCATCCACTAAAATATCGATCAAGGCGGCAAACTTTTCCGGGGCGCCATAGGCCCAGGACTTAAGGCGGGCG
>SMXQ01000134.1 GCA_004356985.1 Alphaproteobacteria bacterium | reverse complement strand
GGAGCTGATCCAGCCCATCGCCATGGACGAGGGCCTGCGGTTCGCGATCCGCGAGGGCGGGCGCACGGTGGGCGCCGGCGTCGTCGCCAAGATCATCGAATAGGTTTGGCCCCCGCGCGGGGCGCGGGGGAAGAAATTGGGCACGGCGACCGCATCGCCGCAAAGTTGCCGCTGCGAAGGAGCGTAGCTCAATTGGCAGAGCGCCGGTCTCCAAAACCGGAGGTTGGGGGTTCGAGGCCCTCCGCTCCTGCCAACTTACGGTTCAGCGTATCTGCCGCTGGGTATTATGGTCGGATTTAATGATGGCGAAGACATCACCATTTCAGTTCATCCAACAGGTGCGCCAAGAGATAACCAAGGTCACTTGGCCCACCCGCAAGGAGACGACGATCACGACGATCATGGTTTTCATCATGGTGGCCATGGCGGCGGTGTTCTTTCTCATCGTCGATAAGATCATTTCGGAGATGATCCAATTGGTCCTGGGTTTGGGCAACTGAAGAAATTTTTTAAGTAAGGGCACATGGCGCAACACTGGTATGTCATCCACGTCTATTCGGGCTTCGAGAAGAAGGTGGCCGATGCCGTTCGCGAGCAGGCCGACCAGAAGGGCATGGGCGAGCTGTTCGAGGAGGTCCTGGTCCCCGTCGAGGAGGTCGTGGAGATGCGCCGAGGCGCCAAGGTCCAGGCCGAGCGCAAGTTCTTCCCGGGCTATGTGCTGGTGAAGATGGAGATGACCGACGACACCTGGCATCTGGTCAAGAACACCCCCAAAGTGACCGGGTTCCTGGGCGCTAGTTCGCGGCCGAGCCCGGTGCCCCAGCGCGAGGTCGACCGAATCCTGCAACAGGTCCAGGAAGGGATCGAGCGGCCCAAGCCTTCGGTCACCTTCGAGATCGGCGAGCAGGTCCGGGTCAGCGAGGGCCCGTTCACCTCCTTCACCGGCTATGTGGAAGAAGTGGACGAGGAAAGGGCGCGGCTCAAGGTGGCGGTGTCGATCTTCGGCCGGGCAACCCCGGTCGAGTTGGAATATTCCCAGGTCGAAAAGGCCTGAGGAAAGCGTTTGGTACCGGCCGGGTCCGCCCGGCCCCGTGCGGGAGGCCCGCCTCCAAAGACCTGGAGGGGCCGCACCGCGCAACCCTTGAAAGCGTGCCTCGGGCGGGCGCGGTGGTGGTAGAAGGAAAGGGAAGAGCATGGCAAAAAAGCAAATGGGCTTCATCAAGCTCCAGGTTCCCGCCGGTCAGGCCAATCCGTCGCCGCCTATCGGGCCGGCCTTGGGCCAGCACGGCGTCAATATCATGGAATTCTGCAAGGCGTTCAACGCCCTGTGCCAGAGCGAAGGGCTCGAGCAGGGCACACCGATCCCGGTCAACATCGTGGTTTACCAGGACCGGAGTTTCTCGTTTACAACCAAGACTCCGCCGGCCAGCTTTTTCCTCAAGAAGGCGGCGCGCCTGTCCAAGGGGGCCAAGGAGCCGGGCAAGGAGATCGTCGGCACCGTGACCATGGCCCAGTGCCGCGAGATCGCCGAAAAAAAGAGGGTGGACCTGAACGCCAACGATATCGACCAGGCGGCCAAGATAATCGCCGGTACGGCGCGTTCCATGGGCCTGGAAGTGGTGGGGTAGGGCCATGGCGAAGCACGGAAAACGCATGAAGAAGGCCTTAGACGGCATCGATCGGGATGCCGATTACGCGTTGGGCGTCGCGGTGAAGATGGTCAAGGACCGGGCGACCACGAAATTCGACGAAACGGTGGAAATGTCGATCAATCTCAACGTCGATCCGCGCCACGCGGATCAGATGGTGCGCGGCGTGATCTCGCTTCCCCACGGCACCGGAAAATCCGTGCGGGTGGCGGTATTCGCCAAGGGCGACAAGGTCAAGGAGGCGGAGGACGCCGGCGCCGACTTGGTCGGCGGCGAGGACTTGGCCGCCAAGATTCAGGCGGGCGAGATCGATTTCGACCGCTGCGTGGCCACCCCCGACATGATGAGCGTGGTCGGCAAACTGGGTAAGATCCTCGGCCCCCGGGGCCTGATGCCCAACCCGAAGCTCGGCACGGTGACGCCGGACGTCGCCGCGGCGGTGGCCGCGGTCAAGGGCGGCCAAGTGGAATTCCGCACCGAGAAGGCGGGCATCATCCACGCCGGGGTCGGCAAGGTGAGCTTCGCCGAGGATCATCTGGCCGCCAATATCCGCGCCCTTTTCGACGCCGTGATGAAGGCCAAGCCGTCGGGTTCCAAGGGGACGTACGTGAAAAGGGTGTCGCTGTCGTCGTCCATGGGGCCGGGGGTGCGGCTGGAAATATCGAGCCTGGGCGACTAGCCCGGGCAACAAGGATTTCCGCCCCCTCATGGGGCGGGATGAGGGCGAAGCATCGCTTGGCCCGCCTGTCCGAGACTGTAGGTGCCGCCGGGTGCGACCGGCGGCTTAAGGGGAAACCGCCTGCACAGACGGGAGTCGATCCCGGGGCTAAGCCCCTGGGCTTGAACTTCTGGGACAGGGGAGCGGACCTCAAGGCGCGCCCTTGGGGTCCAGTGTGGAACGCCTTCCCGCGTCCAAACCGGGAAGGCCTGTCTGAGGAGACGAAAGTGAACCGTAGCGAAAAGGAAAAACTGGTCGTTTCGCTCAAGAGCCTGTTCGAGGACACCAACCTCATGGTGGTGACCCGCCAAAGCGGGCTGACGGTGGCGGAATCATCCGATCTCCGCCGCCGGATGCGCGAAGCGGGGGCCAGTTTCAAGGTGACCAAGAACCGGCTCGCGCGTCTCGCCCTGGAGGGCACGAAGTTTGCCAAGCTCATGCCCCTGTTCCAGGGGCCGACGGCGGTTGCCATGTCGGATGACCCCGTGGCCGCGGCCAGGGTGGCCGTCAGGTTCGCCAAGGACAATGACAAGCTGGTCATCGTCGGCGGCGCGTTGGACGACCAGGAACTTGGCATCGACCGGATCAACGCGCTTGCCGCGCTGCCTTCCCTCGATGAGCTTCGCGCCAACATCGTCGCCATGTTGTCGACCCCGGCGACCAGGATCGCCCGGGTGCTCAACGCGCCGGGCGCCCAGGTGGCCCGCGTCATCGCGGCCTATTCGGAAAAGGGAGAGGCGGCTTAGCCGATCCAGACCCAGACCCAAACGTTCAAGTCTTATGGAGTGAAACATGGCTGACATCGAAAAAATTTCAGAAGATCTTTCCGCCCTCACCGTTATCGAGGCCGCGGAATTGTCCAAGCTTCTCGAGGAGAAGTGGGGCGTCAGCGCGGCGCCGCCGGTGGCGGTGGCCGTCGCGGGGCCTGCCGCGGGCGGCGAGGAAGCCGAGGTCAAGGTTATCTTCGACGTTATCCTCGCCGGTTACGGCGAAAAGAAGATCAACGTCATCAAGGAAGTCCGGGCGATCACCAGCCTCGGGCTCAAGGAAGCCAAGGACCTGGTCGAATCCGCGCCGAAGGTCGTCCGAGAGGGTGTTGGCAAGGAAGAGGCCGAAAAACTCAAGGAGCAGCTCGAAGGGGCCGGCGCCACGGTGGAGCTTGCCTAGTGCCCTCCGGCGCCTCCCCATGGGGCGCGCCTAACGGGTCCCTGCCCCCCGGTGCCGTGCCGCCGGGGGGCAGGGCGCCAAACAGTGCAAAAGTTTCGATTTTAAAAATTTCAGTTTAACGCATCGATTAAAAAGGACCATCGATCCATGGCAAAATCCTTCACCGGCCGCAAACGTGTCCGTTTAGATTTTGGGCGTATCCCCTCGGCCATGCCCATGCCCAATCTGATCGAGATGCAGCAGTCTTCCTATGAAGAGTTTTTGCATATGTACATCCCCGCCCATGAGCGGCCCAATACCGGGTTGCAGGAGGTCTTCAAGTCGGTCTTCCCCATAAAGGATTTTGCCGACCGCGGCACCTTGGAATTCGTGAAATACGAATTCGAGGAGCCCAAATACGATACCGAGGAATGCCAGCAGCGGGGCCTGACCTTTGCCGCGCCGCTGAAGGTGACCCTCAGGCTGTTGGTCTGGGACGTGGACGAGGATACCGGCGCCCGGTCGATCCGCGATATCAAGGAACAGGATGTCTACATGGGCGATATGCCGCTCATGACCCTGAACGGCACCTTCATCATCAACGGCACCGAACGTGTCATCGTTTCCCAGATGCACCGTTCCCCGGGCGTGTTCTTCGACCACGACAAGGGCAAAACCCATTCGTCGGGCAAATACCTCTTCGCCGCCCGCATCATCCCGTACCGTGGTTCCTGGCTCGACTTCGAGTTCGACGCCAAGGACCTGGTCTATGTGCGCATCGACCGGCGGCGGAAGTTGCTGGTCTCCACGCTTCTCCTGGCACTGGACAACGACGCAACCGAAAAACTGCGCGCCGAGCGCGCCGAGGCCGGCGAGCGCTTCCTTCCGGAAGAAGCCGAAGGCATGGGGACCGAAGACATCCTCGCCCATTTCTATGACGTGGTTCCCTTCACCGCCACCAAGCAGGGCTGGAAGACGAAATTCGATCCAGAGCACTACCGCGGCGTCAAGCTCACCAAAGACCTGGTCAACGCCAAGAACGGCAAAGTGGTGGCCAAGGTGGACGACAAGATCACGCCGCGCACCGCGCGCCAATTGCTGGAAAGCGGCCTTGCCGAAGTCCTGGTGTCCGATGAAGACCTGATCGGCCGCTACGTCGCCATCGATCTGGTGAACGAGGCAACCGGCGAGGTTCTGGCCGAGGCCGGCGACGAACTCGGCGAAGAAAACTTCGCGGCCATCAAAGCGGCCGGCATCACCAATGTTCCGACCCTCGGCATCGACCATGTCAATGTCGGACCCTATATTCGCAACACCTTGGCCGCCGACAAGAACACCACCCGGGCCGAAGCCTTGACCGATATCTACCGGGTCATGCGCCCGGGCGAGCCGCCGACCACGGATACCGCCGAAACCCTGTTCCGGGGCCTGTTCTTCGATTCAGATCGCTATGACCTCTCGCCGGTTGGCCGGGTCAAGATGAACGCGCGGCTGGGGATGGAGACCGACGACCAGGTGCGCACCCTGCGCAAGGAAGACCTCCTGGCGGTGGTGAAGATGTTGGTCGAGCTCAAGGATGGGCGGGGCGAAATCGACGACATCGACAATCTGGGCAACCGCCGGGTGCGGTCGGTTGGCGAACTGATGGAGAACCAGTATCGGGTCGGCCTGTTGCGCATGGAACGCGCCATCCGCGAAAGGATGAGCTCGGTCGATATCGATTCGGTGATGCCTCATGACCTGATCAACGCCAAGCCGGCGACCGCCGCGGTGCGCGAGTTCTTCGGCTCCTCCCAGCTCTCCCAGTTCATGGATCAGACCAATCCGTTGTCGGAAATCACCCATAAGCGGCGGCTTTCCGCCCTCGGGCCGGGCGGCCTCACGCGGGAGCGCGCCGGTTTCGAGGTGCGCGACGTGCATCCCACCCATTACGGCCGCATCTGCCCCATCGAGACGCCGGAGGGCCCCAATATCGGGCTCATCAATTCCCTGGCGACCTACGCGCGGGTCAACAAATACGGCTTTATCGAAAGTCCCTACCGCAAGGTCGTGGATGGCCTGGTCACCGACGAGGTGGTCTACCTGTCGGCCATGGAGGAGAGCAAACACACCATCGCCCAGGCCAATGCCGAGCTGGATTCCAAGAGCCGCCTGGTGGCCGACTTCGTGTCCTGCCGCAGTGGCGGCGAATTCGTGATGGCCCAGGCCGAAGACATTACCTTCATGGACGTGTCGCCCAAACAGCTGGTTTCGGTGGCCGCCTCGCTGATCCCGTTCCTGGCCAACGACGACGCCAACCGGGCGTTGATGGGGTCGAACATGCAGCGTCAGGCGGTGCCCCTGATCTGCACCGATGCGCCCCTGGTGGGGACCGGAATGGAAGTGGTGGTGGCCAGGGATTCAGGGGTTGCGGTCTCGGCGCGGCGCTCGGGTGTCGTCGACCAGGTGGACGCGACCCGCATCGTCATCCGCGCCACCGACGAGACCGACGCCACGGCATCCACGGTGGATATATACAATCTCTTGAAGTTCCAGCGGTCCAACCAGAACACCTGCATCAACAACCGGCCGCTGGTGAAGGTGGGCGACATGGTGGCCGAGGGCGATATCATCGCCGATGGCCCGTCGACCGACTTGGGCGAACTGGCTTTGGGGCGCAACATCCTGGTCGCCTTCATGCCCTGGAACGGCTACAACTTCGAGGATTCGATCCTGATCTCGGAACGCATCGTCCGCGATGATGTGTTCACCTCGATCCATATCGAGGAATTCGAGGTCATGGCCCGGGACACCAAGCTGGGCCAGGAGGAAATCACCCGTGACATTCCCAATGTCGGCGAAGAGGCGCTGTGCAATCTCGACGAGGCGGGGATCGTCTATATCGGCGCCGAGGTGCAACCCGGCGATATTCTGACCGGCAAGGTCACGCCCAAGGGCGAGAGCCCGATGACGCCGGAAGAGAAACTGCTGCGGGCGATCTTCGGTGAAAAGGCGTCCGACGTGCGCGATACCTCTCTCCGCCTGCCGCCCGGCGTTGCCGGCACCATCGTCGAGGTCCGGGTGTTCTCGCGGCGCGGCGTCGACAAGGACGAACGCGCGCTCGCCATCGAACGCGACGAGATCGAGCATCTCACCAAGGACCGCGACGACGAAAAGGCGATCCTGGAGCGCGGTTACGTTGCCCGCATACGGACCATCCTGGTCGGCCGCGTCGCCGATACCGGGCCCAAGGGCATGAAAGCCGGGGCCAAGATCACCGATGCCATGCTCGACGAACTGACCCCCGGCCAGTTGCGTCAGATCACCGTCAAGAACGACAAGGTGATGCGCGAAGTCGAGGGGGTCAACAAGCAAGCCAATCACGCCAACGAGGACCTTGAGGCCCGCTTCGAGAACAAGGTCGACAAATTGCAGCGCGGCGACGAACTGCCGCCGGGTGTGATGAAGATGGTCAAGGTCTTCGTCGCGGTGAAGCGCAAGATGCAGCCCGGCGACAAGATGGCGGGACGCCACGGCAACAAGGGCGTGGTTTCCAAGATCGTCCCCATCGAGGACATGCCCTATCTCGAAGACGGCACGCCGGTGGATATCGTGCTCAACCCCTTGGGGGTGCCGTCACGCATGAACGTGGGGCAGATCCTGGAGACCCATCTCGGTTGGGCCTCGGCGGGCCTTGGCCGGCAGATCGGCACGGCACTGGAGGCTTACCGCCGCGCCGGCAATACGTCGGAAATCAAGAAGACCCTGAAGGACATTTACGGCGAGGACGTGTGGAACGCGGAAATGGCATCCCTCGATGACGAGGAGTTGGTCGAGCTCGCCGGCAACGAAACCGCCGGCGTGCCCATCGCCACGCCGGTGTTCGACGGGGCCAGCGAAGACGACATCAACGCCTTGTTGAAAAAGGCCGGTCTCGATACCTCGGGCCAGGTGGTTTTGGTGGACGGGCGGACGGGACGTCAGTTCGACCGCAAGGTGACGGTGGGCTACCTCTACATGCTGAAGCTGCACCACCTGGTGGACGACAAGATCCACGCGCGCTCCATCGGTCCTTACAGCCTCGTCACCCAGCAACCCCTGGGCGGCAAGGCCCAGTTCGGCGGCCAGCGGTTCGGCGAAATGGAGGTCTGGGCGTTGGAAGCCTATGGCGCCGCCTATACCTTGCAGGAGATGCTGACGGTCAAGTCCGACGACGTGTCGGGCCGCACCAAGATTTACGAGTCCATCGTCAGGGGCGACGACGCCTTCGAGGCCGGGATCCCGGAATCCTTCAATGTTCTGGTGAAGGAACTGCGGTCCCTCGGCCTCAATGTGGAACTCAACCAGCGCGAGCTGTAACGGTTTGAGAAAAAGTGCCGGCGGCCCCGCCGCCGTGCCCGCCGGGTCCCGCCCGGCATGATGAGCAGGAGACGTTTATGAACGAGTTGATGAAGGTCTTTGGTCAATCGACTAGCCCGCAGAGCTTCGACGAGGTGCAAATCACTATCGCCAGTCCGGAGCGCATCCGGTCCTGGTCCTTCGGCGAGATCAAGAAGCCGGAGACGATCAACTACCGCACCTTCAAACCGGAAAGGGACGGCCTGTTCTGCGCCCGGATCTTCGGTCCCATCAAGGACTACGAGTGCTTGTGCGGAAAATACAAGCGCATGAAGTACCGCGGCATCATCTGCGAAAAATGCAGCGTCGAGGTGACCCTGTCCAAGGTGCGCCGCGAACGCATGGGCCATATCGAGTTGGCCAGTCCGGTCGCCCATATCTGGTTCCTGAAATCGCTGCCAAGCCGCATCGGGCTGTTGTTGGACATGACCCTGAAGGATTTGGAAAGGGTTCTCTATTTCGAGCAATACGTGGTGACCGAGCCCGGCCTCACGGCGCTCAAGATGCACCAGTTGCTCTCCGAAGAGGAATTTATCGAAGCCCAGGACGAGTACGGCGTCGACGCCTTTACCGCCGCCATCGGCGCCGAAGCCTTGCGCGACATGCTGGAATCCATAAACCTCAAGGAGGAAGCGGAGACGCTCCGCGACGAGCTCAAGGAGACCAATTCCGAGGCCAAGCGCAAGAAGCTGGTGCGCCGCTTGAAACTGGCCGAGAACTTCCTCGAATCCAAGGCCCGGCCCGAATGGATGATCCTTGAAGTCGTGCCGGTGATCCCGCCGGAACTGCGGCCTTTGGTGCCGTTGGACGGCGGCCGCTTCGCGACCTCGGACCTCAACGACCTCTACCGCCGGGTGATCAACCGCAACAACCGTCTGAAGCGGCTGATCGAACTGCACGCGCCCGATATCATCGTCCGCAACGAAAAGCGCATGCTCCAGGAAGCGGTGGACGCGCTGTTCGACAACGGCCGCCGGGCCCGGGTCATCACCGGCGCCAACAAGCGGCCGCTCAAGTCGCTTTCCGACATGCTCAAGGGCAAGCAGGGCCGGTTCCGCCAGAATCTGCTGGGCAAGCGGGTCGATTATTCGGGCCGTTCGGTGATCGTCGTCGGTCCGGAACTGAAGCTCCACCAGTGTGGGCTGCCCAAGAAGATGGCGCTGGAATTGTTCAAGCCGTTCATCTACTCCAAGCTCGAACTTTACGGCATGGCCACCACCATCAAGGCGGCCAAGCGCATGGTCGAGAAGGAACGGCCCGAGGTCTGGGACATCCTGGAAGAGGTGATCCGCGAACATCCGGTGCTGCTCAACCGGGCGCCGACGCTCCATCGACTCGGCATCCAGGCCTTCGAGCCGGTGTTGATCGAAGGCAAGGCGATCCAGCTCCATCCGTTGGTTTGCGCCGCCTTCAACGCCGATTTCGATGGCGACCAGATGGCGGTCCATGTGCCGCTTTCCCTGGAGGCGCAGTTGGAAGCCCGGGTCCTCATCATGTCGACCAACAATATCCTGAGCCCGGCCAACGGCAATCCCATCATCGTCCCCACCCAGGACATCATCTTGGGCCTCTATTCGATGTCGCTGGAGCGCGAGGGTGAACCCGGCGAGGGCATGATGTTCCCGAACATGGGCGAAATCGAGCACGCGCTGGAAATCGGTGCCGTCACCTTGCATACCAAGATCAAGGCGCGCTTCGTCTCCCTGGACGCGGACGGCAATACCACCACCGAAACCGTCGACACGACGCCGGGCCGGATGATGATTTCCGAGGTTTTGCCGAGACATCCGGAACTGAGTTTCGATGTCATCAACAAGGTGTTGACCAAGCGCGAGGTGTCCAACCTGATCGATATCGTCTACCGTTCTTGCGGGCAGAAAGACACGGTGATCTTTTGCGACCGTCTGATGGTCTTGGGCTTCGGCAATGCCTTCCAGGCCGGCATATCCTTCGGTAAGGACGATCTGGTGATCCCCGAGGCCAAGGGAAAGCTGGTCAGCGATACCCAGGAGCGGATCGAGGAATACGAACGCCAGTACCTCGACGGGCTCATCACAAAGGGAGAAAAATACAACAAGGTGATCGATGCCTGGTCCCAGTGCACCGACGCCGTCTCCAAGGAGATGATGAAGGGAATTTCGTCGTCCAAGCCCGGCGAGCCCATCAATTCGGTCTACATGATGGCCCATTCCGGCGCCCGCGGGTCCGAGGCCCAGATGAAGCAGCTTGCCGGCATGCGCGGGCTGATGGCCAAGCCGTCGGGCGAGATCATCGAAACCCCGATCATTTCTAACTTCAAGGAAGGGCTCACGGTTCTCGAGTACTTCAACTCGACCCACGGCGCGCGCAAGGGGCTCGCCGATACCGCGCTCAAGACCGCCAATTCGGGCTATCTGACCCGCCGTCTGGTCGACGTGGCCCAGGATGCGATCATCGTCATCGACGATTGCGGCACCAAGAAGGGGCTGCCCGCCAAGGCGGTGATTGAAGGGGGCGATGTCATCGAGTCGCTGGGCGAGCGCGTGCTCGGCCGGGTGCCGGCGGAAGATATCCTGGACCCGCTCTCGGGCAAGGTCATCGTCAAGGCCGGCACCATGATGGACGAGGAAATCGTCGAGATCATCGAACGGTCCGGCGTCGAGGAGGTCATCATCCGTTCGGTGCTGACCTGCGAGTGCCGCAGCGGCATTTGCGTCAAATGTTACGGCCGCGACCTGGCCCGCGGCACCACCGTCAACATCGGCGAAGCGGTCGGCGTCGTGGCGGCCCAGTCCATCGGCGAGCCCGGAACCCAGCTTACCATGCGCACCTTCCATATCGGCGGCGCGGCCCAGAGAGGGGCGGAGCGATCGAGCGTCGAAGCCGCCTTCGATTCAAAGGTGCTGTTCAACAACCGCAACACGGTCCAAGATTCCGAAGACATGCCGGTGGTCATGGGGCGCAACTGCGAGATCGTGCTGGAAGATGATTCCGGCCGGGTGTTGGCACGCTATAAAGTGCCTTACGGCGCCCGTCTGCTGGTCGACGAAGGGGCGGCGGTCGAGAAGGGCGACAAGATTGCGGAATGGGATCCCTATACCCTGCCCATCATCACCGAAAGCTCCGGCACCGCCAACTACGTCGATTTGTCCGAGGGCGTCAGCTTCCGCGAGATGGTCGATGAGACCACCGGGATCTCCTCCAAGGAGGTGATCGACTGGAAGTCCCAGCCCAAGGCGGCAGAGTTGAGGCCGCGCATCACCCTGCGCGACAAGAAGGGCGAAGTCGTCGTCCTGCCCAACGGTCATGAGGCGCGCTACTTCATGTCCGTGGGGGCGATCCTCCGGGTGGAGGACGGCGAGGATGTTCATGCCGGCGACGTGTTGGCCCGGATCCCCCGCGGTTCCATGAAAACCCGCGATATCACCGGCGGCCTGCCGCGCGTGGCGGAGCTGTTCGAGGCGCGCAAACCCAAGGACTTCGCCATTCTTGCCGAAAGCGACGGCGTGGTGGAATTCGGCCGCGATTACAAGTCCAAGCGCCGTGTCGTGGTCCGTCCCGAAGAGGGCGAGCCGACCGAATACCTGCTGCCCAAGGACCGGCATATCGCCGTGCGGGAAGGGGATTACGTGGAAAAGGGCGACTCCCTGATGGAAGGCAGCCCGGTACCGCACGATATCCTCCGGGTCATGGGCGTCCAGGCCCTGGCCGAGTATCTGGTGCGGGAAGTCCAGGACGTCTACCGGCTTCAGGGCGTCCGCATCAACAACAAGCACATCGAGGTCATCATCCGCCAGATGCTTCAGAAAGTCGAAATCACCGATGCCGGCGAAACCACTTATCTGGTCGGCGAGGTCATCGATCGGCTGGAGTTCGAGACGGCCAACCTCAAGGCCAAGGAAGAAGGCCACAAGCAGGCGGAGGCAAGCCCGGTTCTCCAGGGCATCACCAAGGCCTCCCTTGCGACCAGTTCGTTCATCTCCGCCGCCTCCTTCCAGGAAACCACGCGGGTGCTCACCGAAGCCGCTGTCGCGGGCCGCATCGACCGCCTCGTGGGGCTGAAGGAGAACGTCATTGTCGGACGCCTGATCCCGGCGGGGACCGGCGCCATCATGAACCGGCTCAAGCAGGTGGCCGCCGACCGCGACCGCGAACTCGCCGCGGCCGAGGCCGAAAAGGCCCGGCTCGAGCAGCCTGCCGGCGAGGGGGAGGCCGAACAAAAAAGCGCTTGACGCCGCCGCCCGAGCCCCCGCCGGGGGTTTGGGAAGGGGCCCCCTTTAGAGGAAAACACGGGCGCCGCCTCCCTGGCGGCGCCCTCTTTTCCCTAGATTCTCGCGGCGGCCGGGCGGGAAATGCCGGGCCCGCGGAGCGGCCCGTCTCAGGGCCGGAATCATGGCTAATTTCGGGGTTGGGCGGGGGTGACCGAGACTCGCCGAGGGCCCCGGATTTCGGGCCTTTTTTTCGGTAAATGAAGGGTTGACGGGAGAATGGCGCGTCCGTAATATGCGCGCTCCTTTGGCGGGGCCGGTGGTAGGTGTCCATCCTAGACGCGGTCTCAGAGTTTTGATGCAACCATATAGGCGCCGTGCTTGCACGGGGCCGTTTATTGGACCGCTGGCGAGCTGATCGCAGAATTCCTGCGTGTGTTCACTTGTTGTGTGTTTTCAAGGACTTGATCCCGGGCGACCGGGGTTTTTCGGGTGCTTTTCGGCCCTTGGCCGCGGCCCCTTCGGAGATTGGAAGGTTTGTCCCCATGCCGACGATCAACCAGTTGATTCGCAAGCCGCGCAAGAAGCCGGTGGCGCGGAACAAGGTTCCCGCCATGGAAGCCTGCCCCCAGAAGCGCGGCGTTTGCACCCGGGTCTACACGACGACGCCGAAGAAACCGAACTCGGCATTGCGCAAGGTGGCGCGGGTAAGGCTGACCAATGGCTTCGAGGTGACCAGTTACATCCCCGGCGAAGGGCACAACCTGCAGGAGCATTCCGTGGTCATGCTGCGCGGTGGCCGCGTCAAGGACCTGCCCGGGGTGCGCTATCACATCATCCGCGGCACGCTCGACACCCAGGGGGTGAGCGACCGCCGCCAGCGCCGTTCCAAATACGGCGCCAAGCGCCCGAAGTAGGAGCCCGGTCATGTCCCGACGCCACGCTGCAGAAAAACGCGAAGTCATGCCCGACGCCAAGTTCGGCGATCTGGTGGTGACCAAGTTCATGAATTCCCTGATGCTGGATGGCAAGAAATCGGTCGCCGAGAAAATCGTCTACGGGGCGTTTGAAAGCATTTCGGGCAAGACCGGCGATCCGGTCAAGGTCTTTCATGAGGCGCTGGAGAACGTCAAGCCCGCCATCGAGGTGCGCTCGCGGCGGGTCGGCGGTGCCACCTACCAGATTCCCGTCGAGGTCCGCAACGTCCGGCGGCAGACCCTGGCCATCCGCTGGATCATCGAGGCGGTCAGGGCGCGCAACGAAAACACCATGGTGGAGAGGCTCTCCAACGAGCTGATGGACGCCGCCAACAACCGCGGTAATGCGGTCAAGAAACGGGAAGACACGCACCGCATGGCGGAGGCCAACAAGGCCTTCTCCCATTACCGCTGGTAATTTTGGGACGCGTCGGTCAGGCACGAAAAGTATTAGGACATCCTCGACATGGCACGCACCCATCCACTCGAACGCTACCGCAATATCGGTATCATGGCGCATATCGATGCCGGTAAGACGACGACCACCGAACGCATCCTCTTTTACACTGGCCGCTCCTACAAGATCGGCGAGGTCCATGAGGGCACCGCCACCATGGATTGGATGGAACAGGAGCAGGAACGCGGCATCACCATCACATCGGCGGCCACCACCACCCATTGGAACGGTCACCGGATCAATATCATCGATACCCCGGGCCATGTGGATTTCACCATCGAAGTGGAGCGTTCCCTGCGGGTGCTGGACGGCGCCGTGGCGGTGTTCGATTCTGTCGCCGGGGTCGAGCCCCAGTCGGAAACCGTGTGGCGCCAGGCCGACAAATACGACGTGCCGCGCATTTGTTTCATCAACAAGATGGACCGTGTCGGCGCCGATTATTTCCGTTGCATCGACATGATCGTCGACCGCCTGGGGGCAACCCCCTTGGTGACCCAGCTGCCGATCGGCGCGGAAGCCGATTTCGTCGGCGTCGTGGACCTGCTGACGCGCCGGGGGATCATCTGGAAGGACGAGACCCTGGGCGCCGAATTCGAAGACACGGAGATCCCCGACAACATGGTGACCGAGGCCGAGGAATACCGCGCCAAGCTGGTGGAATCGGCGGTCGAGTTCGACGACGCGGTGCTGGAGGCCTACCTCGAGGGGAACGAGCCGGATATCGACACCCTGAAGGCCTGCATCCGCAAGGCAACCTGTGCCGGCGCCGTGGTGCCGGTGCTGTGCGGGGCCGCCTTCAAGAACAAGGGCGTGCAGCCGCTTCTCGACGCCATCGTCGATTATCTGCCGGCGCCCACCGACGTGACCGCCATCATGGGGGTCAGGCCCGGCAGCGATGAACAGCTGAGCCGCGACAGTGCCGATGACGCACCGTTCGCGGCTCTCGCTTTCAAGGTGATGACCGATCCCTTCGTCGGCTCGCTTACTTTCGTGCGCGTCTATTCCGGCGTGGTGCATACCGGCGACACCGTCATGAACGCGGTCAAGGGCAAGCGCGAGCGGGTCGGGCGCATGCTGCTGATGCATGCCAATTCCCGCGAAGACATCAAGGAGGCCCGCGCCGGCGACATCGTCGCCATCGCCGGCCTTAAGGACGTGACCACCGGCGACACCCTGTGCGACGTCAACGCCCCTGTGGTGCTGGAGCGGATGGAGTTCCCCGAACCCGTGATCGAGGTCGCCGTCGAGCCCATCACCAAGGGCGACCAAGATAAGATGGGTGAGGCCTTGAGGCGCCTGGCCCAGGAGGATCCCTCCTTCCGGGTGACCACCGATGAAGAAAGCGGCCAGACCTTGATCAAGGGGATGGGGGAGTTGCACCTCGACATCATCGTCGACCGCATGAAACGAGAATTCAAGGTGCAGGCCAATGTCGGCCCCCCCCAGGTGGCCTACCGCGAAACCATCACCAAGGCGGTGGAAGTGGATTACATCCACAAGAAACAGACCGGTGGTTCCGGCCAGTTCGCCCGGGTCAAGATCATCTTCGAGCCCGCCAAGGGGGAAGGCTACGTGTTCGAAAGCAAGATCGTCGGCGGCAGGGTCCCCAAGGAATACATCCCCGGCGTGCAAAAGGGTTTGATGAGCGCCAAGGAGACCGGTGTCTTGGTCGGTTTCCCGGTGATCGATTTCAAGGCGCGACTGGTGGACGGCGCCTACCATGACGTCGATTCTTCCGTCATGGCATTCGAGATCGCCGCCCGGGCCGCCTTCCGCGAAGGCATGCAAAAGGCCGGCCCGGTCCTGCTGGAGCCGGTGATGCGGGTCGAGGTGGTTACCCCCGAGGAGTACATGGGCGACATCATCGGCGATCTCAATTCACGCCGGGGCAACGTTTCCGGCATGGATCAGCGGGGCAACGCCCGGGTCATTTCAGCCCTGGTGCCGCTGGCCAACATGTTCGGTTATATCAACACGCTACGGTCCATGAGCCAGGGCCGGGCGCAATTCACCATGCATTTCGAGCGCTACGAGCAGGTTCCCCAGGCGGTGGCCGATGAAGTTCGTGCCAAGCTCGCCTGAATCAACGGAGAGGCGTCATGGCGAAGAAGAAGTTTGAGCGGACGAAGCCGCATTGCAACGTGGGGACGATCGGCCATGTTGACCACGGCAAGACGACTCTGACGGCGGCGATCACGCGTGTATTGGCGGAGAGCGGGGGTGCGGTTTTCACGGCGTTCGACGAAATCGACAAGGCGCCGGAGGAGCGGGCCCGTGGGATCACCATCGCCACGGCGCATGTTGAATACGAGACCGAGGCGCGTCATTACGCCCATGTTGACTGCCCGGGTCACGCGGATTACGTGAAGAACATGATCACCGGGGCGGCGCAGATGGACGGGGCGATTTTGGTTGTTTCGGCGGCGGACGGTCCGATGCCGCAGACCCGCGAGCATATATTGCTGGCGCGCCAGGTTGGGGTTCCGGCGATCGTCGTTTACCTGAACAAGGTGGACCAGGTTGACGACCCCGAGCTTTTGGAGCTTGTGGAGTTGGAGATCCGGGAGCTTTTGGATGCCTATGAGTTTCCGGGCGACGACATCCCGGTGATCACGGGCTCGGCGCTGGCGGCGCTCGAGGAGCGCGACGAGGAGATGGGGAAGGATTCGATCGTCGCGTTGATGAAGGCGGTGGACGAGTACATCCCGCAGCCCGAGCGCGCCGTGGACCTGCCGTTCCTGATGCCCATCGAGGACGTCTTTTCGATTTCGGGCCGGGGGACGGTGGTGACCGGCCGGGTGGACCGCGGGGTGATCAAGGTGGGCGAGGATGTCGAGATCGTCGGCATCAAGGAGACCACTAAGACGGTGTGCACGGGGGTGGAGATGTTCCGCAAGCTATTGGACCAGGGCGAGGCGGGGGACAACATCGGCGTGTTGCTGCGTGGCACCAAGCGCGAGGACGTGGAGCGCGGGCAGGTTTTGGCGGCGCCGGGTTCGATCACGCCGCACACCAAGTTCGAGGCCGAGGCCTATATCCTGACCAAGGACGAGGGCGGGCGCCACACGCCGTTTTTCACCAAGTACCGTCCGCAGTTTTACTTCCGGACCACCGACGTGACGGGGGAGGTCGAGCTTCCCAGCGGGACCGAGATGGTGATGCCGGGGGACAACGTGTCCATGAGCGTGGAGCTGATCCAGCCCATCGCCATGGACGAGGGCCTGCGGTTCGCGATCCGCGAGGGCGGGCGCACGGTGGGCGCCGGCGTCGTCGCCAAGATCATCGAATAGGTTTGGCCCCCGCGCGGGGCGCGGGGGAAGCAAGAGAAAGTACGGGACAAGGAACGATGGAAAACCAAAACATACGAATCCGGTTGAAGGCCTTCGATCATCGCCTGCTGGACCAGTCCACCAGCGAGATCGTCGGCACCGCGAAGCGCACCGGCGCCCAGATCCGCGGCCCCATTCCATTGCCGACCCGGATCGAGAAATTCACCGTCCTGCGGTCGCCTCACGTCGATAAGAAGTCCCGCGAGCAGTTCGAGGTCCGGACCCATAAGCGGCTCTTGGACATCATCGACCCGACACCCCAGACCGTGGACGCGTTGATGAAGCTCGACCTTGCCGCCGGCGTCGACGTCGAGATCAAGCTTTAGCGGGGAGCGCCGGAAAGATCGTGGAAAACGCCATGCGCACTGGAATGATCGCACAGAAGATGGGCATGACCCGGCTGTTTACCGAGGACGGCCGGCACGTGCCGGTGACCGTGCTCAAGGTGGAAAATTGCCAGGTGGTGGCCCAGAAGACCCTGGAAAGGGACGGCTATTGTGCGCTGCAACTGGGCATCGGCACCGCCAAGGTCAAGAATGTCGCCAAGCCCCAGCGCGGCCATTTCGCCAAGGCCAAGGTCGAGCCCAAGCGCCGCCTGGCCGAATTCCGCGTGGCCGAGGATGCGCTGGTCGACGTGGGAACCGAGATCAAGCCCAGCCATTTCGTCGACGGGCAGATGGTCGACGTGGTCGGCATCTCCATCGGCAAGGGTTTCGCCGGCGCCATGAAGCGTCATAATTTCGCCGGCCTCGAGGCCAGCCACGGTGTTTCCGTCTCCCATCGCTCGCACGGTTCCACCGGCAACAGCCAGGATCCCGGCCGCGTCTTCAAGGGCAAGAAGATGGCCGGGCACATGGGCGCCCGGCGGGTGACGGTGCAGAACCTCCAAGTGTTCTCCACCGATGACGACGAGGGATTGATCCTGATCCGCGGCGCGGTGCCCGGCGCCAAGGGCGGGTTCGTGCTGGTTTCCGACGCGGTCAAGAAGGTGCGCCCGGTGGACGCCCCTTACCCGGCGGGTATCGCCGCCGCCGCCGCAGGGGACGCGCCTACCGATGACGCGCCCAGCGATGACGCGGCCAGCGATGACGCGGCCGCGGACGGCGCCGCCGCCGGCGACGACGCTAAGGGCAAGAAGGACTGAACCCCATGAAGGTCGATGTCATCAATCTGGACGCCAAGAACGTCGGCTCCATCGATCTCGCCGATGAGGTCTTCGGCGCCGAGGTCCGGAATGACCTGTTGCAGCGTTGCGTGGAATGGCAGCGGGCCAAGCGGCGCGCCGGCACCCACAAGGTCAAGGTGGTTTCGGAAATCCGCGGCACCACCGCCAAGCCCCACCGCCAGAAGGGCACCGGCCGGGCGCGCGCGGGGTCCCTGCGGTCGACCCAATTCCGGGGCGGCGCCACCATGTTCGGCCCGGTGGTGCGCAGCCACGCTTACAAGCTGCCCAAGAAAGTCCGCAAGGCGGCCCTGCGGTCGGCCCTGTCGGCCAAGCAGGCAGCGGGCGAGTTGGTGGTGCTGGACGAAGCCAAGGCCACGGATTCCAAGACCAAGGCCTTGGCCCAAAGGCTGGGCAAGCTCGGCTGGGGTTCGGTGCTGATCATCGACGGGGCCACGGTCGACGCGGGCTTTTCCAGGGCGGCGCGGAACATCCCGGGCGTCGATTTGCTGCCCAGCGCCGGCGCCAACGTTTACGACATCCTGCACAGCCAGACCCTGGTCCTGACCAAGGAGGCGGTGAGCGCGTTGGAGGCACGGTTGAAATGACCAAGCGGCTGAGCGTGAAAGACGTCCGCGTCGGCGAGGGCAGGAAGTTCGATCTTATCCTGGCGCCGGTGATCACGGAAAAATCCACCCAGGGTTCGGAGCACAACCAGGTGACCTTCCGGGTGCCCATGACCGCCACCAAGCCCGAGATCCGCGTTGCCGTGGAGAAACTGTTCAATGTCAAGGTATTGGCCGTCAACACCCTGCGCCAGGCCGGCAAGATCAAACGGTTCCGTGGACAGCTGGGCAAACGCATCAATACCAAGAAGGCGATCGTGACCTTGGCGGAGGGTGATTCCATCGACGTCACCTCGGGTCTTTAAGAAGGCGCGGCGAGGAAAGCAAGATGGCATTGAAAACCTTCAATCCGACCACACCGTCCCTGCGTCAGTTGGTGCTGGTGGATCGCTCGCAGCTGCACAAGGGCAAGCCCATCAAGGCCCTGACCGAGGGCAAGAAGCGCTCCGGCGGCCGCAACAATGCCGGGCGGATCACCAATAGGCATCGCGGCGGGGGCCACAAGCGGCGCTATCGGATGGTCGATTTCAAGCGCCGGAAGTTCGATATCGAGGCCACCGTGGAACGTCTGGAATACGATCCCAACCGCACCGCGTTCATCGCCCTGATCAAGTACGACGACGGCGAACTCGCCTATATTCTGGCCCCCCAGCGCCTGGGCCCGGGCGACAAGGTCATTTCCGGCAATCGGGTCGACGTGCAGCCCGGCAACGCCATGCCGTTGGCCAACATTCCCGTCGGCACCATCGTCCATAACGTGGAAATGAAACCGGGCCGGGGCGGACAGATCGCGCGTTCGGCGGGGACCTATGTGCAGTTGGTCGGCAAGGATGCCGGTTACGCCCAGTTGCGGCTGGGGTCCGGCGAGGTGCGCATGGTCCCCGAACAATGCATGGCGTCGATCGGCGCCGTGTCCAACTCCGACCAACAGAATATCAATCTCGGCAAGGCCGGCCGCAAGCGTTGGCTGGGCCGCCGTCCGGTGGTGCGTGGCGTCGCCATGAACCCGGTCGACCATCCCCATGGCGGCGGCGAGGGCCGCACCTCGGGGGGGCGCCACCCGGTGACGCCCTGGGGCAAGCCCACCAAGGGCGCGCGCACGCGGGGCAAGAAAAAGTCGTCCGACCGGCTGATCCTGCGCAGCCGCCACCGGGCACGGAAGAGAAGGTAAGGGACGCATCATGGCACGATCGGTTTGGAAGGGCCCCTTTGTGGACGGCTATCTGCTCAAGAAGGCGGAGGCCGCGCGCAGTTCGGGCAGGGGCGATGTCATCAAGATATGGTCGCGGCGCTCGACGGTTCTGCCCCAGTTCGTGGGCCTGACCTTCGGTGTTCACAACGGTCATAAGTTCATTCCAGTTCTCGTCACCGAGGACATGATCGGCCACAAGTTCGGCGAATTCTCGCCGACCCGAACCTTTTACGGCCACGCCGCCGACCGGCGCGCGCGGAGGGGCTAGGAGGGGGCCATGGGCAAGAAAAAAAATCCCCGCCGGGTCGGTGAGACCGAGGCCATGGCCTACGGCCACTTGATCCGCGTGAGCCCCCAGAAATTGGGCCTGCTTGCCCGCATGATCCAGGGCAAGGCCGCCGAGACGGCGTTGGCCGATCTTACTTTTTCGTCCAAGCGCATCGCCCAGGACGTGAAAAAAGTCCTGCAATCGGCCATCGCCAATGCGGAAAACAATCATCAGCTCGATGTCGACCGGCTTTACGTGGCCGAAGCGTCGGTGGGCAAGGCCATGGTCATGAAGCGATTTCGTGCCCGCGCCCGGGGCCGGGCGGGCCGCATCATCAAGCCGTTCTCCAACCTCAAGGTGGTGGTCCGGGAACGCGAGGAGACGTCGTAATGGGTCAGAAGGTCAATCCGATCGGGTTTCGGCTCGGCATCAATCGCACGTGGGATTCACGTTGGTACGCCGACAAGGAT
>SMXQ01000133.1 GCA_004356985.1 Alphaproteobacteria bacterium | reverse complement strand
GGGTAAGAAAGCCATCAAGAAGGCCCGCGAGGCGCTCAAGAAGGGCCACACCTGCGAGATCACCTATATGGGGTTCCCGTTGCGCGCGAGGACCGCGAAGTGCTCCACCAAGGGCGCGAGCTAAGCGCCGCGGCGGTGAGCCAAAGCCAAAATCCAAACGGGCCCCGCGCGGGCCCGTTTTTTTGCCCAAAATCGGGCGGCTCCGGTCAGGCGCAGATCAGCAGCGGCCGCAGGTCCCGGGCGTTGGCGAGGCTTTCGATGTCGGCGATGGCCGCGATCAGGGCTTGGGTACGATCCGGCCCGAGAACCGGCGCCATGAGGCCGCGGGCCTTTTCCTCCACCTCGGCGGTTTCCATGGGATTTTCCGGCGTGCCGCGCACCGACACCGTGCGATGGCTAAGTTCGCGCCCGTCGCCAAGGGTCGCCTCGACCACGGCCTGGCGCTCGGGCCGGGCCTCGGTCAGGAAGGCCTCGGGCACCAGGGTGACCTTGCTTCGGAGCCCCAGAACCTCGGGGTCTGCCATGCGCGCTTCGTCATGGCAGGCTTTGAAGCTCAGTCCGCCGTCGATCAGCGTCACGGCCATCAGGTGCTGGAGACAGATGTCGGGCATCTCTCGGTCATCGACGATATAGGCGCGGTCGTCGGGCAGGCGCACGGTGATCGATGCCACGTCCCCCGGCTTGAGGCCGTGGTCGCCCATCAGCACTTCCAGGGAATCGAGGGCCGCCTGTATGGGCGAGCCCACGGACCATTTCTTGATGCTGGTGCGGCTGACCTCAAACCGTTCTCCCAATTCTTCCGTAAGCCTGTCCGGGCGGGGGTCGTCGGAGAACGCATCCATATAGCCGTCCCGGCCGGTGATGTCGTCGGCGATACCGGAAAATCCCGTGGCCACCATGGTCGCTGCGGTCACGCCGTTGCGGGCCGGCATGCCGCCGAAGATGAAGGCCTTCTCGATGTGCTCGAGGTCGCGCATATAGGTCTTCAGCCCGGACGCCTGCTGCACGGCGTAGGCCAGCACATGGCGGACCTGGGCGGCATCGAGGCGGGCCAAGGCGGCGGCGGCCGCGGCGGCGCCGAAGCTCGGCCCATGGCTGTGGGTGCACAGCGTATAGGTCGGGATGGGGCCGAGATTGAGCGCAAGGTTGAACCGGGCGCCGACATCGTAGCCCAACACCACGGCCCGCAGGAAAGCGCTGCCGCCGCTTTGCTCGCGCTCGGCCATGGCCAGCGCCGCGGGCACCACCGAACAGCCGAGATGGCACCGTGCTTCGAGGTGGGAATCGTCGGTTTCATCGGCATGGGCGCACATGCCGTTGGCCAGCGCCGCATTGATCGCCGTGGTCTCGACGCCGGTGCCCATGACTAGCGCTTCCGCCGTGCCGCCGAGCGAACGGGCGTAATTGATGGCCATGCGTCCCGGTTCCAGGTGCGCGCCGGACACCATGGAGGCGATGGAATCGAGGATGTGATGCTTGGCCTTGGCGGCCACGTCCGCCGGGATTTCCCGGCTTGTGGCCTCGGCGATGTAGCTGTAAAGCGCGCCGACGATATCCCTCTCGTCCGTTTCTAGAGACAAAGAAATCCCCCATTATAGTACTTAATAATCAAATACTTATACTACGTCTTTCGTGTATTAGACGAATTCAAATAGGCCATCCTGGGATGGCTTCGCGTGGGATGGCGGCGCGTTCGGCGCCCGGGCCCGGGCCCCGTCCTAGCGCGGTTCAAGATCGAAATGATGGGCCGGCGCGACCTCGGCGATGTGACCGCCGGGGGCCACGAACTTGATGGGGATCACCCCGGGTTCGGAAATGATCTCCAGGCCCAGGTCCTCGATCTGCGCTTTCCATTTCTCGAGATCGTCTACCTCGAAACCGACATGGTGGATGCACGGTCCGTCACCGCCGACCTGGGAATCAAGTGATGTCGCGCCTTCCTGGTATTTTATGAGGGCGAGATCGATGTTGCCGTCGGTCATGTGGCGGGAATAATGGTCGCGGTTTACACCGCTGCGCACGTCTCGGAAGCCAAGGACATTCTCGTAGAATTCTCCCGCCGCCTCGAGGTCGTCGACTTTTATTGAAATATGGGCTAGTCGCATGGGTGGTTTCCTTTTCCCGCGTCACGCGGCGCGCGTTTGTTGGTCACTTCGACGCCCCGCTGGGCGAATTCACTCATCATCGATAAACCGTAATCGAGCCGGGCTTCGCAACAACCCGGTTTCCCAACCCCCGATGTTCAGGGGATCAGGAACCTTCGACCCGTTGGTGCCAATCTTTGGGCGCGATCTCGGCGATCCCGCCGCCGCCCGGCACCCTGAACTTTATGGTGCTGGCGCCGGGGCGGGACGGGTCGTCTATCAACTCGCCGCCTGCTCGCTTGATCGCTTCGGCGAACTTGGCGGTGTCGTCCACGTCGATGCCGAAATGGTGGATGCCGGTATCTTCCCCTGAGGCACCGCCGATTACGCTGCCGGGGTCGAATTCGACCAAGGCGAGATCCATGGTGCCATCGGTGAGATGGCAGGAGATATGATCGCCGTTCCTTCTCAGGTCGGTCTGCTGGAAGCCGAAGACGTCGCGGTAGAACGCCGCCGCGCGGCCGATATCAGAGACCTTGAGGGCGATGTGGGTGATCCGGGGCAAGTTGTCTGTCTCACGCGTCATCGCTGAAGACCCCTTGTGTGAACGCCGCCCATGGAAATGATCCATGGGCCGCGATAATAGCCTAAGTGACAGCCTTTGGCAGGCCTAAAATCGCACTTGGGGGACCGAAGACCGCTACCCGCGCATTCACGGTGCCCCGCTCCCTGCGCCTATTTCGACCCTCGCCCGGGACACGGTCATGGAAGGACGTCTTCGGTGAACCATTCGGTGGGAAGCTCATGGCCGCGGCCCGCCTCCACCGCCTTGGCGTAGAAGGCGGCGCCGGTGGCGGTGAATTGAAAGCCGAGACCATGATAGTTGAGGAAACAGGTGACCTGGTCGGCGTTTTTCCGCGCCGGCGCCTGGCCCGCCACCACCTGGGCCAGGGTCGGGGACTTGAGGATTTCGTCGAACCCTTCGACTTCCGTAATTTCCTTGCCCAGGTCGGGAATGGTGAGGCCCGGCGGCGCATGGATGTGGTCGTCGCCCATATTGCCGGGGTCGTGAATGGCCAGCAGGTCGACTCTTTTCAGCACCGCGGTTTCGAACTCGCCGTCGCGGATGGTGGCGAGGTGCATGCCCGGTTCCACCCAATCGGCGAAAAAGATGTTGTTCATGGAATTGGTGGCGGTGACGACGATGTCGGCCCCCTTCACCGCGTCTTCGGGCGTAATGGCTGCGACCACCTCGATCCCCCGGCGCGCCGACATATCCTCGGCGAATTTTTCTGCGTGCCCTTGGGTCGGGCTGAAGACATTGACCCGTGTGATCGGCCTGACGGCGCAGGCGGCCTCGAGATGGGCGCCCGCCTGCCAACCGGTGCCGAGCAGGCCCAGGACGTGGCAATCCTCGCGCGCCATGTGCTTGATGGACAGCCCCGTGGAGCCTGCCACGCGCAGCCGTTGGATGGCGCCGTCGGGGAAGATCGCCAGCGGCTCGCCGGTGGCGGAAGAGAATAGCAGCACCAGCCCCACCCAGCGCTTGCCCGGCGCCAAGGGCGCCTTCACCCGGCGCAGTTTGTTGCCGTCCTTGGGCCAGGTCACGATATCGGAATTGATGCGGACGGTGCCGACCTCGAGGTCCGGGACGATGCCCGAGGCCATCTTCAGCCAGTAGCGCGCGTCCGGATCGTAAGGCGTTTCACTGACCAGGTCGGCGCGCCCGCCGGCCACGGCGCGGCCCTCGGCGATATTGCGGTAGGCCGGTTCCAGCGCTTTGATGACGTCGTCCATGGTGAGAAGGTCGTCGACGTCTTCATTGCCGAGGATAAGCGTCATGATCGGGCCTTTCGCGTAGGTTGACACGGCTTGGCGTCTCGGGAACATTGTGCCCGCTCTTCATACAAGAAAAAACCCATAAAGGAACCATGCCATGGCACAGGATCGCGGCCTCGAATCGAAGGCCTTTTCTTTCATCCGTTGCGCGCCCAGGCCGTCGAAGCCGCGCCAGGCGGGCCTGACCATCGTCGCCGACCGGGGGCTTGGCATGAACCGGATCGATGATCTCATCGAATCGGCGGGGGACTACATCGATTTCTTCAAGATCGCCATCGGCGCCTGGCGGCTGCAGGGCGAGGATTTTCTCAAGAAAAAGATCGCCGCGCTGAACAAGGCCGCCATCAAGACCTTCTTCGCCGGCGACACCACAGAGGCGGCGTTCACCCAGGGGGTGTCCAAGGAATTCTATCAGGCGGTCAAGAAGATCGGCGCCGATGCCGTCGAGGTGTCTTCGGCCCAGGTCACCATGTCGCTGATTGATAAATGTGCGCTGATCGCCATGGCCAAGGGGGCGGGGCTGGATGTGGTGGCCGAGGCCGGCCAGAAGGGCCATGAGGACTGGACCCGGAGCCTTCCTTACGTGTTGGCGCAGATCGAGGCCTACCAGAAGGCCGGGGCCTGGAAGGTTTTAGTGCAGGGGGAAGGCATTTCCGAAGGGGTGGAAGATCGCAAGGAGGATTTGCTTCTCAACATCGCCGCGCGCTTCGACATCTCGGACCTGATCTTCCAGGCCAAGGACGGCGCCACCCAGGAATGGTTCGTCTCCACCCTGGGCCCCTGCGTCAACCTGGACATCGACGATCACCAGGTGCTGGACGTGGAACTGATGCGGCGCGGCCTCCGCAAGCGCGGCGTGTTCGGCCTGTTGGGCAGCCTGTAAAATTTTAATTGTTTGAAAAGGTAATAGATCTAAAAATGTATGTTTGTTTGACGTACATAAAGGACTTGGTATGTGGGTCATAACGACGTACAATAATCCAAGTTTCTGGCTTTTGGATTTAGGCCCACCGAGCCGGCGGTGAACCCTCGGCCCAGGGGGCATAAAGGTTTCGATTAGCTCGCGGAGAAAGATCATGGCTGCTTTAGATGCTGTTTTGCCGTCGGATGAGCGAAAGCAGGAGCGCGTCAATGTTCGCCTGTCTTCAAGCGTTAAAAGCACATTGGAATACGCGGCGGCGGTGAGCGGCCGCAGCGTGAGCGACTTTATCGTCTCGAGCGCGTTGCGCGCCGCCCATGAGGCGATCGAGAATCATGAAAGGATGAAATTGATCGCCGAGGACCGCGTGGTGTTCATGCGGGCCTTGTCGAAGCCGCCCGCGCCGAACAAGGCCTTGCGTGACGCCGCCAAGAGCCACAAAAAAATTCTTAAATGAAATTGGAAGATGTATGTATCGGCATCGAGCCGCTTGGTACCTACCATGACCGGGCGGCTTTTTCGTGTGGCGAACCATCCCTTGATGATTATCTGAAGAAAACCGCGAAACAGGACCAACGCCGCAACGTCGCCCAGGTTTTTGTCGCGACCGGACCCAAGCGGGAGAATATTTTGGGATACTATACGTTATGTACGTTGAGCATCGACCTCGGCCACCTTCCCGAAGAACAGGCCAAAAAATTACCCCGCTATCCCTTGGTTCCCGCGTCCCTCATCGGCAGGCTCGCCGCCCATGAAGATTATAGGGGGATGAGGCTCGGGGAGACCTTGCTGGTCGATGCCCTGCGAAGGGTCGCCGGGGTTGCGGAAGAAATGGGAATTTATGCCGTGGTGGTCGAGGCATTGGATCACGCGGTGGGCTTTTACCAGCGTTATGGGTTCTTGAAATTTTCAAGGACCCCCAACCGCTTGTTCCTGCCGGTCAAAACCATTGGCGGCCTGTTCGACTGATCCTTCGGAGCCCCCGTCACACCCGGAACCGGGCGAGGCCCGAAAGGTCGGGGGCGGCTTCCAAACCGGTGCAGAAATCCAGCAATTCCTCGCCGAGTTCGGCGGGCCAGCCGCCGTAAGCGATATTCCCGCGGAATTTTTCCACCAATTCGTCGCGCGTCAGGGGTTCCTTTTGGCCGCCGCGCATATGGGGCTGGCGCAATTCCCGCACGGTGCCATCCTTGAAGGTGACGCGGATGTGGCCGGTGTAATTGTCTGGGTATTCGTTGTCGGGATCGATGACGTAGGAAATCTTGCGGCACAGCGCCAGCACCTGGGCGTCCTTGGCGCGCGCATCGGTGAACTGGTCGAGCCCGGCATCGCCGTCGAAGAACCCCACCGCCATGCAGAACGGCATGGAGAACTTGGCGGCGTAGCCCGACGGCGGGTCGTGCTTGTCGGCCAAGGGTTCCCACAGCCGGTCCACCAGCCCTTCGCCGGTTTCGCAAACGATGGCCTCGATCGCCTCGGCGTCGACGCCGTCACGTCCGAGCCGGATCATGCAGTCGATATAGGGGTGGATCATGGTGCCGCAGGCATAGGGCTTGAAGGCGATCTTTTCCATGAACCATTCTTGGCCCAGCGTCTTGGTCGCGTAGCTGAATCGCGGCTCGTCGTAGGACGGCGCGAAGGCCCTGAAGAAATTGTGGCCCCCCTCGAAGACCGTGCGCGGGGCGAAATAGTCCTGCCTCCCCCAGAGTGCCGCGCGCAGGCCCGATTGCGCCGCCCAGCCCGGATGCAGGCGCTTGGTCCAGGCGCCGTCGGTGAGGTACTCCAAGATGCCCGACGCCAGCGACCCGGCGATGCCCAGCGCCATGGTCATCTGATGGGCGTTGAGCCCAAGCGCCACCGAGGCGCCCACGGTGCCGCCCAGCGTCCCGATCACGCCCACCGGATGGAACCCGGCGCGGTGGATGGCGCCGGGCGCGATGTGATTGAAGCGGCAGACCGCCTCCAGGCCGCAGACGATGCCCAGAGCCGCGTCGGCCCCTGTTCGCCCGAACCGCTCGCAGGCGGCCAGCACGGCCGGGATCACCATGGCGCCGACGCGGATCGGCGCGCCCTCCAGGGTGTCGTCGAAATCCTCCCCATGGGTGGCGACGCCGTTGACGATGGCGGCCCCCGCCGCGTCCAGCGCGCGCGCCTGGCCGATGGCGGTGCAGGGCCCGTCGGCGTCGCAGCCGGCGATGATCTTGGCGATGTATTCAGTCTTGCGGGCGGCGATGCAGAGCCCCGCCATGTCGAGGAGGTCGTTGATGCCGACCTCGCGCGCATGATCGGGGAGATCGGCCAGGGTGAGGGCGGCAAAGGTGGCGGCCATCCGCTCGGAGACGGTTTCGGGATTGGTCATTTTCGGGTCCGCGATGGTTATGGAATGGGAATTCTCGGCGGCCGCAGCTTAAAGCACACTTTCGCCGAGTTGAACGAATTTGAAGGCGGCATGGCGCATCCCACATCCGGGCCCGCCCGTGCTATGACTTCTGCCAAGAGCTTGGATCACCGAGGGCGGGAAATCATGGGCCGTGACGGGCTTAACCTTGGAGGAATCATTTAGTGAGTGAAGCGGAAAACATCGAGAAATTTCTGTTGGACCCGTATCTCGACTGGGTCAAGGGGGAAGGCATTCCCATCGTCGAGGGATTCGGCGTCGATCTTCTGACCCTGGATACTGGGGCCTGGCCGCGCATGGGGACCCATGGCGCCGCGGTTCACTTGAAGGGGCGGGGCGACTTCATGTCCATGTTCCTCATCGAGCTCGCCCCCGGTGGCCAGAGCGACCAACAGCGCCACCTCTTCGAAGAGGTGATCTACGTGGTCGAAGGCCATGGCTCCACCACCGTCATCGCCCATGATGGGCGCAAGCATAATTTCGAATGGGGCCCGAAAAGCCTGTTCGCCCTGCCGTTGAACGCCACCTACCAGCATTTCAACGGTTCCGGCGCCGAGCGCGCGCGGCTCTGTTCGGCGACCAATCTGCCGATGATGCTGAATATTTTCCATAACCAGGGGTTCATCTTCGACAACCCCTACACCTTCCCGGAACGCGAGGGGGCGGCGAATTTCTTCGCCGGGGAGGGCGAATTCATCCCCGTCCGTCCCGGCCGCCACATGTGGGAAACCAACTTCGTACCCGATCTCTCGTCCATGGAACTTCAGGCCTGGGATGATCGGGGCGCCGGCGGCAGTTCCATCTGCTTCACCCTGGCCGACGGGCTGATGCATTCCCATTCCTCGGAAATGCCGGTGGGCACCTATAAGAAGGGCCACAAGCATGGCGCCGATTTCCACGTTTTCTGCGTGCACGGGACGGGCTATTCCCTGCTCTGGTATGGGGCGGACGAAGACGAGGAATTCGTCCGGGTCGATTGGCGCCATGGGGTGGTCTTCGCGCCGCCGGATTCCATGTTCCATCAGCACTTCAATACCAATCCGACGCCCGCCCGCTACCTGGCCATCGCCGTCGGCAGCCAGCGCTACCCCTTGGTGGAAGCCAAGCGTGCCTTGTTCGACAAAGGCGTGGATACCTCGGTCAAGGACGGCGGCAACCAGGTCGAATACGAAGACCAGGACCCGAGGATCCACCGGATTTACCTCGAAGAACTGGCGAAAACCGGGGTCGATTCGAACATGGGCGGGTTCGTCGACGAGCCAACCCCATAAGCGGCCGCCATCCGCCGGAGGGAGACATGGCCGAGCAAAAGAAGACCGAGGCAAAAACACCGTTACAGCGGTTCGACGAGGAACTCGCCGCCGTCAACATGCGCGGCCAATGGCAATACGAAGAGCTGTTGAACAAGGTCATCGGCGGGCCGCCGCCGGCCGGGGTGGCCCATATCTGGCCGTGGGAGCTTTTGCAAGAGAAGCTGGACAAGGCGCGCGACGCCCTGCCCGAAAGTTTCACCGCGCGGCGCAACCTGTCGTTCTTCAACCCGGGCCTGGAGCGCGGCGGCACCACCCAGACCATCCTCATGGGCGTCCAGATGGTGCGGCCCGGCGAAGTCGCCTGGGCCCACCGTCATTCCATCGCCGCCATCCGCTTCGTGATTCAGGGTCACCCCGATCTGTACACCGTGGTGGACGGCGAAAAGCAGCCCATGGAGGCCTACGACCTGGTGCTGACCCCCGGATGGTCGTGGCATGATCACCATAACGAAAGCACCGGGGACGCCATCTGGGTCGATATTCTCGACGTGCCCTTCGTGATCGGCCTCAACCAGACCTTCTACGAACCCTATGGCGAGGCCACCCAGCCGCTGCGCCAAGGCCAGGCCGACCACATCGGCGCGCGCGCCGGTCTCCTGCGCCCGGTGTGGGAAAGGTTGGCACGGGAAAACAT
>SMXQ01000132.1 GCA_004356985.1 Alphaproteobacteria bacterium | reverse complement strand
CCGGCCTGCCCACCCGCGGGTCGGTTCGGCGCGGCGGCGCGGCGGCGGCGGAAGCACTGGCTGCGCGCGATCTTCTGCCATAAAGTGGGAGGAGAAAAGCGGTCGGCGAGGAGACCGTGCCGGGACGCCAACGAAGATGTTGCAAAGTTGGGCGAATGTTGCGAGAAGATGCCGATGTTGCGGCGCGGGCGTGGCGGAATTGGTAGACGCGCAGGCTTCAGGTGTCTGTTTCCGTAGGGAAGTGGGAGTTCGAGTCTCCCCGCCCGCACCAGCAACCGGCTTCAGGTCCTAGCGGGCGAAAGAAAGCCCGTGGAAGTTCGAGGCTTCATCCGGGGCACCATTTTTTGATCTGAAGGCGCGCCCGCGGGGGAGCGCCTAAATTGGTAGGGCACATTGAACGGCACGAGGAGCCACGCCATGACCATCCATCTCCATGAGGGCGACCTGCCCGCCGACGTGGATCTCGGCGACGTCATCGCCGTCGACACGGAAACCATGGGGCTCGCCACGGCCCGGGACCGGCTGTGCCTGATCCAGCTTTGCGCGGGTGACGATGAGGCCCATCTGGTCCGTTTCCCGCGCCGGGACCGTCCTTATGGGGCACCCAACCTGGTGGCGCTGCTGGCCGATCCCGGCCGCCTCAAAATTTTCCACTTCGGCCGCTTCGACCTGGCCGCCGTCAAGCACTGGCTGGGCGTCGATTGCGCCCCGGTCTATTGCACCAAGATCGCCTCCCGCATCGCCCGCACCTATACCGACCGTCACGGCCTGGCTGATCTCACCCGCGAACTGCTTGGCATCGAACTTTCCAAGACCCAGCAATCGTCGGATTGGGGCGCCGACCAACTGACCGAGGCGCAACTGGGATACGCCGCATCCGACGTCCTGCACCTCCATGCCCTGAAGGCGCGGCTCGATGTCATGCTGGCGCGGGAGGGTCGGGCGGACCTTGCCCAGGCCTGTTTCGACTTCCTCGGGCATCGGGTGGCACTGGACCTAGGGGGATGGCCGGAGGTCGATATTTTCTCACATTGACCGGCCTTGGGAACAGCCACGGGCGCGGGGCGGTTCGCCCGCGCCGCCCCCCATGGCAATCAACCGGTGTTTTCCAAGCGGCTAATCTGATAGGATTTTTTCGCTTCGGCCATCCGGCGCGGCATGGCGCCGCCGCCGCCGGCCCCAGCAACATGACGGGACACCGCCCCCAAGATGCGCGCAACCAGCGATAAGCCGCCCACCGAACCCGCCGCCGCCTCTCAGGCCGAAAAAGATCTCGCCGCCGCGCGGCGGGTGTTCGAGATCGAGGCGCGGGGGCTCAAGGCCGCCGCCAGCAATCTCGACGAACGATTCGTCCGGGCGCTGGACACCTTGGCCGGCATCCCCGGCCGCGTCGTCGTTTCGGGCATGGGCAAGAGCGGCCACGTGGCCCACAAGATCGCCGCCACGCTCGCTTCCACGGGGACGCCGGCGTTTTTCGTCCACCCCGGCGAAGCGAGCCACGGCGATCTCGGCATGATCACCCGGGACGACGCGGTGCTGGCGATTTCCAACTCGGGAGACACCGCCGAACTCGCCGACATCATCGCCCATAGCCGCCGGTTTACTATTCCCCTGGTCGCCATCACCGCCAATCAAGACAGCGCCCTGGCCGAGGCCGCCGACGTGGTGCTGGTCCTGCCCGATAGCGACGAAGCCTGCCCCATGGGCCTGGCGCCGACCACCTCGACCACGGTGACCCTGGCGCTGGGCGACGCCCTGGCCATCGCCCTGCTGGAACGCCGCGCCTTCACCGCCGACGAGTTCCAGTTGCTCCATCCCGGCGGTCAATTGGGCCGCAAGCTGCTCAAGGTCGCCGACATCATGCACGCCGGCGATGCCATGCCCATGGTCGCGCCCGGCGAAATCATGGCCGATGTGTTGGTTACCATCACCGCCAAGCGGTTCGGCTGTGCCGGCGTCGCCGACGCGCAAGGCCGGCTCTTGGGCATCATCACCGACGGCGACCTGCGCCGGCACATGGCCCCGGATCTGTTGGCGTTGACCGCCGGCGACATCATGACCAAGAAGCCGGTGACGGTGCCGCCCCAATCGCTGGTGGCCGAGGCGCTAGCCATCATGGACGAAAAAGCGATCACTTCGATCTTTGTGGTGGAGGACAGCAAACCCCTTGGGATAGTGCATATCCATGACATCCTTCGCTCCGGCATAGCCTGAGCCGGGAACCCAGCGCCCCTCGATGACCATCATGCTTCCGGTTTCACCCGCCACCGTTCCAGGAATCCGACCATGAGCGAAGCGCGGCATAGCGGCGCGGCGGGAACGAAGCCGCCCTCATCGGGCAAGCGGCGGGCGGCGCTCGGCGATCTGCCCCTGCGCACCGGACCAAGTCCCCAAGCGCACCGGGCCCACAGGCGAAAAGTGTCAGTCATGCGGATGCTGTTCCCCGCCGCGGCGGTGGTGCTGATCGCCATGGTGGCGATTTGGTCCCAGTGGCCATCGGTGGAGAGCGGCTTCAGGATCGGTTTTAACCGGATTTATCCCGAGGAAGCGAAAACCTTGCAAATGGTCAATCCCCGCTTCTCCGGCACCAACGACAAGGGCCGGCCCTTCATGTTGACGGCCGACCAAGCGCGCCGCGCCAGTCCCGGCGCGGATTCGATCCTGCTGACCAACCCCAAGGGCGACATCACCACCGACAGCGGCGCCTGGCTGGCGCTGTCGGCGGCACACGGCACCTACGCCCAGAAGAAGAAAACCCTCGACCTTAGCGGCGGCGTCGACCTGTTTCACGATGCCGGGATGCATTTTACCACCGCCACCGCCCGGATCGACCTCCAGGCCGGCACGGTGGAGGGCAACGATCCGGTGACCGGAAGCGGCCCTTCCATCGAAGTGACCGGCCAGGGGTTCAAGGTTCTGAACGGCGGCCAGACGGTGATCTTCACGGGCAAGTCGAAGGCCCTCCTGTTCCCGCGTGACAAACGCCAACGCGCGGCACCCCCCAAGAGGCAACAACGATGATCGACCGCGCGGCCAAAGCCCTTCTTGCCGCAATGATCCTCGTCGCCGCGCCGGCCGCGGGCGGACCGGCCCGCGCCCAAGGCCTCGATCTCGGCGGCGGTGATGCCAAGCCGTTAGAAATCTACGCCGACGAAGGGATCGAGTGGGACCAGAAGAAAAAGCGCTATATCGCCCGGGGCAACGCAAGAGCCATTCAAGGCGCCACCACGGTGTATGCCGACACCTTGACCGCGTATTACGAAGAAATAAAGGGCAAGGGATCCGAGATCACCCGCATCGAGGCGGTGGGCAAAGTCAAGATCGTCTCGCCGAACCAAACCGCCTATGGCGACAAGGGCGTCTATGATTCGCGCCAGGGCGTGCTGGTGTTGACGGGACGGAAGCTCAAGCTGGTCACCAAGGACGATATCATCACCGCCCGCGACAGCCTGGAATATCACAACCGCAAATCCCTCGCCGTGGCCCGGGGCAATGCCGTATTGCGTCAACGCAATCCCGTCAAGGGCAAGGAACGGACGGTGCGCGCCGACGTGCTGACCAGCCAATCCCGGCCGAACCCCTCCAAAGGCAAGAGAGGCGGCGCCAATTTGAGCGGCGATGGAGGCGGCCCGCGGCGCTTGGACGCATACGGCAATGTGGTGATCACCCGTCCCGGCGAGATAGTCTTGGCCGACCGCGCAGTGTACCTTCCCGACCAGGACACCGTCGAGCTATGGGGCAAGGTGCGGATCACCCGGGGCCGAAATCAGTTCAACGGCGAACGCGCGATCATCAACTTCAAGACCGGAATCAGCCGGATTCTCGCCGGCAAGGGCGGCAAAAATAAGGGCCCTGTCCGGGTCCTGATCGTGCCCGGAAAATAATCCCGAGTGCCGCCGCGGGCCAAGAAATTTATCGAAATTAAACCAATAATCCCTACACAAACGGTGAAGATGAACGACCAGATCACAAGTTCAACGTCCAGCGGTGCCGGCTCCCGCCAGGGTTCCCAAGGGGGGGCCGAATTGGTCCGCGTCAATTCCGGGCTTGAAGTCGTCGGATTGGGCAAGCGCTTCAAGAAACGGCCGGTGCTGCGCGATGTGAGCCTCGCCGTTCAACGCGGCGAGGCGGTGGGGTTGCTCGGCCCCAACGGCGCCGGCAAGACCACCTGTTTCTATATCATCTGCGGGCTCATCACGCCCGATGCGGGCACCGTGCTTCTGGACGGCGAAGACATCACCGACCTGCCCATGTATCGCCGCGCCCGCATGGGCATCGGTTACCTGCCCCAGGAAGCCTCGATCTTCCGGGGGCTCAACGTAGCCGACAATATCCGCGCCATTCTCGAGGCGGTGGAGCCGGAGCGGGACCGACGCGAGGCATTCCTGGAAAGTCTCCTGGCAGAATTTTCCATATCCCACCTCAGGCGCACACCCGCCCTGGCGCTGTCCGGCGGCGAGCGGCGCCGGGTCGAGATCGCCCGCGCCCTTGCCGCCGGCCCCCAGTTCATGATGCTCGACGAACCCCTGGCCGGGATCGACCCGGTGGCGCTCGGCGATATTCGTGACCTGGTCCTACATTTGAAGGACCGGGGCATCGGCGTGCTGCTCACCGACCATAACGTCCGCGAGACCCTGGAGATCGTGGACCGCGCCTACATCATCCACGAAGGTCATGTGTTGATGCACGGGACCCCCGATGAAATTCTGGCCCACGAGGACGTGCGCCGGGTGTATCTCGGGGAAAAGTTCAGCCTGTAGGCGGCGGTCATGGCGCTCTCTCAGAAACTGGCACTGCGGCAGAGCACGGCGCTCATCATGACGCCCCAGTTACAGCAGGCGATCAAGCTGCTGCAACTTTCCAACCAAGATCTCGATGCTTTCGTGGAATCGGAAATCGCCGAAAACCCCTTGCTGGAACGCGAATCGCCCGACGGCGGGATCGAACGGGAATCGGAAAACACCGACCCCGCCGAAGACGCCGGGAACCTGGACGGGAACCTGGACGCGGAGCGGGAAACCGACGGCGGTCTGCAATCCGGTGCCGTCGAGGACGGCAACGGGGAATCGGCCGGCGCGCCGCCCGACGGCGAGCCCATGGCGGAAGCCACCGATCCGCCATCGGTGGACGCGGCCGATCTGACCGCTTCGGAAACCCTGCCCGAAGACGGCGACGGGCCCATGGACGCGGACTTCGAAAACGTCTGGACCAACGATGATCGCAGCGACCTAGGCGACGCCCCGCCCACCCAGTTCGCCGATTGGGGGGCCGGCGGCGGCTTTGAGGGGGAACCTCTCGACATCGAAGAGCGGCTTTCCCGGAAAGAGACCCTGCGCGAACACCTGTCGAACCAAGTCAACATGATTTTCGCCGATCCCCGCGAGCGCATGATCGCCGGCCTCCTCGTCGACAGCCTCGACGAGGCCGGCTACTTGAGGGCCGAACTCCAGGAGATCGCCGAAAGGCTGGGCATTTCCGAGGCCGAGGTCGAGGCGGTCCTGGTGCGCGCCCAGGATTGCGATCCGCCGGGTGTTTTCGCCCGCGACCTCGGCGAATGCCTCGCCCTCCAACTGCACGACCGCGACCGCCTCGATCCGGCCATGGAGGCCCTGGTCAAGAATCTGGACCGTCTCGCCCGCCGCGAGGCCGCCGTGCTGAAGCGCATCTGCGGTGTCGACGATGAGGACTTCGCCGATATGGTGGCCGAGATCCAGGCACTGAATCCCAAGCCTGGATTGGCCTTCACCCATGATACGGCGCAGACCGTGGTCCCCGACATCATCGTGCGGGCGCGGAAGGGGGGCGGTTGGGACCTGGAACTCAACGCCGACACCCTGCCCAGGGTGTTGATCAACCAGTCCTATTTCGCCAAGGTCACCAAGCTCACCCGCACCAAGGCCGAACGCCGATACGTCAACGAATGCATGCAATCGGCCAATTGGTTGATCAAGGCGCTGCATCAGCGCGCCACCACCATCTTAAAAGTGTCGACCGAAATCGTCCGCACCCAGGATATGTTCCTGTCCAAAGGCGTGCAGCACCTGAAACCCTTGACCCTGCGCGAGATCGCCGATGTCATCGGCATGCACGAGAGCACCGTGAGCCGGGTCACGTCCAACAAGTTCATGGCGACGCCCCGCGGGGTCTTCGAGCTCAAATATTTTTTCACCACGGCCATTCCATCGACGGTGGGAGGCGAATCCCATTCCGCCGAATCGGTCCGTCACCGGATCAAGGCGTTGATCGACCATGAACCGCCCAAGGCGGTGCTGTCGGACGACAAGATCGTCGGCATATTGTCCGGCGAAGGGGTCGAGATCGCCCGCCGCACGGTGGCCAAGTACCGCGACGCCATGCGTATCCCGTCCTCGGTCCAGCGCCGACGGGAAAAGGCTATGTGCTTGTGAAAGCAGGGGCATTTAGGCCCCTATTGACTCTCCACCGTCGGGAAACTATTTTGCGCCACCTTGACCCTTGGGGCGCCGGAGCGGAAAATAAGGGGCATGAACCCCCCCAGGACATTGGTACGGCGTTTACGGTGATTTTCGCCTAATTTGGTGTCGCGCATCCCGTCGTTCGATTAGACCGGGCCAAGCCCGGGGTCATTCCGGCATGCGCACCAGACAAAGGACATGAAGATTGGAAATTTCTGATCTGATCACCCCGTCGAGGGTGATTCCAGCGCTCAAGGTTACCTCGAAGAAACAAGCCCTTCAGGAACTCTCCCGTACCTGTTCGACGTTCACGGGTCTTGACGAGCGGGTGATTTTCGAAGTTTTGGTCGAACGTGAACGGCTCGGCACCACCGGGGTCGGCGGTGGCGTCGCCATTCCCCATGGCAAGCCGGCCGGCCTGCAACGCCTCTACGGTCTGTTCGCGCGTCTCCAGCAACCGGTCGACTACGATTCCATCGATGAACAGCCGGTGGATCTCATCTTCCTTTTGCTGGCGCCGGAAACCGCCGGCGCCGACCATCTCAAGGCGCTGGCCCGGGTGTCGCGCAAGCTCCGCGATGTGGAGACCTGTGAGAAGCTACGGGGATCCGAATCCGCCGACGCCCTTTACGCGCTGTTGAGCGAATCCACCACCATCTCCGCCGCCTGACCGCGGCTGCCCTGGCAGGCTTCAGGCCTGGCAGGCGTCAGGCCTGGCAGGCTCACGTCTCGGCCATGGACTGTGAAGGCGTTGGCAGGCGGCGAGGCGCGCGCCAAGGGCGCCCGGGCCCGTCAGTGGGCCGAAACCGCTTCCATGTCGTGTTCGCGAATGGTGGCGAAGGCGATGTCGCGGTTGACCATGATGGCGATTTCGGTGCCATCCGCGGCATGGATGGAATAGGCGTTTCCGCCGCCGATCTGGATGCGCTTGACGTAGGCCACGCATTGGAGGCCAAGACCCGCGAGATCCTGGTCGGTCATGATTCGAGTGCTTGCTATCGTGTTCATGGACCGATGACCCGGTTGTTCCATCATTGAATCACCCTACCTCGGGATGCCTAACAAATATTTAAACCGGCGATTGGGGCGGGAATTCGGCCTCAATGAGGCCATTTGAAGGATTGAACCGGGACCATGGGCACATTGGGAACAAGACCAAAAGCGCCGCCGGCGCCGCCGATTCCGCTAACCGGGCCAACGGCGACGGAATTTGTGTTAAAATGACGGCGATGGCACTGACGCTTCTGCGCCAACTTGGACGGAGGGTTGCTATGACGGAGATTTCCCTCAACACCACCGGAATCGACCATATCGTGCTTCATGTTCGCAATCCGGTACTTTCCAGAGCGTTTTACGTCGACGTGCTCGGCATGACGGTCGACCATGAGGGCCCGGGACGGATCTTTCTTAGATGCGGATCGCAATTGGTGGGGCTGTTCGAAGCGCGCGAGGGGGATGAATTCACGCCGCGCCACGATATCAACCATCTCGCCTTGAATGTCGCCACCGGCACCTATGACGGCATTCGCGGCCACCTCGAAGCGGCGGGCATCGAAGTCAGGGGCCGAACCGGTGACGACCGCTGCATCTATTTCGACGACCCCGACGGGCACACGCTTCAGATCGTGGTCCCCGACGAGGGAGCCGAAGCCGGCTAGGGCGATTCCGGGCCATGGAATTCAGCGGCGCGGGCGACGCTCCGGCGGGATATCGCTCACGCTGACGGCGCCGATGCCGTAATCGCCGCCGCCGTTGATGATGGTCAAGCCCTGGAAATCGCCGCTCAACCCCCTGTCGGCGGCGCTCAACAAGGGCTTGCCGTCAAGCCGGATCTTCATGTTGCCCGCCCTGTCGCGGGTCCACAAGATTCGGTGGGTGCGCCCATCATCCAGCCGCGGCGCCCCGTCGAGGGCGAATATCACGCTGGAACCCCAGGGCTGCATGCGCACCAATTCGAACACCGGGCCGCGGCCATCGCGGTTGTCGTAGACCAAGCGGTAACCCTCCTTGCGCCGATCGCCCTGGTAGGGCCCGAATTCGATGCGGGCGGGAAGGTCGGAAACCGTGCGCAGCCGGAGGCGAACCGCGAAGGCGTTGCCGATCGCCTGGCGGGTGAAAATCTCGGCCGTCGCGGAGCGCACCGGTTGCTGGGATTCCTGCCGGTCGCCACCGTTCCCGGGACGCATTATTTCACGCAGCACGGCGCCGAACAGGTCCGATGACGCATCCGATTTCCGTTGGCGTGATCGAAGGGGTTGCTGGGCGGTGGTGGGCTCCACCCTGGAACGCAGGCCGAGTTTGCCCTCGACCCAGAAACGCCCTTGGGCCACCGACCAGATTGGGTCGTAGGTGTAATCGCCGTCCTGGAACCTGTCCCGGAAGACCACCCGCCGCCACGGCCAATCGTACTTGCCGGCAAGGGCCTTGAGCTCTTCCAGGAAACGCGGCGACGCCAGCCGCCGCTCTTCGCCGCGCTTGACCATGCCCCGCAGTTCGTCCACCAGCTTTTGCGCCGTTTCGGACCGCTGGCTCTGGGCCGCGGCAGGGAAACCCAGGGCCCAAACCACGGCCGCCCCCAGAACAATGATGGCGATGCCAGTACCGCAGATCTTCGAGTACCCAGTCATCTCTGAATTCCTCCCTTGGAACGGTGGTCCTTACCGCCGCCGACCCAAGGTTTCGGTCCCCGAGGCCGGCAACGGGGGACAATGCTGACACCGCGCGCGGGGCGAAGCAATCCCCCCGGCAGCCGGGGCCGCGCCAAGCGCGGGCGGGGCCCCCGGTCAACCGGGATAGGCCATCACCGAATCGTAGAAAAGCCGAGCCGCCAGCACCGTAAGAATCATCCTCAACCCCCTGCGGAAAACATCCTCCGGCAGCCTCGCCAGCAGCCGTCCGCCGACCCAGGTGCCGAGCAACCCGAATGCCAGAAGGCCCGCCAACAGCGGCAGATAGGGGCCGAAGGCGAAGCCCAGAAGGCCGAAGGCCAGGACCTTGATGCCGTGCTGGACCGACATCAGCAGGGCATGGGTGGCGACCACCTGGCGGCGCTCGCCGCAGGCGGCCGACACGAAGGGGGCGATCAGCGGGCCGGTGGCGCCGACCAACATGGTCACCAACGAACTACCGGCGCCGACGGCGAAAAACACCGCCCGGCCCGGCCTGGCGCTGCGGAAACCCGGCGACCATGTTCCATAAAGGACAAAGACCGCCAACAGCGCCAAAAGAAGCCAGAGCGGCAGGGCCACCACCACATAGGCGCCGGCCGCCGCGCCGATGCCGGCACCGGCGATGAAGGCGGGCACCACCAGATAGAGAACCCGGCGGGCCATGAAGAGGGCGCGGCCCAGGTTGGAGCCCAGTTGCACCACGCCGTGAACCGGGATCAAGACCGTCGGCGGCAGGACCAGGGCCATCACCGCGAGGACCAGGATGCCGCCGCCCAGCCCCAACGCCGCGGCGATCAAACTACCGACGAAGGAAATCGCACAGAGCCCGAGAAACCACCAGCCGGTGAGACCGGTCCCTTGGGTCAGGGTTTCGAAAATTTCCTCCACCATGGGCCTCCCGAATGCGGTCCGGCCCCCTTCACCATTGGCCGGCACCGGCGGCCAGCCGCGAGGGCAGGCCCGCCAGCCCATCAAACCCCAGGGCGGTTCCGGCCACAAGCCCGGCGCCAGGGCCTAGTACCGGGGCGATACCGCGAAGGCGCTAATGATATGGCGGCCCCTCGCCGAAAATGGCCCTCGCCAGGCACGGCACCATATGGGGCTGGCTACGCCCGAGGCCTAGGCCCCCCCTGGACCCCGCCAGTCCGCGCAATGGTTCCGCAAGGCGGCCCGGGCCGGACACGTTCTCGTCGCCAAAAATATCGGTTTCAGGCACCTCAAGGGCGGGGGCGCGGCCCAGGATTTCAACACCGCGGCCGTCTGGTTTCGCCGCGCGGCGGGCACCGGCCCGCGCCCCGGACCCCCATTCCCATGGGCCTTCCCCCGGTCATGCCGCGCACGGATGCAAACCTCCGCGGGCCAGCGTTAATGCATCCTTAACAATATGAGGCCAAATTTCGACGGGTCTTCCCACGGGTAAAGAGGGTTCATGTTCCCGGCATGAGAGCGTCCATACGCACCCTAGTAAAATCCGATTCCGGCGTCACGGCGCTGGAATACGCGCTGATTCTCGCCCTCGTCGCCGTCGTTATCATCAGTGCCATATTCGGGCTCGGGGACAAAGTCGGCCAGACTTTCGACATCATCGCCGCCGCGGTCTCTGATCGGCCGGTGCCGGGGGACGACCCCGGCACGCCCGGTGGCGGCGGCGCCACGGGGGACGATCAGAGCCGCCAGGCACCGGCCCCCGTCGCCGACGCCTCCGCCCGGGACGACGGTGGGGGGAACACCGGTGGCGGGCCCGTCGCCGCGGCCGCCGAGGCCGGACCAGCGGAAAGTCTTTCGGGCGGTGAAAACATCGGCCCGGACGCGGGCGCGGAGAACCCCTCCCACAGGGCGCTAGCACTCTCAGGCGAAGGCGCGGGCGCAGGCGCGGGGGGCGGGGGATTTTCCGGCGTCGGCGGAACCGGGGGCACGGGCCGATCCCAGGGCGGTGGCACCGGCGACACCGGCATTGTCAAAACCAGCGCCGGCCGGGGCGGAGAACCTGGACCGGCCGGCACCAGGGAAGCCGGCGCCCTTCCCGGGCGGGACGCCACGAGCGATTGGTTCTGGAACGCCACCCCGTCCTGGGACCAGAGCGCCGCGCTGGCGCCCAGTGCCATGGCCGCGCCCGGCGGCGATGACCGATCCACCGGCCGGGCCGACCGCGCCGGCGAAGGGTCCGACCTGACCAGCATTTTGGCCCTGCTGCTGGGCCTCATCCTCGCCCTCCTCATGGCCATCCTCGGCTGGAAGAAGGCCCTGCGGACGGCCGCCGAAAAGGGCGGTGATGAACAGTCGGAGGGCTGGGAACCGCTGTCTTTCGGACAAAGTAACGATCCCCGGCCGGTTTAGGGCACGGCCCGCGCGCGAAGCCGCTCTCCGGCCCGGCGGCACTCTGCTATGATCATCACCGCAGGGGGGATTGCCGCCCTCGGGCGGCCCCACGCCACGGCAGCGGCGGCCGGGCGCGGAGAGCCAACCACCAAGCCGGGGGCCGGCCAAGGCGAAAAAACCGGCCCGTTGCCCGGAGCCCGTTGCCCGGAGCCCGTTGCCAGAGGAGGAAATTCACCATGACAGAGACCAGCCATCGTCCCGTGGAATTGGGCGACCCGACCGCCAGTGTGGATTTCGACAAGACGCCGCCGCCGGCGCGCTTCCGGTTGCGGGCCCAACTGCTCGACGCCGGCAGCGAGTCCCGGATGCTCGCGGAAACCGACAATCTTCAGATGAAGATCCGGGTCTATGCCGCCCATGAGGGCGAGAACGCCATGCATGCCCACCACAATCAGGACCACAGCTTCGTCGTCCTCCAGGGCCAGGCCCGATTCTACGGCCCCCGGGGCGAGACCTGGGACCTCGGCCGCAACGAAGGCATCATGCTGCCCGAGGGCACCTATTACTGTTTCGAGAATTTCGGCGACGACCCGCTGGTGGTGATGAGGATCGCCGCCATGATGCCGGAAAAGGGTGATCCCGAGGCGCGGCTCGGGGTGCGGGAGCAACAGATCGACGCCCACACGGCGGAAAACCGGCGGCCGCAAAAGATCGTCCGCCGCGAGGGCGCGTTCTACGAATAAGCGCGCGGCTCACATCCGGTCCCAGGCCTTGGCGATGGGCCGGGCGTCCTCGGGCGCCGGCAGGGGCGCCAAGCCCGCCGCCAGGTTGTCGCGCGCGTGGGCCGGCTTGCCGGTTCCCGGGATGACGCAGGTCACCGCCGGATGGGCCAGCACGTAACGCAGGAATAGCTGCGCCCAACTGCCGGCGCCCAACGCCGCCGCCCAGGGAGGCAGGGGCCGCCCGCGCACGCGACCGAACAATCCGCCGCCCCCGAACGGGCGGTTGATCAAGGTGGCGACGCCGCGTTCTTGGGCCAGCGGCAGCAGCATGTCTTCCGCCTCGCGCCGCTCCAGCGAATAGGGAAACTGGACGAAATCGATGTCCTCGCCCTTGATGATGGCGGCCAGCTCGGCGAAGGCCGAAGGGGTGTAATGGGTGATGCCGATATAGCGGATCCGCCCTTGCGCCTTCCAGGCGCGCAAGGTTTTCAAATGGGTCCGCCAATCGACCAGATTATGGACCTGCATCAGGTCGATGGGGGACCGCCGGTACCGTGCGATCGAGCGTTCCATCTCCTGGATTCCGGCCGCCGCGCCCTCGGTCCAGACCTTGGTGGCATAGAACGCCCGGTCATGGACCTTGAGCTCGCCGAGAAGTTCGCCAACCACGCCTTCGGCGGGGCCGTACATGGGCGATGAATCGATCACCCGTCCACCGGCCTCGAACAACAGGCGCAACACCTCGCGCAGCGGCGCCCGTTCGCCTTCCGAGGCGCCCACGTCGAAGGCCCGCCAAGTGCCGATGCCGACAACCGCCAAGGCTTCGCCGCTCGAGGGAATGACCCGCGTGGTCAACCGCGCGCCCGGCACCGCCGCTTGGCTGGGGCGTGCCCCGCCAAGCCCGCCCAGCGCCAAACCTGCGCCGAAGCCGGCGCCCAGCATGAGAAAGCGGCGCCGCGCCAGTGTTCCATGGACCGCCCCCGTCGCCCGCCCCATGGCTTCATGGGATGAGATCAAGGGGCCGGCGGTGACAACCGCCGGCCCCTGGTGGATTTGGTGGAGCCGATCGGGATCGAACCGACGACCTCGTGAATGCCATTCACGCGCTCTCCCAACTGAGCTACGGCCCCTGAATTCCGGCCCTTTCGGGCATCGCGCCCGGGACCGCCATGGAAATTGGCGGATCGCGCCGGG
>SMXQ01000131.1 GCA_004356985.1 Alphaproteobacteria bacterium | reverse complement strand
GATCCTGATCGAATTCTCCCTCCATTTGGACAGGGAGAAACCCCCAAAAATGGCAGAAATCAACCATCTCTGACAGGGCGTCAAAAGTTTATACCTGTTTATACTTAAATGACCGCTCCAGTATTTCTCCTGGAACGGTCATAAAGCATTGATAATAATGATAAAATTGGGGGGCGATGAGGGACTCGAACCCTCGACCCGCTGATTAAGAGTCAGCTGCTCTACCAACTGAGCTAATCGCCCATGAACCCTGGCGGGAACCCGTTCGGGAAGGGCATGGATATAGCAATTGGCCCGTGCTTTGTCGAGGGCCCGGGGGCGGGCCCGGGGGCGGGCCCGGGCCGGGGCGGGGCGGGCTCAGTCGGCGCCGGCGACGACGCCGGTCCGGCCGACCGCCAGGTCGCGGTGCACGTGCACCCCCAACAGCAGCCCGAAGCCGACCAACAGCATCACCATGGAGGTGCCGCCATAGGAAATCAGCGGCAGCGGCACGCCCACCACCGGGATCAGCCCCATGACCATGGCGATGTTGATGAAGACGTAGAGAAAGAAGGCGGAGGTCACCCCCAGCGCCAACAACCGGCCGAACTGGCTGTGGGCGCGCAGCGCGATGAAATAGCCGTAGACCAGCACCAGGGAATAGAGCGCCAACAGGCCGATGCCGCCGACCAGCCCGAATTCCTCGGCCAGCATGGTGAAGATGAAATCGGTCTGCTTTTCCGGCAGGAAGTTGAGATGGGCCTGGCTGCCTTTGAGGAATCCCTTCCCGGTCAGGCCCCCCGAACCCAAGGCGATCTTCGATTGCAGGATATGGTAGCCCGCTCCCAAGGGGTCGGATTCGGGATCGAGGAAGGTCAGGATGCGCCGCTTCTGATAGGGTTTCATGAACTGCCAGGCGATGGGAATGGCGACCAGCCCGAGGCCGATCGCCAGGCCGAATGTCCACAGCCTGACGCCGGCCATGAAGAACAGCACGCCGGCGATCATCAGCAACATCACCGCCGTGCCGAGGTCGGGCTGGCGCAGCACCAGGAGCGCCGGCGCCGCGCTCAGCAACGCCGGCCAGATCAGGTAGCGCGCCTTGGTCACCGCGCCTTTGGGCAGGGCATGGAAATAGCGCGCGAGAACGATGATCAGGGCGAGCTTCATCACCTCCGAGGGCTGCAGGTTCACCGGCCCGAGAGAGATCCAGCGCTGGGCCCCCATGCCGGCGGCGCCGACGAATTCCACCGCCACCAGAAGGGCGAGCGCGCCCAAATAGATGATATAGGCGTTGCGCAGCCAGATTCGGATATCCACCAATGCCAGGCCGATCATCATCACCAGCGCCGGCCCGAATCGTGCCATCTGGCGCGACGCCCAGGGGTGGATATTGCCGTTGGCCGCCGAATAGAGCATGGCGAACCCCACCGAGGCGATCAGGGTGACCACGATCACCAGCCCCCAGTTGAGCTGGCCGAGCTTCTGGACCAAGGTCATTCGCGGCGTCCTGAAGGAAACAGAGGACATCACCGGCCCCCGTGCCGATCCGCGCCGCCGCCCAGCGCGGCCTTGCGAAGCGCGCCGCCCAACCCGTCGCGGTTGGCCGCACCGCCCACCCCAATGCCCATGGCCGCGGATTCCACCTCCTCACCGCGCCTGAGTGCCTCAACCATGACATCCCGGGCGATGGGTGCCGCGGCCTTGGACCCGCCGCCGCCGTGCTCGACCACCACGGAAATGGCCAACCGGGGGTCGTGGGCGGGCGCATAGCCCACGAACAAGGCATGGTCGCGTTCCTTCCAGGGGCGCTCTTCGTTCTTGACGATGCCGCGCCGGCGTTCGGCGAGGGTGATCCTGCGCACCTGGCTGGTGCCGGTCTTGCCCGCCATCCGCCAGCGCTTTTCGCGAATCCGCGACCGATACGCCGTGCCCCGGGGGGAATTGGAGACCGCGAACATGCCCCGGCGCACCACGTCCATGGCCCCATCGGAGATGCCGAGGCTGGCCCCGGGCCCAGGCGTTGGCGCGCCCAAATCCTGGGGCCTCTCGCCGGGCGGGTCCAAGAAGATCCGCGGCCTGACTTGGTAGCCGCCATTGCCGATGCGGGCCGCCATCACCGCCAGTTGCAAGGGCGTCGCCAGGGTGAAGCCCTGGCCGATGCCGGCCACCAGGGTCTCCCCGCCTTGCCAGCGCTCGCCGATGACGGCGAGCTTCCATTCGCGGGTGGGCATCAGGCCCGGCTTCTCGCCGGGCAGGCCGATGCCGGGCGGCGCGCCCAGCCCGAAACGCTCGGCCATGGCGGAGAACCGGTTGACCCCGGTGCGCCGCGCCAGGTCGTAAAAATAGACGTCACAGCTCTGCTGCAGGGCGGCATGCATATCGACAAGCCCATGGCCGCCCCTTTTCCAGCAGTGAAAGCGGGACCTGCCCAATCGAACGAAGCCCCTGCAAAAGACGCTGTGTTCGGGTCCGACGAGCCCCGCCTCCAGGGCGGCAAGGGCGACCATCATCTTGAAGGTGGAGCCCGGCGCGTATTGTCCGGAGATCGACTTGTTGGTGAGCGGCGCGCGCTCGTCGCCCATGAGTTGGCGCCAATAGCCCCCGGTTATCCCCTTGTTGAAGGCGTTGGGATCGAAAGCCGGCGCCGACGCCAGGGCCAGCACCTCGCCGGTGCGCACGTCCATTACCGTCACCGCGGCGCTTTGGTCGCCGACACGCTTAAAGGCGAATTCCTGAAGCGCCATATCGATGGTCAGGCGGATCTCGTCGCCGGGCTGCCCCTCCTTGCGCGACAGCTCCCGGACCACCCTCCCCGTGGCATTGACCTCGACCTCGGACCGCCCGCCCCGCCCCCGGAGCTGTTTGTCGCGGGCCTTCTCGACGCCATTCTTGCCGATCCGAAACGACGGCAATTGCAGCAGCGGTTCGCCGGTGATCTCGCTTTCCGACACCGCCCCCACATAGCCCAGAAGATGCGCCGCCGCTTCGCCGAAGGGATAGAGCCGGGTCTGGCCCACCTCGATGAGCACGCCAGGCAAATCCGGCGTATTGACCTCGATCTTGGCCACTTCCCGCCAGTCGAGATTCTCGCGGATGGTCACCGGCACGAAACCGCGCTTGCGCCTGATCACCTTCTTGACCCGTTTACGGTCACGCTCGTCGAGGGCGATGAAGCGGGCGACCCGGGCCAGGGTCTGATCGATATCGGGGCTGCGCTCGGGCACGACGACGAGCCGGTAATTCTGCTGATTGGCGGCGATCTCCACCCCGTAGCGGTCGAAGATGACCCCCCGCAGCGGCGCCAACAAGCGCATGTTGATTCGGTTGTCCTCGGCCAAGGTGCGGTAACGCTCGGCCTCTATGACCTGCAGGTAATACATGCGGCCCGAGAGCGCCGCCAGCAACACCAGCTTGCCGCCCGCAACCAGCGCCGCCCGGCGGCTGAAGATTCGGTACAGTTCCTGGTCGCGGATCACGCTACGCCCTCTGGGGCAGAAGCCTGTGAACCCGGTGAAGAATCCAGGCGAGCGACGGGTAAATGGCGATGGTCACCAGGACCTGAAACAGCGCCGCCCCCGAGGGGATCACCTGGCCGGCGAAGGCGCTGGCGAACAGCCAGTTCAACGCGCCGGCACCCAGCGCGACCATGGTGAAGCCCAACCAAACCACCGGGAAGGATTTATCGCGAAAGAAAATCCGCTGGGAAACGACCACCCCGTAGACCAACAGAAGAACCACGGTGCCGGAGCCCACGAGGGCGCCGGTCAGGATGTCCTGGACCAGGCCGATGGCGAACACCACCACCGGCGGCAGCAGGCCGGGACGGTGGATCGCCCAAAAGAAAACCGAGGCCAGGGCCAGCATGGGCACCATGGCGGCGTAACCGGGGATGGGAAAGGGAACCACCGTAACCAGGACGAAAACGACACTAAGGCCCACCGGCATCAACCGGCGAGCCCACACGTCCAGCCGATGCCAAAGCGCTGCGCTCACCGCGGGCCGTCCCCGGCCTTGCCGGCCGCCGCCTGGGGCGCGGGCACCGGCGCGAACTCGACGATCTGAAGATATTCCAGCCGATCCAGGTTGACCAAGGGCTGGACGCGGAAACCGCCGCCCGAGGCGGCGACGACACGGCCCACCGGCAGGCCCGGCGGCAGAATCCCGCCGTGACCCGAGGTCACGATGCGCTGGCCCGGCTTGACCACCGCGGCTTCCGGCAGGTACCGCAGGGCAGGCCACGGCGAATTGTCGCCGACGAGAATGGCCCGCGTGCGGCTCTCTTCGACGATCACGGGAATCCGCGAATTGAGATCGGTCAGCAGAAGCACCCGGGCCGAACGCGCGCCGGCCACGGTCACCCGGCCCACCAGGCTGCCCGACGCGATCACCGCCTGGCCCTTGGCGGCGCCTTGGCGGGCCCCGGCATTGACCAGCACGCTCTTGACGAATGGCCCACGCCCATCGGCGATGACCCGGGCGGTGATGAAGCTGTGCCGGGGCGGGCCCTGGTAGCCGAGCATCCCCCGGAAGGTGATGTTTTCGGCCGCGAGCTTATGGGCGGCCCCCCGCCAGGCGCGCAGGCGAACCACTTCCTGCCGCAACCGGGTGTTTTCCGAACGCATGGCGAAAATCTCGCGAATATTGGCGATCCCCCGGTCCACGGCGGCCACCGGATGGACGATGGTCTCCAGGATCGGCGTGGCGACATCGGCGACCGCAACCTGCATCCTCTCGACGAACACCGCGCCGCTGTTGCCCAACAACATGAAGCCGAAGCCGACGATCACCAGGGAGCCAAGGACGAAACGCTGGCCCCTGCCGCGCAGCGGCATGGCGAACCGCGCGATGATTCTTGTCCCACTGAATTCCATCGGCCTTGCCTATGACTCTAAGCGGTCCTAGTAACGGTCCAGCACGTTGAGGGTCTTGGTCTCCTCCAGCGCCCTGCCGGTGCCCAGCACGACGCAGCTCAAGGGCTCATCGGCGATGGAAACGGGAAGGCCCGTGGCATGGCGCAGGACGTAATCGAGGTTCGACAAGAGCGCGCCGCCACCGGTCAACACGATGCCCTTGTCGACGATATCGGCGGCCAGCTCCGGCGCCGTGTGTTCAAGGGCCACCTTGACCGCCTCGATGATGGCGCTGACCGGTTCGGCCAGGCTTTCGGCGATCTGGCGCTCGGAGATGATCAACTCCTTGGGCACGCCGTTCAGGAGGTCGCGGCCCCTGATCTCCATCACCCGTCCCTCTTCGCCGTCGGCCGGCGGACAGGCGGAACCGATTTCCTTCTTGATGCGCTCGGCCGATCCCTCGCCCACTAAGAGGTTATGGTTCCGCCGGATATAGGCGATGATGGCCTCGTCCATCTTGTCGCCGCCCACCCGCACGCAGCGGGCATGGACGATTCCGCCAAGCGACAGGACCGCCACCTCGGTGGTGCCGCCGCCCACATCCACCACCATGGACCCGGTCGGCTCGGTCACCGGCAGCCCGGCGCCGATGGCCGCCGCCATGGGCTCTTCGATCAGGAAGACCCGGCGGGCGCCGGCGCTTTCGGCGGATTCCCGAATGGCGCGGCGCTCCACCGCCGTGGAGCCCGAAGGCACGCAAATGACGATCTGCGGATGGGCGAAGGAGCGGCGGTTGTGGACCTTGCGGATGAAGTGCTTGATCATTTCCTCGGCGATCTCGAAGTCCGCGATGACGCCATCGCGGAGCGGCCGGATCGCCTCGATGTGGCCCGGTGTGCGGCCCAGCATCATCTTGGCCTCGTCGCCCACCGCCAAGACGTGCTTGCGGCCCTTGGATTCGTGGATCGCCACCACCGACGGCTCGTTGAGGACGATGCCCCGGCCCTTGACGTATACCAGCGTATTGCAGGTCCCAAGGTCGATGGCCATGTCCGCCGATAACATGCCGAATAATCTTGCAAACATGGAACCTCGCTTCTTTCCTTTGCGGGACCGGCACCTGCGGCCGGGCCCTATTTATCCTGCCGCCCTCTACGCCGAGAGCGCGGAAACCACTTTTTCACGCTTGACCATGAGCTTGTTCAGCGCATTGACATAGGCCCGTGCCGACGCCACCAGGGTGTCGGTATCGGCGCCCTGGCCGTTGACCGTGCGGCCATTCTCCTCAAGCCGCACGGTGACCTCGGCCTGGGCATCGGTGCCGCCGGTGACCCCATGAACCTGGTAAAGCTGCAGCCGCACCTCATGGGGGAAAAGTTCGCGGATCGCCCGGAAGATGGCGTCCACGGGCCCATCGCCGGTGGCCGTGGTGGTGCGGTCGGTGCCGTCCACCCGCAGGGTTAGTTCCGCGGTCTGCGGGCCTTCGGTGCCGCAGACGACCTTCAGGCGCACCACCTGGATGCGGTCGTTGGACCGCACCACGGTATCATCAACCAGGGCCACGATATCCTCGTCGAAGATTTCCTTTTTCTTGTCGGCCAGGTCCTTGAACCGGCGGAACGTATCATCGAGAGCGTCTTCCCCCACATCGAGCCCCAGGTCCTTCAATTTCACGCGGAAGGCATGGCGACCCGAATGCTTGCCCATGACCAGTGTCGATTTGGTCAGGCCGACATCCGCGGGGTCCATGATTTCATAAGTCTGGGCGTGCCGCAGCATCCCGTGTTGGTGGATGCCCGCTTCATGGGCGAAGGCGTTGGCGCCGACGATCGCCTTGTTGGGCTGAACGACGAACCCGGTGACCGCGGAAACCAGGCGCGAGGCGCGCATGATCTGCGTGGTATCGACCCCGGTTTCATAGGGCAACAAATCCTTGCGGGTCTTGAGCCCCATGACGATTTCCTCGAGCGCGGCGTTGCCGGCCCGTTCGCCGAGCCCGTTGATGGTGCATTCCACCTGGCGCGCGCCGGCCGCCACCGCGGCCAGCGAATTGGCCACCGCCAGCCCCAGATCGTTATGGCAATGAACGGAAATCACCGCCTTGTCGATATTGGGCACCCGGTTCCTCAGCATGGTGATCAGCGCGCCGAACTCCTCGGGCATGGCGTAGCCGACGGTATCGGGAATATTGACGGTGGTGGCGCCGGCGTCGATGGCCGCTTCCACGCAGCGGCACAGGAAATCGTGCTCGCTGCGCGATCCGTCCTCGGGGCTCCATTCGACGTCGTCGGTATAGTTGCGCGCACGGCGCACCGAAGAGATCACGGCGGCGTGGACGTCGTCGGGCGCCATCCGCAGCTTGTATTTCATATGCAGCGGCGAGGTCGAGATGAAGGTATGGATGCGCTTGCGCCGCGCCGATTGCAGGGCCTCCCCGGCGCGGTCTATGTCACTGTCATGGGCGCGGGCGAGGCCGCAGACGGTGGCGTTGCGAAGGGTCGCCGCGATCTCGCGGACGGCCTCGAAATCGCCGTTGGACGCGACCGGGAAGCCCGCCTCGACGATATCGACGCCGAGCTCATCGAGGACCTCGGCGATACGCAGTTTTTCCTCTAATGTCATGGATGCGCCCGGCGATTGCTCACCGTCGCGCAAGGTGGTGTCGAATATGACGACTCGGTTCTGGTCCTTACTCTCGGTCATGGGTCAATCCTTGCGACAATAGGCGTCATTGCGTTTCCGGAAATCCCCCGAACGGCGGCATCATGCCGCGGCTCAGGGGCGCCTAAGTCGCAGCCCCGGCCCCGGGGCCCACAAGCGGGACTTCGAAATGAACGCGACACGGTAGGCCGCGGCCGGGGCCGCAACCCCGCAGACCGGCACTACCATATCTTTCAACCAGCTTGTCATTTTCCACTCGGCCGCCACCCGGCGAAGGTGGCGAACCTGTCCCTTCGATCATCGATGCCTTAACCGGACTCTGTCCCCTTCCAGGGCAGCGCCTCCAGGGCAGCGCCGCGGCGATGCGGCCACGGCCACACCAAGACTTCCGTACAATCAGTCCACAGAAACCTTAATAAAATTGGTTAAGGCACTCTTTTTACGCTTATTTCTGCCCCTTTCGCAATGGGCAAATGGAATTTATGGCGCATTGCCCGCGTCCCGCCGAAAAACGGGCCGCGGCACCGACGCCACGGCCCGGTCGGGACGATTTTCCGTCTGCGGCTCAGTTTTTCGCCTTGTCCACGAGCCGGTTGCCGGCGATCCAAGGCATCATGCCCCTGAGCGTTTCACCCACTTCCTCGATGGGGTGCGCCGCCTCGCGCCGGCGCATGGCCTTGAAGCTAGGCTGTCCGGCGCGATTTTCCAGCACCCATTCCTTGGTGAATTTGCCCGACTGAATCTCTTCCAAGATCTCTTTCATCCGCGCCTTGACGCCATCATCGATGAGCCGTGGGCCGCGGGTGTAATCGCCGTATTCGGCGGTGTTGGAGATCGAATAGCGCATGTTGGCGATGCCGCCCTCGTAGATCAGGTCGACGATCAGCTTGACCTCGTGGAGGCACTCGAAATACGCCATCTCCGGTGCGTAACCCGCCTCCACCAGGGTTTCAAAACCGGCCTTGATCAGGCTGGTAAGGCCGCCGCAGAGCACCGTTTGCTCACCGAAAAGATCGGTTTCGCATTCTTCGCGGAAGGTGGTCTCGATGATCCCCGAACGCCCGCCGCCGATGGCCGAGGCGTAAGACAGGCCGATATCGTGGGCATTGCCCGAAGCATCCTGCTCGACGGCGATGAGACAGGGCACGCCGGCGCCCTTGAGGTATTCACCCCGCACCGTGTGGCCGGGCCCCTTGGGCGCCACCATGAAGATGTCCATGTCGCTGCGCGGCTCGATCAGCCGGAAATGGATATTGAGCCCATGGGCGAAGGCCAGCGCG
>SMXQ01000130.1 GCA_004356985.1 Alphaproteobacteria bacterium | reverse complement strand
GGGTCAAATGTCAGGATCAGGAACCGTATACAGATTATCCCAGGTGGTCGGCACGTCGGACGACTCGGTTGGCGACGCCATCCGCACGGCAATAAAGACGGCGTCGGGTAGCATACGTAACCTTGACTGGTTCCAGGTGGACGAAATCCGCGGCAATATAAAAAATGGTGAGGTGGCGGAATTTCAGGTGACCCTGAAGCTAGGCTTCAGATACGAGAAGTGAGCCATACCGGATTGAAATTAGGTGCACAGGGAGCGGTATGTGCCGGTCGGGCTAGATCCCGAATTTTTTCCATGCAAAAATTTTAAACGGGGCTCCTAGTGTTTCTCTTAAACACCTCCAATCGACCGGGGAGCCTTCTTCAAAAAGGGGGGCTACCCCCCACACTAGCCCGTTAACCTAATGTTCGCTTATGACCCAAAGCGGACATTGGCCAGTGTTTCGAAAATCAGTGTCTGCGCTACGCCCCAATCATTTGCCATATATATTCATCTTCAGGCGATACGGCGACTTGGATGGCTGCGTTGGAATGTTGTGCTCTTGCCCAGACGGGGAAACGGAAATAAGATTTTGACAAAATTGAAATTTATCCGGGAAATGTCCAATTAGATATGGCGTCCCGAAACCAAAAATCGCAGAAGCCGTCGAAGGTCAGCGCGGAGAAAATTCTCACCGCAGCGCTGAGCCGCGCCGAAGTTGAAGGCTGGCAAAACATTCGCCTTCATGACATTGCCGATGATCTCGGCACTTCATTGCCGGTGGTCAGAAAACACTTCCGCGATCAAGATGCCATCGCAAATGCGTGGTTTCGGAAATGCCTAGATGCCATGCTGGCGCCCACCGAAAAAGCTTTTCGCGATCTGCCACCGAAAGAACGGTTGTTTCTGGTTATCATGCGCTGGCTCGATGCCATGGCGGTTCACAGGCGGGTGACGGTTCAAATGATCCGAACCAAATTGTATCTCGGACATCCTCACCATTGGGTCCCCCTCGTTTTCAATCTATCGCGGCTGGTGCACTGGATCCGGGAGGCGACGTTTTTAGACGCTCAGGGACGCCAGCGTCAGTTTGAAGAGATTGGATTGACGACGTTGGTCGTGGCGACGCTTGGGTATTGGGCCACAGACCAATCAGAGGGTCAGTATCGCACCAGGCAGTTCGTTTGCAAACGACTGGAGATCGGCGATCGTGTCATGTCGCGGCTTTTCCGATAGTCCGCTCCTGAAACCAGACATACCGAGGCCCAATGTCCGCTTTTGGCTAAAAGTGGACATTAGATTAACGCCGATTGAGGCCGATTTTGAGCTGAAAACACATTGAAGAAAACACGTCGCTGCACCCCTGTTAGGATGCGTCGGCTGGGTTGTCCTCGTGGATTTGCGCCCCCCGCATCAGCATCTCGGCGGTACGTGCGGTCTGTGCGATCGAGCGCGTTGTGGGCGAATGCGCGACCAGGTATCGGGTCACACCGATCAGGACATGCCGACCCGGATCCGAATCGCCCCACTCCCGGAATTGCTTCACGCCGGCCTCAAACAACTGATAGGCATGAAAGCCCGCGTCTTCCCGCAGCAGCCCGCGGCCAAGGGTAGAGATGAGGGCGTCTGGGGAATTTCCACGCTCCAAGAAGCGGGCCACGATCCGGGCTGAGAGGTCAACCTGCCCGGGACGGTCGAAAGCCTCAAGCAGGGCCGCTAGGAGTTTCTCGCCATCGGAGGGTAGTCCATCGAGACCTACACCCTCGTCTCCCGGGATGGGCGCCGGCGGAACGTTGAGATAGCGGCTGAGATACACCGCCATGGCACCGTGGAAGACGCCGCGCACCGCCTCAACGTATCCGCCACCCGCGGGCAGCCCGCTAATGCGTTTGAGCGCCTGGTGCACGGCGTTGCAATAGGTGAAGGCGTGGTGTGCGGTCTCCCAGTCCGACTGCTCGTTGGCCTCGCCGAACCGGGCCAGCCGCAATGCGGCGGCATAGGCAAGCGAGCGCCCAAGATCGACCGGAGCGGCGCCGGCCCGGATAGCGCCCTTGAGCGAATCGACCACCCCTTCGGGATCGTCGGCCAGGAGGTCGTGCGCCAGCGACTCGTGGCCGTCCCACGCCCCGCCGGCGCCGTCGATAAATAAGTCCGGAATTTCCGTGAATACGTCTTCGAGCAGGGCGATCAGGTCGATCGGCTGCCGCCAGGCAGTCGACTCCGCCGCGCCGCGCGCCATGACCGTCCCCTCAACGATTGTGGGCAACACCTTGGTGGCGTGTTCCCACCCGATCAGGTCGAGGCATTCGAACGCCTTGTTGATGAAGTCGAGGGAGTGCCCGCCACCGGCGAAGACCCGATCTGTCTCGGCCGCGAAAAGGAGATCAGCAAGTTCCGCGGGGGAAGCCTCGGCGGCAAGCGCCGTCAGGAGCGTACGTTCGGCACCTTCACGGTGGCGGGCCGCAGCCCAGTGTCGGAACCATCTCTTTAGAGTGGACAGGTCGGGCGCGCTGGATAGGGGGTCCCTCCCCCTCCGCGGTGCCTCATCGGCGCAATCGTTGGCCACGCGCCTCGCCCCGTGATACAGCGCCACGTAGACCTCCTCGGCGCCAAGACACGGCACCAGGTTGCCAAGGGCGGTCAGGATCGTGAGCCCGGAGCTCCAGCCGTCGCGGTTGCGGACCCCGAAAAGGGCAGCCTGGCGGACGATGTCGTGCGGCGGCACTCCCGCTGCGAGCAGTCCCTGGACGGACTTGGCGATTACCAATCCGATTCGATGCGAAAGGCCGTCCGTTAAACGGCGCTCGCAGTGGAGGCGCGCGTCGCCCTCGCCGAAGGTGGGATTCACCCAGATTTCGTTGCCGCGGATCTCCACCGGACAAGAAGGAACATCGTCGGCCCACAGGTCGAAGGTACAACCGCTGGCGACATCGAAACGCGCGTGGTGCCAGTGGCAGGTCAGGATGCCGTCCTCGATGGTTCCCTTATCCAACGGGAAACCCATGTGGGGGCACCGATTGTCGAGGGCATACACGAAGCCATGGTCGTACACCACAAGCACGGGCCTGTGCCTTCCCCTCAGGAGGAACTGCCCCTTGGCCCGCAGCTCCTCGAGCGTTCCCGCAATCTCGAAACCATCAGCCGATTGGTCCATGGGTGAACGTTGCGCCTTCCAGACGAGACAATCAATAAGGTGGTATTAGTTCTTTAACCTTATGTCGCTTTTGGCCCAAAGCGGACATAACCTTAACGGTCCGGAACCCAAGGCCAGGATTACGGGAAACGCCGATCCGGACATCGCTGTTGGAAGGCTCCAGCAGGATCAACTCGGGCGAGCTGTTGAAATTACAGAATGGATTGCCTATCGCAGGACGCAAATGAACCTCGCCAGGAGGCTCAAGTCAATTTAGTCTGATAATGCCCTTTCAAACCATGTCAAACCGCCAATTCGGGTGAACAGAATGACTGCACGGGATTTACAGCTACCGCTGGGTGGCCTTGTGGCGGGTTCTGGGCGGGCGCGGAATTGATTAGAAGAGTGCCCAGTGAGCCGCGAATCCGATAGCATGCCCCGGCGAATCCGGCGCTATGCGCAAGTCGGCGCCGCCATGGGCGGGCTTGCGGCCCGCTATGCCGGCAACCGAATACAGGGCGTCACCATCGACGACGACCGCTTCGCTGGCGAACTGACGGCGGCCTTGGGTCATCTCAAGGGGCCGCTGATGAAGGTGGCGCAGCTGATGGCGACGGTCCCCGATGCGCTGCCCGAGGCATATGTCCGCCAACTTGTGCGCCTCCAGGCCGATGCGCCGGCCATGGGCTGGCCCTTCGTCAAGCGCCGCATGGCCACCGAGCTTGGACCCCGGTGGCGCCGCAAGTTCCGGAGCTTCGAGCGTGTTGCCGCGGCGGCGGCCTCTCTGGGCCAGGTCCATCGCGCCGTGGCGGGGGACGGCCCGGGGGAGGGGCGCACGCTGGCGTGCAAGCTCCAGTACCCGGATATGGCTTCGGTGGTCGAGGCGGACCTCAAACAGTTGCGCGTGGTTTTCGCGATTTATCGCCGCTATGACCGCGCCATCGATCCCACTGAGATTTACGGCGAGATCAAGGCGCGGTTGCGCGAGGAATTGGATTATCGGCGCGAGGCCCGGCACATGGCACTCTTTGCCCATCTGTTGGCCAACGAGGCGGGCGTCCATGTCCCGGCCGCAGTGGCGGCGCTGTCAACCGACCGCTTGCTCACCATGAACTGGCTCGAGGGACGGCGGATTCTCAGCTTGCGCGACGATCCTCCCGGGGACCGCAACCGGGTCGCCCGCAACATGTTCCGGGCCTGGTACGTGCCGTTCTACACCGCCGGCGTCATCCATGGCGATCCTCATCTGGGCAATTACACGGTGCGCGACGATTTCTCCATCAACCTCTTGGATTTCGGTTGCATCCGCGTTTTCCCGCCCGATTTCGTCAAGGCGGTGATCGACCTCTATTTTGCGCTCAGGAACGACGACCGCGACCAAGCGGTCGAGGCCTACCGGACCTGGGGCTTCGAGCATCTCACCAACGAGGTCATCGAGGTGCTCAATATTTGGGCGCGCTTCGTCTATTCGCCCCTGATGGAAGACCGCGAGCGTCCCATGGAGGACACCAACTCGGTGGCCTATGGTGCCGAAACCGCCGCCCGGGTTCATCGCGAACTGCGCCGCCTCGGCGGCATACGGCCGCCGCCCGAGTTCCTGCTCATGGACCGTTGCGCCATCGGTTTGGGCTCGGTGTTCCTCCATCTCGGTGCCGAAATCAACTGGTATCGCCTGTTCCATGAATTGATCGAGGGGTTCGACGTCGCCACCATCGGCGAACGCCAACACGCGGCGCTCCGCCACGCCGGATTGGCTGACCCGGAAGGTTGAGGTATCAGGCGGTTGCTGTGCCGGCGCGCGGCGCTCGGCCGCGCCGGCGGGTTTGGAACCGTTCGGCACAGTCGAGATAGCGGTCGAGCGCGGCCATAGTCTTCGCCATGTCGGCGCTGTCATCGGAAAGCCAGACCCGGACGGTGGCGCAGTAGATGACGGCGAGGCCCTTGGTCCTTAATGCGCCGCGAAGTCCGGCGCTGGAGATTCCGGCCGCCTCCAGCATCAATGTCATGGAACTGATCAACCGGCAGAGGCTCAAGGCCGCCGTGAACATGTCGCCACCGCAATCCCCTACTATGGCGGCGATGGCGGGCTTGTGGGGCGCCAAGGCATCGAAGCGTTTCATGATCACGGCGAACAGGCGGTGGCGCGGGGATTCGGCCGCGTCCTCGGCATCCACGGATTTCAACACCTGGGCGTCGATGCCGCGGACAAAGGCGGAAAGGATGGCGTCCCGGGACGAGAATTGCCCGTGAAGATCGCCAAGGGTCACTCCCGCCCGTTCGGCGATATCGTGAAGGGAGACTCGCCGCCAGCCGCGTTCCTCCGCCAGCTCCAAGGCTGCGGCGATGGCGCGCTTGGGGATGTCCGCCTTGCGTACCGTGGCTTTTTTGGCCATGGGCGTTCTCCCTCCGTGGCGGCAGGCTCCGAGGCCGGCGCCGCACGGTTTCTGCGGCGATTATAGAACTTTAGTGAATACGCCTGACGACAAACTTGAATTTTGCGGCGAGGCCCCTGAGCACGACTAGGGTCAAGGCCCAGGCACCGGTCCTGGGAGCGTTGTACAGACTCATCTCGGCCTTGGCCTATACACCCCCCGAAAACAGCTCATGAGTCTGTACGGGGTGCCCAGGACATCTTGAAAAATCCAATGGAAGTTGAGGGGTCAAGGGGGCGTTCACCACGAACTCCCGTTCATGCCACCGGGACTGACACTGCCTTGCACTGATTCAAACGCGTGGGAAACGAGCGATTGCCCGACCCTCACCAATGTCCCCTACCAACAAAATGGGGCGTTAACCTAATGTCTGCTTTTGACCCAGAGCAGACACTCAAAGAATAACCGTTTTCAGGAAGTCGATACCGAAGGCCAATAATTGCCGTATATCCCCCGAACACCCGTATTCATCACTCTCGCCGGATGGACTCCAATCGTGCCAATACCTAAAATCCGGCTTGAGTGCGCATGGTGAGGAGTTCCGGCGCAATCGCAGATAGGAACGTCGTTTTCGGAATCAAAGGGAGAATAAAATGACTAAATCATTCGCCAAGCGTTGGTCTTTGGCCGCGGCAATAGGGCTGGTTTTGTCGGTTTGGTCGCCGGAGACATTCGCCCAGCCGAAGAACCCGACGCTGGAATGGTTTTCCTGGTCGATCTTCCGTTTGACCTCGCCATCGGGCAAAGTCTTCTTGACCAATCCATTCGTCGTCAATCCCTTCAGCCCGGTCACGGTCGATGATTTCAAGAAGGTCGATTACATCTTCGTCGCCACCGGCCATGGCGACGAAATCGGCCAGAGCGCCGAGATCGCGCTCAAGACCAAGGCCAAGATCTTCACCTCCTACACCTATGCGCGGGGCTATTTCCAGCCCCGCAAGGT
>SMXQ01000129.1 GCA_004356985.1 Alphaproteobacteria bacterium | reverse complement strand
TGGTGTAGTGCAGCCGCCCGGTGGTGCCGGTCAGCCAGGTCGACGACGATATGTTGATGATCTTGCCGGAACCCTGCTTCTTCATGGCCGGGGTGGCGGCCTTGCAGCAGTTAAACAGGCCCTTGAGGTTGACCGCCATCAGTTGGTCCCATTCGTCTTCGGGGATGGTGGTCCAATCGTCGCGCTTGGGGATCGCGGAGTAGAGCGCGGCGTTGTTGATCAGGCCGTCGATGGCGCCGAAGGTTTCAAGGGTTTTTTCCGCAAGCGCCGTGCAGGCCGCCATGTGGGATACGTCGGTGGACACGTAAATGGCGTTGCCGCCGGCATCTTCGATGGCGCCGCGAAGCTGGCCGCCTTCGTTGTCGGTGATGTCGGCGATGACGACATTGGCGCCGACCTCGCCCAGGGCCTTGGAATAGACCTTGCCGATCCCCACCGCGCCGCCGGTGACGATCACCGTCCGGCCGGTGAGATCGAAGAGTGATTTGGCGGTGAATGTCTCGCTCATGGCGTCCTCCCCTTGCGTTGTCCCTCGATAATTCCTAGCGTCCTTTCCGCGGCCCCGCAACCGGCCTTTGGCGCTGGGCCGCATGTTTATTGACAGCGCCAGATTTTGGGCGTTGCCTTGACCTCTCCGCCACTTTCTTTCTCCGCGGAGGGGAGTAAGAAACCAAAGAGGAAAGGGAGGAACCCCATGAACAAAATCACCGTATCTTGCGCCGTCCTGGCGGCCGCCTTGGTGTCGGCCCAATCGCTGGACGCCAAGGAATTCTACCAGGGCAAAACCATCAACCTCGTCGTCGGTTCCAGCGCCGGCGGCGGTTATGACGGTTACGCGCGGTTTCTCGCGCGGCACTGGCCCGGCAAAATTCCCGGGACGCCTAAATTCATCGTCAGGAACATGCCCGGGGCCGGCAGCCTCAAGTCGACCAACTATATCTATAATATCGCGCGCAAGGACGGCACCGAGATCGCCGCCATTCAGAACGGTATTGTCTTCGAGCCCCTGTTCAAGGCCTTGGGCAAGGGCAAGGAGGCGAAATTCGACCCCACCAAGCTGAGCTGGATCGGCGCGGTCACGCGTGAAACGGCGGTCATGGTGGTCTGGCACAAGACCCCGTTCAAGGCCTTCAAGGACCTTAAGGGTCAACGGGTCCTCACCGGCGCTTCCGGCGTCACCACCAGCTACGCGGTGTTCCCCCGCCTGATGAACGCGACCATGGGCACCAATATCCGGGTGATCACCGGCTATCGGGGCACTTCGGGGATCGTCCTCGCCCTGGAACGGGGCGAGATCCACGCCATGACCGGATGGGGCTATGGGTCGCTCACCAGCCGCAAGGGCCAATGGTTGAAGGATAAGAAGGTGCGCATCTTGGTCCAATTCGGCAAGCGCAGGCACCCCGAGATGCCGAATGTGCCGCTGGGCAGCGAACTGACCACCACCAAAGTGAACCGTGACGTCCTCGAGTTGATCTCGGCCCGCCAGGAAATCGGCAGGCCCTACGTGGCGCCGCCCAATGTGCCCGCCGCCCAGATGAAGACGCTGCGGGCCGGCTTCCAGGGGATGATGAAGGATGCCACATTCCTTAAGGAGGCCAAGCGCCTCCGCATCGAAATCGATTCCTCGACGGCGGCGCGATGCCTGAGGGTGATCAACCAGGCCTTTGCCTCCCCGCCGGAGGTGGTGGCCAAGGCCCGCAAGATCATGGTTTCCAAAAAGAAGAGGAAGAATAAGAAATAACCGGGGCCGCCGGTCCCCTGAGTTTTGGCAACCGCCGCCCCCCTTGGGCGGCGGTTTCTCGTCGGCCGATCTAATCTATCCCAAGGTCGGGCTATCCCAAGGTCGGGCTATCCCAAGGTCGGGTCCAAGATCACCTTGCCCGGCACCGCGCCGGCCTCGATCAGGCGATGGGCTTCGGCGATCTCGCTCAGGGGAAACACCTTGGCGATGTTGACCTTGATCTTGCCCTCGCCGGCCACCTTCAACGAATCTTCGACGTTTTGCCGGGTCGAGCCGGCGCTGCCCAGGATGGTGATCTTCGAATCATAGAGCTTGAAGCAATCCAGCGGCACCACCGGGCCGCCATGGGCGCCCGCGGTGACCAGCTTTCCACCCCGGGCGATGGCGGCGAACGCCTTGGGCCAGGTTTCGGGGTTCGAGATGTTGTCAAAGACCAGGTCCACCCCGTGGCCCTTGGTGATCGCCATGACCTCTTCGGTAAGGTCCTGTTGGCCGTAATTGACCACATGATCGGCCCCCAGATCGAGGCCGATTTGGGCCCTCTCGGCCGCGCCGGCGGCGGCGATCACCTTGGCGCCGACCATCTTGGCGATCTGCACGCCGATAGAGCCGAGCCCGCCGGAGCAGCCCATCACCAGCACCCACTGGTCCTTCTTCAATTCGCCCATGGTGAACATCAGGTGGAAGGCGGTGGGGCAGTGGCGGATCACCACCGAGGCTTCGTGGTAATCGAGGTTGTCGGAGATCGGTAGGCAGCAATCGGCGTGGGCCTTGACCAGCTCGGCATCGCCGCCCCAGCGCCGGACGCCCAGCATGCCGTCCTCGCCGGGCCCGGGGCGGGAGAGGACCGAGACGCGGTCGCCGATCTTGGGCATAGGCACGCCTTCGGCGGGCGCCCCCCGCGCCACCACCTCGCCCGAGGGATCGACCCCCAGCACCAGGGGTAGGATGGGATCGCGCTGCATCTGGGTGCCGGCGCGCACGGCGCAATCCAGCGTCCGATTGACGGTGGTCGCATGGACCTTGACGATGACCTGGCCGGGGCCCGGCTCGGGGTCGGGCACGTCCTCGTAATGGAGCACTTCTGGGTCGCCGAACTCTTTAAAAATGGCGGCTTTCATACGCTGTTCCTGTCTCCTGATCCGGATAGCGGGCTAATTGGGTGCGGCGGGCCGGGCAGTGAGGACTGCCAATCCTTGTCCGTTCATGGAATCCTCCCCCAAGGCGTGCTTCCAGTGGCAAAGGCCTGCGACTTGGGCCAAACTGAAAGCCGAGAGTACCGCGTTGGCGCGCGGGTCATCTCCGCCAAGCGTGTTTTAGAGCAGAAACAATCGCGGATAAAGGACCATGGCCGAACAAAGCAAGCAAGGAGGGCGCCCTGATCGCCCCCAGTATTACGTGTTCTGGATGACCAACGTCGACCCGGCGCCCGAGCCGGGCAAGCCGGTGGACGAAATCCGCCAGGAGCATTTCGCTTATCTCACGGACCTCGAGGCGCGTGGCATCCTATTAGCCGCCGGGCCTTTCATGGATTCCGACGGCTCCCGCCACGGTGCCGGCATGATGATCCTCCGGGCGTCTTCCATGGCCGACGCCGACGCCATCGCAGCCCTTGAGCCCTATCGCAAATACGGGCTCAGGACCCATTCGCCCACCCCCTGGCAATGGGCCGAAGGTTCGGTGACACAGACCTTCCGCATGAAGGCCAAGACCTTTGAGGTGGTTTGACCGGGCGAGGTGGCGTGACCGGGCCTCGGGGCAACAGCACCCGCGCTGATGGGGATGGTTTTTTGGCCGTGCCGCGCGGGCGGCGGCCTACCCGCATTCACTCGAGGCTGAAAATGATCCCCACAATGCCGGCGATAAGGATGATTCCGCCCATTATCAAGCCCACCATGGCGACGTATTTATGTTGGAAGTCTTCGGCCATGACAATCGCACTCCACGCTCGTTGTGTTTCAGCTACAAATTCGAAATACCAACACGATCATGAAACTTGCCGAACCTAGCTTAGTGGGTTTTGCCCCGCCGATCCATCATGCAGGCCGAGGGCTGCCACGGCGCGCCCGCGGCGCGCCAGGGAAGCCCTGGCCCAGGCCGCGGGAAAATGTCGTTTCCGGGCCCTCGGATGGGCGCTGAGCGATGTTGCCAAGGAAGGGCAAAAGTCCCACAATGAAGTGAATTGCAGGAGTAGGTTCAAAAGGACGGGAACGACCCGCCGGCACAACCAAATGATCGACTGGGAGACCGTGATGAAGAGAATGATTTCCTCCCTCATCGGAATCACCGTTGGGATGTTATATTTCGCAGGCGCGGCAGGCCCCGCAGGGGCCGATGCGGTGAGCGATTTTTACAAGAAGAAACGGGTCACGATTGTCATCGGGTTTCCTCCCGGCGGCGGCTTCAACCGTGGCGGCCGGGTGGTGGGCCGGCATATTGGTAAATATATCCCCGGCAATCCGCGGATCATCGTCCAGAACATGCCGGGCGCGGGCTCCTTGCGCTCGCTCAACTGGCTGTACAACAAAGCGCCGAAAGACGGTAGCGTCATCGGCCATTTCCATTCCGCCGCCTTGCGCGAAGCCTTCATTGGCACCGCCGGGGTCCTTTTCAAGCCGAGAAAATTTTACTGGCTCGGCAGTTACTTGCGCGATCAATCGGTCTTGTTCGTGCGTAGCGATTCCGGGGTCAGTACCATCCAGGAAGCCATGGAGAAACAGGTCATCGTCGGCGGCACGTCGCCCAGGTCCGGTGGCGGCGTCTATCCTCGCATCCTCAACGCTGTGCTCGGCACCAAGTTCAAGGTGATCGTGGGCTACGCCGGTACCGGTGAAAGCACCTTGGCCATGGAACGCGGCGAGTTGCAGGGCGTGGGCTCATGGTCGTGGTCGCAGCTTCGTGATCGCAGGCCCCAATGGATCAAGGACAAATTCGTCAAGGTCCTGGTCTTCCTTTCCGTGAAGCCGCATAAGGATCTGCCAAACGTGCCGAGCGCCGTTTCGCTGGCGAAGAATGAGGAGGATCGCCAGGTCCTCGAAGCCATTTTCATGTGGGCGGAACTGGGCCGGCCCTTCGCCATGCCGCCAGGCACCAATCCGGCACGCGGCGCGGCACTGCGCAAGGCCTTCGCCATCATGGTGAAAAAGAAGGACTTCGAGAAGGACATCAATATAGCCTCCCTGGAGGTCGACCCCATCGTCGGCAAGGACGCCGAGGCGATGCTGGCCAGGCTCTATGCGTACCCAAAGGAGGTGGTGGATCGTGCACGGGCGATCTATTCGGAGATGCGGGCCATCAAGGTCCCCACGGCCGAAAAGAAGAAGTTGAGCGGGCTTAAGATCGCCAAGGTCAAGGGCAAGGGCCGTAAGATGCGGATCACCTTCACGGATTCGTCGGGCAAGACCTGGAAGTTCAAGGCCCGGGAAAAGAAACTGAGCAAGAAGACCAAGATCAACGGCAAGAAGGCCAAGGCCGGTAAGCTGAAGAAGGGCATGGTCTGTTCCGTCACCTATTACAGCAAGGGTGGCATGGTGTACTCGGCCAATTGCGAGGGCTAGTTACAACCCCTTTTGCGAACGACCAATGAAATTAGGCGCCCTCCTCTTGAGGGCGCCATTTTCGTGGCCGATGCCGGGGCGGTGGGAATTTGCTAGCCCCGGGTCAGTCGGCCTTGCCGTAATCCATCTTTTCGGCACGGGCATCGGCGTTGTCCAGGTTGGCGATCAGGCCATGGCCCAGGGTGAGCCGGTTCATCATGGAAAAGCGCGCGCAGACGCAAATCGCCTGGTGGACCGATTGTTCGTCCCAGCCCGCCGCGAAAACGCCGTCCACGTCCTGCTGGGTGACCCGCGCGGGGTTCAGGGTGAGTTTCCTGATGAAGCGCAGCAGGGGCTTCATCTCGTCGCGCACCGGCGCGGTGCCGATATCGGCGAGCAGCGGCTCGAACACCGCCCGGTCGGCGCCGAATTTCACCGCGGCGCGGGAATGGCCGATGAAACAGTAATCCGATTCGTTGAGTTCGCTGACAAAGGCGGCGATGGTCTCCTTGTCGGCGCGCGTCAGCATGCCCTCCTTGTGCATGAAGGAACGGGAAAAGATGGACAGCCCTTCATGGGCCTCGGGGTTGAACGTTTGCCAAATTTTGCGGACGCCGGCGTCGTTAGGAAGGGAGGGAAAGAACGGCATGGGGTTTCCTTTTCTTTACCCCCTTGCAAGGGGGGGCTGTTGCCAACTTTCAAACTTTAGCGCAAAACTTCGCACCCTTGCGCTCAAACATCGATTCGCGCCAATATGGCGGCGGCACAGCGATTTTTCAAACCGAAGGCCGGGTCATTGGCCAAACGATTAGTCACAGGGAGAACAAACATGAGATTCGGAATCTTAAGCGCGGGGCTTTGCGCCGCCGCGGTGGCGGCACTGGGCGTCACCGATCATGCGAAGGCGCAGGGCAGCGTCGAGAATTTTTACAAGGGCCGCAATGTCGATTTGATCGTCGGCTACAACCCCGGCGGCGGCTATGATGCCTATACGCGGCTTTTGGGCCGACATATGGGCCGCTACATCCCGGGCAAGCCCAACCTCGTCGCCAAGAATATGCCCGGCGCCGGCAGCCTGAAATCCGCCAACTACCTATTCAATATCGCACCCAAGGACGGCAGCGTTTACGGCATGTTTGCCGGCGGCATCGCCATGGACGCGTTGATCGGCGGCAAGAAAACGAATTTCGATCCCCGCAAGTTCAATTGGCTGGGCAGCATGACTGAATCTTCCAGCGCCTGCTGGGCATGGCACACCTCCGGCTTCACGTCCTTCGATGACGTCATGAAGAAAGAGATGCTCGTCGGCGCGACTTCGGGCGGTTCCTCCACCGCCGCTTGGCCACGAAGCATGAACTATTTCCTGGGGTCCAAGTTCAAGGTCATCACCGGCTACCGTGGCTCAGCCGGCATCACGCTGGCGGTGGAACGCGAAGAGGTCCAGGGTATTTGCGGTTATTTCCTTTCCTCCATTCGTAGCCGCAAGCCGCAGTGGCTCAAGGACAAGAAAGTCATCATGCTGATCCAGGAGGCGAAGGTCCGCCATCCCGATTATCCCAACGTGCCCACGGTGTTCGAGCTTGCCAAGGACGACAAGACCAGGCAGGCCTTCAACCTCGTCTTCGGTTGGCAGGTTATGGGCCGGCCCTTCACCCTGCCGCCGGGCGTGCCCGCCGATAGGGTCGCGGCCATGCGCAAGGCGTTCTGGGATACCATGGGCGACAAGAAATTCCTGGCCGACGGCAAGAAGATTCGCGTCACCATCCGGCCGCGCACTTGGAAACAGGTGAATGCTTATCTCGAAGAAGCCTGGAAAACGCCGAAATCCGTGATCAAAACCGTCTTCGTGGCGCTCGGCCGCGATAAGGCGATGAAAAGGAAAAAGAAGAAAAAGAAATAACCCCGGTCCAAGCCGGTTAATCTTTGATAAGGGCGGCGCCGCGGCGCCGCCCTTTCTCATGCCATTGGCAACTGGAATCCGTTCAGGCGGCGATGGGCGGCGCGCCCACGGTGGCGAAACGGCGTAGCAGACGGCGCTCACCGGGGTCGAAATCGGTGCGCCCGTGGACGGTGATCCGGTTGTCCCAGACCAACAGATCGCCCGGCCGCCATTTATGGGTGTAGACGAATCGCGCTTCCTCCATATGGTCGAACAGCG
>SMXQ01000008.1 GCA_004356985.1 Alphaproteobacteria bacterium | reverse complement strand
TGAAGATTATTTCTAAACTGAAATAGAAGGCTTGATCGCCCCTTATAGCAGCTTGCCCCGGGGGAAGAAAGCACGCCCCGGCGAGATTACCCCTCGACCGGGCCCCGATTCTACGGCCGGACGATGGCGTAATTGTAAAGCTTCTTGACCCCTTCGGTTTCCCGCGACACCTTGATGGCCTTGTCCATCTCCGGTTGGGAGCGCGCTCGGCCCATCAAATAAACGTTGGAATAGGCGTCCACGGCGACGCGGAAATTCACGTCGGCGATGCTGAGGGTGCCCACCAGGTTGAGGCCGACACTGACGTCCAGGGAAACCGCGTCGACCCATTGCAACAGTTCTTTCTTCTCTTCCCGGCGCTCCTGTTCTTTCTCCGTCATGTGGGTCACGTGCCAGTAAAGCTTTTTGACGCCGGTGATCTTTTTCACGTCGGCGAGGAACTTGTCGTAGAGTTTCCGGTCGTTGAACATGCCGGTGATCAACAGCCGTTGTTCGTAAATCTCCGTCGATGCCTTGATGGTGCCCAAGTCAATCATGATGCCGTTGACCTCGGCGACGATCCTGTTGTCCTCCAGGATGTCTGAGGTAGACCGCGCTTCGATGAGGCGGTCGAACAAGGTCTTGGGCGCGGTCAGGAAGTCGAGCAACTGGGCCCGGGCGGGCGGCGCCGGGGGCCACAGGGCGAGGCCGAGGATCAAGGCGAGGAGGGCGAGGCGAGGCATCGGGAAAGCTCCATGGTGGACCGGCGGCTGGCGGCCATTATGCCAACACCCATCTTCGCCCGCAATCGGCCTTCGGGCCCTCGGGCTCATTGGCTCGGCGTGTTCCGCTGGCGCGACCGTTGGCCCAGGCGGGGCTATTCCGAGCGCGCGGCGAAGGCGACGGCCTCCTCGGCGGCGCGGATCAAGGCCTGGGCCTTGTTGCAGCTTTCCTGGTATTCCGCTTCCGGGTCCGAATCGGCGACCACGCCGCCGCCGGCCTGCACGAAGATGGTCCCGTCCTTGACCACCGCCGTGCGCAAGGCGATGCAATGGTCCATGGAACCGTTGGCCGCGAAATAGCCGACCGAGCCGCCGTAAATGCCGCGCCGGGTGCATTCCAGCTCATCGATGATTTCCATGGCCCGGACCTTGGGCGCCCCGGACACGGTGCCGGCCGGGAACCCGGCGCCCAGCGCGTCCAGCGCGCTCAGGCCATCGCTGATTTCGCCTTCGACATTGGACACGATGTGCATCACGTGGGAATAGCGTTCGATCTTCATCTGCTCGGTCACGTGGACGCTGCCGATCTTGGAGACCCGCCCGACGTCGTTGCGCCCAAGGTCGAGCAGCATCAGGTGCTCGGCGATTTCCTTGGGATCGGCCAGCAGGTCGTCTTCCAGGCGCTGGTCTTCCGCCGCGTCGGCGCCCCGCGGCCTGGTCCCGGCGATGGGGCGGATGGTGACGGTGCCGGCGCGCAGGCGCACCAGGATCTCGGGGCTGGATCCGACCACCGAGAACGCGCCGAAATCGAGAAAGAAAAGGAAGGGCGAGGGGTTGAGGCGCCTGAGCGACCGGTAGAGGGTGAAAGGCGGCAGGGTGAACGGCACCGAGAAGCGCTGGGACGGCACCACCTGGAAGATGTCGCCCGCGAGGATGTATTCCTTGGCCCGGCGCACCATGGCGTGATAGGCCTCGCGCGTGGTGTTGGAGACCGGCACCGGCGCCGGCGCCTCCCCGGGGGGCGGGTTCAGGAGCGCGTGGTCAAGGGGGGCGGCGAAGGCGTCCACCATTTCGCCGAGCCGGACGGCGGCCGCGTCATAGGCCTCTTGCGCCCCGCGCCGGTCATCGGGCCAGACCGGGGTGATGAGCATCACCACGTCCTCTATATTGTCGAAGATGGCGATCACCGTCGGGCGCAGGAAGATGCCGTCGGGCACGCCCAGGGTATCGGGATTGTCGTCGGGCAGGCGTTCGATGAGGCGCACCATGTCGTAGCCCATGTAACCGAACAGCCCCGCCGCCATGGGCGGCAGTTCCGGAGGCGTGTCCATGGCGCATTCGGCGAGGAGCGACGCCAGCGAGGCCAAGGTCTCTTCGGCCTCGGGGGTGAAGGCGTCCGCGTCCTCGATGGCGTTTCTGTTGATCTCCGCGGCCGCGCCGCGGCAGCGCCAGATCAGGTCCGGTTTGAGGCCGATGAAGGAATAGCGTCCCCGCGTGGCACCGCCTTCGACGGATTCGAAAAGGAAGCTCATGGGCTCCCCGTGGGCGAGCTTCAAAAAGGCCGATACCGGGGTCTCGAGATCGGCCACCAGCCGGGTCCAGACGAGTTGCGGCCGCCCCGCCGCGTAATCATCCGCGAAGGCGCCGTACAGGGGCAGGCAGTCCATGGCCTATATCCGGTCTTCGAGCCTATATCCGGTCTCTGAGGAGGTCGGGATAGGTCTTGATGGTGACGCGCCGGCGGAAGGCTTCGAGGAGCTGCGCGGTCAAGTCGGCGGCCATGCCTTGGCGGATCTCCCGCAGGGTGCCTTCGGCGACCGCGGCCTTTTGCTTGCCGGCCCCGGCGCTGACCGATGCCAGTACGCCCACCACGTAGCCCTGGGTGGATTCCGCCATGGCGGCATCCCCGACCTTGAGGGAAAAGAGTTTTTCGGCCAACGCCGCGGCCACGCCGCTTTGCGCTTCGTGGGTGAGCCGGGTAAAGGCCGGCGAGGTCTTGACCTCGAGCTTTTCGTCCCTGGCGATGGCCGCGAAGTTGTCGCCTTTCTTGAGGCGCGCGACAATCGCCTTGGCCCGCCTCGATGCCGCTTGCGCCTGCCGCTCGGCTTTCCAGGCCGTGACGGCGATGCGGCGGACATCTTTCAGCGGCCTGACCTTGGGCGGCATCACCTTATTGACCATCAGGATGTAAAATCCGCCGGCTTGGGTTTCGCGCAGGGTGCTGGATTCGCCGTCGGAATGTTCGAAGGCGGTGCGCAGAAATTTGCCGCCGATGGGCAGTTTGGCGACCCTTTTGCCGTTCCGTCCCAGGCCTTGGCGGTCAAGGGCGGGGACGTTGACCGCCCTGACGTTGAGCCTGGCCGCCGCGGCCTTGATATCGGCGCCCGCGGCGAGGCTGTCCTCGAGCTGGTTGGCCAGGGCGAAGATGGAGTTTTGCGCTTCGCCTGCGGCGAGGCCGTCGCGCACCTGCTTGCGGACCTCGGAAAGAGGCTTGACCCGGCCTATTTCGGAATCCTCGATGGCGACGATATGCCAGCCCAGCGGGCTCTTGAGAACGCCGCTTGTCTCGCCTTTTTTCAGCGCGAAGACGGGTTTCGCCAGGACCGTGAACAGGTCCTTCTGTTCGACCCAGCCGAGCTTCACGACCTTCTGGGTCTTGCCTTTTTCCTTCGCGGCCTCGGCCAGGCTCTTGCCGGATTTTATGGCCGCCGCCGCCGCCGCGGCGCCGGCTTCGGTCCGGAAGACCACCTGTGCCAACTTGCGCCGGTCGCGCAGGGTGAACTCCTCGATGCGCTGGGCGTAGCTTTCCTTGATCTTCTCCTCGGCCACCCGGACCTCTTTGGACAATTCCCGGGGATCAAGGTGGATGAAGGTCACGTCCCGGTATTCGGGGGCCATGAAGCCAGATATATTTTCCTTGTAAAAGGCCTCGAGCTCGTCGCCCTTGGGTTCCCGCGCCGCGCCCAAGGGTGGCGGGACCAGGACCGTCCGCGCCGTGCGTTGCTCGGAACGGAATCGCGTCAGCGGACCGATCAGCGCCTTCGGCACCGGAATGTTGCCGGAAACGGCCCGGTTCAGGTGTTCCGACGGCAGGCTTTGTTTCAGGGTAGAAACGTAGTAGCCCTCGGCCATATTGGCGTTGGATAGCGTCTGGTAAAATAAGTTGCGGCTGAATTTGCCGCTTTGGTCGAAGAACCTGCGGTCGGAGCGGATACTTCGATTGACCATCTGATCCGAGGCGACGATGCCCAGTTCCTGGGCCGCGATGTTGGCTACGGTGCGGTTGATCAGCCGGGTGAGAACCTGGTTGGTGAGGCCCATGCGAAAGGCGGCCTCCCGGTCGATGGTTCCCAACACCGGGCGGAGCCGGTTGAGTTCGTCGCGCAGCGCCTCGTCCGCCTGGGACCGGGCGATCTTGACATCGCCGACCGTGGCCACCGCAGGGTCGCGTTCGCCAAGGAAGACGTCGTTGATCCCCCAGATCGCGAAGGCGATGATCAACAGGCCAAGCAGAATCTTGATGACCCAGGAACTGGCCTTGTCACGAAGGGCTTGAAGCATCTTTCACGAAACCTGCTAAGTTCTTGAAAGCAAAGGGCGGGTGCTCCCCGCTTGGGAAACGGCCGCCATTTCCGCGGCATCATAGAAGGGGCCATGGGCGCCCGCAATACCGTATTGGCGCGATCGGCAGGGGCGCCATCATCGGCGCTATGGGCGTGGCCGCCATGGGCGCCGCCGGCGCCCTTGTCTTGGACCCCGGCGCGGGCCGTGCTAAAAGCCCGGTGAACCGGGTCATTCGGGCCGGACCCGAGGGGAGAACGAGGTGGCGGTGAAGCCGTTGATCGCGGGCAATTGGAAGATGAACGGCGGCGGCGGCGCGGGCATCGCCTTGGCGCGCGCCATAGCCGAGCGCGCCCCCGAGGTGGCGGGCCGCTGCGACCTTCTGGTTTGCCCGCCGGCCGTTGCCTTGGCCGCCGTGGCTGAAACCCTCGCGGGATCGGCGGTCGCCGTCGGCGGCCAGGATTGCCACGGCCAGTCCAGCGGCGCGCATACCGGCGACATTTCCGCGCCGATGCTGGCCGAGGCCGGGGCTTCCTTCGTGATCACCGGACATTCGGAACGGCGCGGCGATCACTTCGAGGGCAATGCCTTGGTGCGGGACAAGTCGGCCGCCGCCCACGACGCGGGATTGATCGCCGTCATTTGCATCGGCGAGACCGCGGCCCAACGCGATGGCGGGCAAGTCTTCGCGGTTTTGTCGGAACAGATCGCGGGTTCGCTCCCCCAAGGCACCACGGCGGCCAACACGGTGGTCGCCTACGAGCCGGTATGGGCGATCGGCACCGGGCGCACGCCGACGGCGGCGGAGATCGCCGAGGCCCACGCCCATATCCGCGCCGAGATCGCCCGGATCGCCGCCGGCGCGGCCGATTTGCGTCTTCTCTATGGGGGGTCGGTGAACCCCGAGAACGCCGCCGAGCTGCTCTCGGTGGACAACGTGAACGGCGCGCTCATCGGCGGCGCCAGCCTGGATGCGGGCTCTTTCCTCGCCATTGCCCTGGCGGCGTCCTAGGCGGCCGCGGCCACCGTATTGGAGGTCACGAATTTGCCCTTTAAAATCGCTTGCGATGGCCTTATGTTCAGGCCAACTTCCGGGACGCTATGAACACCATTATTCTCACCATCCACCTGATTCTGGCGCTTTCTCTGGTGATTTGCGTGCTTCTGCAACGGTCCGAAGGCGGCGCGCTGGGCATTGGCGGCGGCGGCGGCGGCTTCATGACGAGCCGGGCCCAGTCCAATTTGTTGACCCGGGCGACGGCGATGTTGGCCGCCGCGTTCATGGCGACCTCCCTGACCCTGGCGATCCTCGCCAGTCAGGACCGCAAACCTCAATCGGTGCTGGACCAGGGCGTGACGCCCAGGCCAAGCGCCCCCGCCACGCCGCAGGCGCCAACGCGCCCGGGGGTGCCTCTTGGCCGCTAAATCTGACCGGTCGGTGGGGGCTGGGCCCTGGCGTGGAGCGAAGGGTGGCGACGGGTGAGCCGCCCATTTTTGATGCGAGGGGTACGTTTTGTTTGGGTCGGCGACAACCAATGATGTATCGTGACGTCCCATGACGCGGTTCATCTTTATCACCGGCGGCGTCGTGTCTTCCCTGGGCAAGGGCCTTGCATCGGCGGCGCTGGGCGCGCTTCTTCAGGCCCGCGGATACAAGGTCCGGCTGAGAAAACTCGACCCCTATCTCAACGTCGATCCGGGGACCATGTCGCCGACCCAGCATGGCGAGGTTTTCGTCACCGATGACGGGGCGGAGACGGATCTCGACCTCGGCCATTACGAACGCTTCACCGGCGTGCCGGCGCGCCAGACCGACAACATCACCACCGGGCGCATTTATTCCACCGTCATCGCCAGGGAACGCCACGGCGATTATCTCGGCGCGACGGTCCAGGTCATTCCCCATATCACCGACGCCATCAAGGAGTTCATCGCCGCCGATTGCGGGGATGCCGATTTCTTGCTTTGCGAGATCGGCGGCACCGTGGGAGACATCGAGGGCTTGCCGTTCCTGGAGGCTATCCGCCAGTTCGGCAACGAGGTCGGACGCGACCGCGCCATGTATATCCACCTCACCCTGGTGCCCTATATCCCGACGGCGGGGGAGCTGAAGACCAAGCCCACCCAGCATTCGGTCAAGGAGCTTCTATCGTCGGGCATTCAGCCCGACGTGCTGTTGTGCCGCTCCGACCGGCCGCTGCCGCCCGAGGAACGGCGCAAGATCGCGCAATTCTGCAATGTCCGCTCGGATTGCGTGATCGAGGGGCTGGACGTCGACACCATCTATCAGGTGCCCATCAGCTACCACGAGCAGGGCTTCGACCAGGTCGTGCTCAGGCATTTCGGCATCGATGACGCGCCGGAGCCCGACCTCAGCCGCTGGTTCGATATCCTCGAGCGCATCCGCAAGCCCGAGGGCGAGGTGCGCATCGCCGTGGTCGGCAAGTACACCAACCTGTTGGATGCCTACAAGTCGCTTTCCGAGGCCCTGACCCATGGCGGCATCGCCAATAACGTGAAGGTCAATCTCGACTGGATCGAATCGGAGATCTTCGAGCAGGATGGGACTCTCGAAAAACTGGAGGAAGTGAACGGCATCCTGGTGCCGGGCGGCTTCGGCGCGCGCGGCGCCAAGGGAAAGATCGAGGCGGCGCGTTTCGCCCGCGAACACCGGGTGCCGTATTTCGGCATCTGCTTCGGCATGCAGATGGCGGTGATCGAGGTGGCCCGCAATTTGGCCGGCATCGAGGGCGCGGGGTCGACCGAATTCGGTGCCGTGAAGGAGCCGGTGGTGGGGTTGCTCACCGAGTGGATGCACGGCGATGAATTGGAACGGCGCACGGCGGAGGACAATCTGGGCGGGACCATGCGGCTCGGCGCCTATGAATGCCGCATCACGCCGGGCAGCAAGGCCGCGGAAATCTTCGGCACCGACACGGTGTTCGAACGCCACCGCCACCGCTACGAGGTCAACATCAATTACCGCGAGCGGCTGGAAGCCTCCGGATTCAAGATCACCGGCCTGTCGCCCGACGGCAAGCTGCCGGAAATCGTCGAGCTGGATGGCCATCCTTGGTTCATCGGCGTCCAGTTCCATCCCGAGCTGAAGTCGAAACCGTTCGACCCGCACCCGCTGTTCTCGGCGTTCATCGGCGCGGCGGTACAGCAATCGAGGTTGGTCTAGGATCATGGACGGACAGGGATCGAAGGCTCGCCATGTCGCCGTGGGCGACGTCACCTTCGGCAACGATCTGCCGCTGGTCCTGATCGCCGGGCCCTGCGCCATCGAAAGCAAGGAGCACGCCTTGGAGATGGCCGGGGGGCTGGTGGACATGGCCCAAAGTCTGGGCATCGGCCTGATCTACAAATCCTCCTTCGACAAGGCCAACCGGACCTCGGCGGCGAGCCCGCGGGGCGTCGGCATGGAGGAGGGACTGGACATCCTGGCCGAGGTGCGCCAGCGCTTCGGTTGCCCGGTGTTGACCGACGTTCATACCGAAGAGCAATGCGCCCGGGTCGGCGAGGTTGTCGACGTGCTGCAAATCCCGGCCTTCCTATGCCGCCAAACCGATCTTCTGGCCGCGGCGGCGGCCACGGGACGCGCGCTCCATGTCAAGAAGGGCCAGTTCCTGGCGCCTTGGGACATGAAGAATGTCGTCGCCAAGCTGGTCGGCGGCGGCAACGAGCGGGTGCTGCTTTGCGAGCGCGGGGCGAGCTTTGGCTATAACACCCTGGTTTCCGATATGCGCTCGTTGCCGATCATGGGCGAGACCGGGTTTCCGGTGGTGTTCGACGCCACCCATTCGGTCCAGCAGCCGGGTGGCCAGGGGACATCGTCGGGTGGCGAGCGCCGCTTCGTGCCGGCCCTGGCCCGTGCCGCGGTGGCCGTCGGCGTCGCCGGAATTTTCATGGAAACCCACCGCGATCCGGATAGCGCGCCGTCGGACGGCCCCAATATGGTGCCCTTCGACCGGCTCCCGTCGCTGGTTGAAACGCTGATGGAGATCGACCGCGTGGCCAAACGGAGACCAGCGGAACTTTAAGTTTGGGAGCATCGCCCCAATGACCGAAATCGCCGACATCTACGGCCGTGAAATTCTCGATTCGCGCGGCAATCCCACCATCGAGGTCGACGTGGTTTTGGAGACCGGCGTGATGGGCCGCGCGGCGGTGCCGTCGGGCGCATCGACGGGCACCCATGAAGCGGTGGAGCTGCGTGACGGCGACCCCGAGCGTTACGGCGGCAAGGGCGTTCAGCGCGCGGTGGAGGCGGTCAACGGCGAGATTTTCGATGCCTTGTCGGGCATGGAGGTGGAGGACCAGATGGCCCTCGATCAGGCGATGATCGATCTCGACGGCACCCCCAATAAGGCGCGCATCGGCGCCAACGCGATTCTCGGCGTCAGCCTCGCCGCCGCCAAGGCCGCGGCCGAGGAGGCGAGCCTGCCGCTCTATGCCTATGTGGGCGGCGTCCACAGCCGGGTCCTGCCGGTGCCGCAGATGAATATTCTCAATGGCGGCGTCCATGCCGACAATCCCATCGACATCCAGGAATTCATGATCATGCCGGTGGGCGCGCCGACCATGGCCGATGCCGTGCGCTGGGGGGCGGAGATCTTTCACGGGCTGGCGGCGCGGCTCAAGAAGGCGGGCCATTCCATCGGCGTCGGAGACGAGGGCGGCTTCGCGCCCGGGCTGGCCAGCGCCGACGAGGCGCTGACCTTCATCATGGAGGCGATCGACGAAAGCGGCCATGAGGCCGGCGACGATATCGTCCTGGCCCTCGACGTGGCGGCCACGGAATTCTACCGCGACGGCATCTATGCGTTGGCCGGGGAAGGCAAGGATTTGTCGTCGGCCGGAATGGTCGACTATCTCGCCGATCTGGTTTCCCGCTATCCCATCCGCTCGGTCGAGGACGGCATGGCCGAGGACGACTGGGACGGTTGGGCGGCGCTGACCAAGGAGATCGGCGACAATATCCAACTGGTGGGCGACGACATTTTCGTCACCAATCCCGAACGGCTCAAGCACGGCATCGATCTTGGCGTGGCCAACGCCATTCTCATCAAGGTCAATCAGATCGGCACCCTGAGCGAAACCCTGGAAGCGGTGGAGATCGCCCATAAGGGCGGCTACCGCGCGGTGATGTCCCACCGCTCGGGGGAGACCGAGGACGTCACCATCGCCGACCTCGCCGTCGCCACCAATTGCGGGCAGATCAAGACCGGCTCGCTCTCGCGCAGCGATCGGCTGGCCAAGTACAACCAGTTGATCCGCATCGAAGAGGAGCTCGAGCCCCTGGGGCGCTACGCCGGGCGCGACGCGCTGAAAACCGGCCTTCGATGAAGGCCGTCCCGGGCGGCCGTTAGCACCTCGAGTCCGGCCGGGCGCGCGCCATTTTAGCCCAGGCGGCGGCCCGGTTGGCTGAAATTGCCCTGACGTTGTTTCCGCCGGGGCGCCGGCAACGACCACTAAATTAAAGATTCTAATGGATTTTTTCTGTTGACGCGGGTGGGTGGCTTGTGATTCTCTCCCGCCATGAATCTTCTCGGCGAAATCAGGCGCCGCGCACGTCACATCGTCGGTCCCGTTGCGGGAATTACCCTTTTTGGCTATTTCGCCTACCACGTGATCCAGGGCGACCGCGGCCTGATCGCTTGGCTGAAGCTCAGCCAGCAGGTGGAGACCGCCCAGCTCCAATATGACGAAACCGTCGCCAGGCGGACCGAATTCGCCCACCGCGTTGGTCTTCTCCAACCCCAAAGCCTGGATCCCGACCTTCTGGAAGAACGCGTGCGAAGCGTGCTGGGCCTGGTCCACCCCGACGACATCATCATCATGGGCGGCGCGCGGTCGCCCACGGCGGCTCATGGAAAGGCGCCGGCCGCATGGCGCGGGGTGGAGCCGCGCGCTGGACCATCTTATCACCACCACCTTTGAGCGCTGAGCACCGACCCCTTCGGTGGGTGGCGGCCGGTGGGTGGCGGCGGCGCCCCGGGGGGCCGGGTCCGATCGAGGGAATTCAACCGCGCGCGTCCGCCGCAACGGTCCAGGGTGGCAATCTGTCGTGTTTCTGGCGTTATGATCGGCAATGTTACCCTGCGGGGGCCATCCACGGCTTTAAATTCCATTAATAATCGTATATAAGTTAATAATTCATATCCCTTTGAATTCTCAACATATTTTGTTCTTTTATCGTTAATGAAAAGAAGTGTATGTTTCCCTCGCCGACGGCATTGGACCTTCGCGGCCCAACCCCGGTCGAACAAGGCCCGCTTCAACGGGCCCGGCAACACTAGGGCGGAAACGGGAATCCATCGATGGCACGAACGACAACCCAAACCCGGAAGGCGCGTTCTACGGGCAAGCGTTCCGGCCAGGCCAAGGGCGCCGCCAATTCGGCGCGCACGGCCAAGGTCAAAACCAAGGCGAGGATCGAGAAACCCAAGGAAAGCCGGGAACAGCTTCTTGGTTTCTATGAGTCCATGCTGCTGATCCGCCGCTTCGAGGAAAAGGCGGGACAGCTTTACGGTCAGGGCGAAATCGCCGGATTTTGCCACCTCTATATCGGCCAGGAGGCGGTTGTGGTCGGCATGCAGGCCAACATCGAGGCCAGGGATTCGGTGCTGACGTCGTATCGGGATCACGGCCACATGCTGTCCTGCGGCACGGATCCCAAGGGGGTGATGGCCGAGCTGACCGGCCGGCGCGGCGGCACCTCCCGGGGCAAGGGTGGATCCATGCACCTGTTTTCCAAGGAAAAGAATTTCTATGGCGGCCACGGCATCGTCGCCGCCGGGGTGCCCATCGGCAATGGGCTTGGCTTCGCCCACCGCTACCGCGGCGACGGCGGTGTCTCGCTGACCTATTACGGCGACGGCGCCGCCAACCAGGGCCAGGTGTTCGAGAGCTTCAACATGGCCGCGCTGTGGAAGCTGCCGGTCATCTTCATCATCGAAAACAACCAATACGGCATGGGGACATCGGTCAGCCGGGCCTCGGCCAGCCCCGATTTCTTCCGCCGCGGCGAGCCCTTCGGCATTCCCGGGCACAAGGTCGACGGCATGGACGTGCTGGCGGTGCGGGAGGCGGGCGCCGCCGCCGTGGCGTATTGCCGCGCCGGCAAGGGGCCGCAAATCCTGCAGATGGAGACCTACCGCTACCGGGGACATTCCATGTCCGACCCGGCGCGCTATCGGACCCGCGACGAAGTCCAGAAGGTGCGCGAGGAACGCGATCCCATCGACCACCTTTCGAACCTGTTGTTCGAGCATGATTTGGCCAGTGCCGGGGATCTCAAGAAGATCGACGACGGTGTGAAGAAGCGCGTCACCGAGGCCGCGGAATTCGCCGTCGCCGATGCCGAACCCGATCCCTCGGAACTCTACACAGACGTTTTGGCGGAGGCCTGAACCATGGCCGTTAGGGTATTGATGCCGGCCCTGTCGCCGACCATGACCGAGGGCAAGCTCGCCAAGTGGCTGAAGCGGGAAGGCGAGGTGGTGCGTTCCGGCGACCTGTTGGCCGAGATCGAGACCGACAAGGCGACCATGGAGATCGAAGCCACCGACGAGGGGATTCTGGGCCGGATCCTGGTCGCCGAGGGGACCGAGAACGTCGCCGTCAACGCGCCCATCGCGGTGTTGCTGGAGGACGGCGAGGATGCGTCCGCCGTCGAGGCCATCATCAATCAAGGCCCGGCGCCGGTGCCGGCGCCCGCCCCCCCCGCTGCCGCCGAAGCCAAGGCGGCGGCGCCCCGCCCGGCGGCCCCGGCGGCGGCGGTTTCAGGCGATGTCGATCCCGCCTTCTATGGCAACACCAAGTCGATCACCGTGCGCGAGGCCTTGGGCGAGGCCATGGCCGAGGAAATGCGCCGCGATCCCGACGTCTTCCTGATGGGCGAGGAAGTCGCCGAATACCAGGGCGCCTATAAGGTGAGCCAGGGCTTGCTGGAGGAGTTCGGGCCCCTGCGGGTGGTCGATACACCGATCACCGAACAGGGATTCACCGGGCTTGGAATCGGCGCCGCCTTCGGCGGGCTGAAACCCATCGTCGAATTCATGACCTTCAATTTCTCCATGCAGGCCATGGACCAAATCATCAACTCAGCCGCCAAGACGCGCTACATGTCGGGGGGCCAGATGACCTGTCCGGTGGTGTTCCGCGGCGCCAACGGCGCGGCGGCGCGGGTGGGGGCCCAGCATTCCCAATGTTACGCCAGCTGGTTCGCGCATATCCCCGGCCTCAAGGTGGTCGCACCCTTTGCCGCCGACGACGCCAAGGGGCTTTTGAAAGCGGCGATCCGCGACCCCAACCCGATCATTTTCCTGGAACATGAAATTCTCTACGGGCGCCGCGACGACGTTCCCGTGGACCCCGAATTCGTCGTCCCCATCGGCAAGGCCCGGGTGGTGCGCGGCGGTAGCGACGTCACCATCGTCGCCTTTTCACGCATGGTTGAGCTCGCCCTGCAAGCGGCGGAGCAGTTGGCGGGCGAGGGGATCGACGCGGAGGTGATCGACTTGCGCACCCTGCGGCCGCTCGACCGGGAGACCATCGCCGCCTCGGTGGCCAAGACCAACCGCATCGTCGCCGTGGAGGAAGGCTGGCCCTATGCCGGGATCAACGCCGAAATCGCGGCGGTGATCATGGAAGCCTCGTTCGATGATCTTGACGCGCCGCTTCACCGGGTCTCGGCCGCCGACGTGCCGCTTCCCTACGCCGCCAATCTCGAAGCCCTGGCCCTGCCCAAGGTGGAAGACGTGGTGGCCGGCGTCCGTGCCGTCACCTACCGCGACTGAGGGGGTTCGATAATGCCCGTCACCATTAGAATGCCGGCGTTGTCGCCGACCATGACCGAGGGCAAGATCGCCCAGTGGCTGAAGAAGGAAGGCGAGGCGGTGCGCTCCGGCGATCTCTTGGCCGAGATCGAGACCGACAAGGCGATCATGGAGGTGGAAGCCACCGACGAGGGGATTCTGGGCAAAATCCTGACCGAAGCCGGCGATGATGCCATCGCCGTCAATACCCCCATCGCCGTGATCGTTGCCGATGGCGAGGACAAATCCGCCCTGGACGCCGCCGTCAAGGCCGCCCTGGCCGAAGCCAAGGCCGCGCCAAAGCCGGCCCCGGCTCCCGCAGCCGCCGCACCTGCGCCTGGGCCCGCCGGGCCAACACCGGCGCCCATGGCTCAAGCGCCCGCGCCTGCAACCACGCCAAGGGCTCCCAAGCCAGCCCCGGCCCGCACGCCCGGCGTCCGTGTGGTCGCCTCGCCCCTGGCCCGGCGCATGGCCAAGGCGGAAGGGATCGATCTCGCGCGGGTCACCGGCAGCGGTCCTCATGGGCGCATCGTCAAGGCCGACATTGACGCCGCCATGGCGTCGGGCGGCGCCTTGGGCGGCGGCGGCATTTTCGCCGGCCTGGGCCAGAGTTTTCCGGCCGCGGCGGCACGGGCCGAGCCCCATTCCACCATGCGCAAGGTGATCGCCCGGCGGCTCACCGAATCGAAACAGAACGTGCCGCATTACTACGTCACCGTGGATTGCGGGATCGACGCCTTGGTCGACCTCCGGCGCGAGATCAACGCCAGCGACGAGGCGTTGCGCATTTCCCTCAACGATTTCATCATCCGCGCCGTGGCCCTAGCTTTGCAAGAAGTGCCCGCCGCCAATGCGTCGTGGAGCGACGAGGCCATGATCCTCTATGGGGCGGCCGATGTGTCGGTGGCGGTGGCGACCGATGGCGGGCTGATCACGCCCATCGTGCGGTCGGCGGAAAAGAAGGGGATCGCCGCAATATCGGCGGAGGTCAAGGAGCTCGCCGCGCGCGCGCGCGACGGCAAGCTGGCCCCGGAGGAATACCAGGGCGGGACCTTCACAATTTCCAACATGGGCATGATGGGGGTGCGTGAGTTCGCCGCCGTCATCAATCCGCCCCAGGCCTGCATCCTGGCCATCGGCGCCGGTGAAGAGCGCGTGGTCGTGCGAAAGCGCGCCGACGGGAATGGGCGGGATGGTGAAATCTGCACGGCGATGCTGATGACCTGCACCCTGAGCTGCGATCACCGGGCCGTGGACGGCGCCGTCGGCGCGCGATTCCTGGCCGCCTTCAAGGGCTTGGTCGAGCATCCGGTACGGCTTATCCTCTAGGGCGCGGGAGAGCAACGTGGCTGAAACGAATTTTGATCTGATCGTCGTCGGCGGCGGGCCCGGCGGCTACGTGGCCGCCATCCGCGCCGCCCAGCTCGGCCTCGAGACCGCGCTGGTCGAGCGCGAGCATCTCGGCGGCATCTGCCTCAACTGGGGCTGCATCCCCACCAAGGCGCTGTTGCGCACCGCCGAGGTCGCGCATCTGATCCGCCGCGCCGATGAATTCGGCCTCAAGGCGGAACTCACCGGCATCGACCTGAAGAAGGTGGTGGCCCGGTCGCGCGCGGTAGCGGCGCGGCTCACCAAGGGCGTCTCGGGCTTGATGAAGAAAAACAAGATCACCGTCATCGACGGCGAGGCCCGGCTCGACGGCATGGCGGCCGGCGGCTTGCGTAAACTTGCCGTCACCGGCGCCGAGCGCAAGGCCCTGGACGGGCTCACCGCCAAGCACGTGATCCTGGCCACCGGCGCCCGGGCGCGCACGCTTCCCGGTCTGGAGCCCAACGGCAAGACCATCGTGACCTACAAGGACGCCATGGTGCCCGAAACCATGCCATCTAAGCTCCTGGTGGTGGGCTCCGGCGCCATCGGCATGGAATTCGCCAGCTTCTATTCCGATCTCGGCGCCGCCGTCACGGTGGTGGAAGTGCTCGACCGCATCCTGCCCGTCGAGGATGCCGATATCTCCGCCTTCGCCGCCAAGGCGTTCGAATCCCAGGGCATGAAACTGATGACATCGGCCAAGGTGGACAGCCTCAAGGCCGCGCGCGGCAAGGTCACCGCCAAGATCGCCCCGGCCGGCAATGGCAAGGCGGAAACCCTCGTCTTCGACCGCGTCATCCTGGCCATCGGCATCACCGGCAATGTGGAAAATCTCGGCCTCGAGGGCACCGGGGTGAAGGTGGCAGGCGGCCATATCACCATCGGCAAATGGGGCGAGACCGGCGAGCACGGCGTCTACGCCATCGGTGACGTGGCCGGCCCGCCCTGGCTGGCCCATAAGGCGAGCCACCAGGGCGTCGCCTGCGTCGAGCACCTGGCGGGGCGCGAAGGCGCCCATGCGCTGGATGCCGGCAATGTCCCCGCTTGCACCTATTGCCGGCCCCAGGTGGCCAGCGTCGGCCTGACCGAGGCCCAGGCCAAGGAACAGGGCCATGCGGTGAAAGTCGGGCGCTTTCCCTTCATGGCCAACGGCAAGGCGATTGCACTCGGCGAGGCCGAGGGCCTGGTCAAGACCGTGTTCGACGAGAACACCGGCGCGCTTCTGGGGGCGCATCTGATCGGCGCCGAGGTGACGGAACTGATCCAGGGCTTTGCCCTCGCCCGGACGCTGGAGACCACCGAGGCCGAGTTGATGCGAACCGTTTTCCCCCATCCGACGCTGTCGGAAATGATGCACGAATCGACCCTCGCCGCCTTCGGCCGGGTGATTCACATGTGATCGGATCATGGCCAAGGTAGAGAACATCAAGGGCGATAAGGCGCCGAGGCTGCCCAAGCCCGATTGGATCCGGGTCAAGGCGCCGACTTCGCCGGAATATTTTGCCACCCGCAAGCTGATGCGGGACTTGTCGCTCAACACCGTGTGCGAGGAAGCGGCCTGCCCCAATATCGGCCAGTGCTGGGCCAAGGGCCATGCCACGGTGATGATCCTGGGCGATACCTGCACCCGGGCCTGCGCGTTCTGCAACGTCAAGACCGGCAAGCCCAATACGGTGGACCCGCGGGAACCGGGGCACCTGGCCACCGCCGTGGCCGAACTCGGCCTCTCCCACGTGGTGATCACCTCGGTGGACCGCGACGATTTGGCCGACGGCGGCGCGGACCAGTTCGTGAAATGCATCGCCGCCATCCGCGCTCGCGCGCCGGGCACCACCATCGAGGTGTTGACGCCGGACTTCCTGCGCAAGCCCGGCGCCATGGAAGCGGTCGCCCGCGCCGGCCCCGACGTCTTCAACCACAACCTGGAAACCGTGCCTCGGCTCTACCCGACGATCCGCCCCGGCGCGCGCTATTTCCATTCGCTCAGGCTGTTGGACCGGGTCAAGGAACTGGACGAGGCCATGTTCACCAAGTCGGGGCTCATGGTGGGTCTCGGCGAGGAGCTCCGGGAAGTCCACCAGGTGATGGACGACCTGCGCGCCGCCAATGTCGATTTCCTGACCATCGGCCAGTACCTGCAACCGACCCCGCGCCATGCAACCGTGGCGCGCTTCGTGACGCCGGACGAATTCGCCGGCCTGGAGAAGATGGCCTACGGCAAGGGGTTCCTCCTGGTTTCGGCCTCGCCGCTGACGCGCTCGTCTTATTTCGCGGGCGACGATTTCGCCCGCCTGCGGGCCGCCCGCGAGGACCGCCTCGGCGCCGCCCGCGAGGACCGTCTGGGCGCCGCTCGCGGCGACCGCCTCGACGCCCAATAGGCCGCACCCGCCCATGCACCGCCACGCGGAAACCCGCAGCCTGCCCTATAGCCCCAAGCAGATGTTCGACCTGGTCGCCGATATCGGGCGCTACCCTGAATTCCTGCCCTGGTGCCTGGCCGCGCGGGTGACCGGCCGCGAGAACGGCGTGCTGCTGGCCGACGTGGTGGTGGGCAAGGGGCTGTTCCGGGAAACCTTCCATTCCAGGGTGACGCTGAGCGGCGGCGGTGCCTGGGATAGTGCCGGGGCCATGGAGGGCGAGGGCGAGGGCGCCGAGGCGAAGGCCGGGGAGGATAAGGATAGGGCGCCGCCCCGCATCGACGTCGAATACATCCGCGGCCCCATGCGCGAGATGGCCAACCACTGGGTGTTCCACCCCGTTGATAGTGGCACCGAGATCGATTTCCTGGTGGAATTCAATTTCCACTCCCGGGTTCTCGACGCCCTGATAGGCACGGTCTTCGACCACGTGGTGACGCACATGGTGGACGCCTTCGAGACCCGCGCCGACGTGTTGTATGGGGCGGGTGCCGAGGCCGATTGAACGCGGCCCTCAGTAGCTCACCACGGCGCGGATGGATGCGCCTTGGTGCATCAAGTCGAAGCCCTTGTTGATCTCGTCCAGGGTGAGCGTGTGGGTGATCATGGGGTCGATCTCGATCTTGCCCTCCATGTACCAGTCCACCATCTTGGGCACGTCGGTGCGGCCCCGGGCGCCGCCGAAGGCGGTGCCGCGCCACACCCGGCCGGTCACCAGCTGGAACGGGCGGGTGGAGATTTCCTGGCCCGCGCCGGCGACGCCGATGATGATCGATTCGCCCCAGCCCTTGTGGCAGCATTCGAGCGCCTGGCGCATCACCTCGGTGTCGCCGATGCATTCGAAAGAATAGTCCGCCCCCCCATTGGTGAGGTCCACCAGGTAAGCCACGAGGTCGTCCCCGGCCTCGGCCGGGTCGACGAAATGGGTCATGCCGAAGCGTTCGCCGAAGGCCTTCTTCGCCGGATTCGTGTCGACGCCGACGATCATCGCCGCGTCGGCCAGGCGCAGCCCCTGGATGACGTTGAGGCCGATGCCGCCGAGGCCGAAGACCACGCAGTTGGAGCCGGGCTCGACCTTGGCGGTGTTGATCACCGCGCCGATGCCGGTGGTGACGCCGCAGCCGATATAGCAAACCTTGTCGAAGGGCGCGTCGGCGCGGATCTTGGCGACGGCGATTTCCGGCAGCACCGTGAAGTTGGAGAAGGTCGAGGTCCCCATGTAGTGATAGAGCGGCGCGCCGTTAAGCGAGAAGCGCGAGGTGCCGTCGGGCATGATCCCGGCGCCTTGGGTCTCGCGGATGGCCTGGCACAGGTTGGTCTTGGGGTTGCGGCAGAATTCGCATTCCCCGCATTCCGGGGTATACAGCGGGATCACGTGATCGCCGGGCGCGACACTCGTTACCCCGGGGCCGGTCTCGACCACCACGCCCGCGCCTTCATGGCCTAAGATGGCCGGGAACAGCCCTTCCGGGTCGGCGCCCGATAGTGTGAAGGCGTCGGTGTGGCAGATGCCCGTGGCCTTGATCTCGACCAACACTTCGCCCGCTTTCGGGCCCTCGAGGTCGATTTCGGTGACCTCCAAGGGACGTCCCGCCGCCATGGCGACGGCCGCGCGTGTTTTCATGTCTCGCCTCCCGAATTGACAATGAGGATAGCCGAAACTCCGGGCGCGGTGGTGCCCGGCCCGGAATCAGGCCCAGGCGACCTTGGCGACGGTCAGCGCCGCCAGGGTGGCGTGGGCGGCGATTGCCGTCCAGAGCGATCCCGAGCGGACGAATAGTACCGCGAACGCGGCCCCGTGAACCACGCCATAGGCCATGTAGACGGGAACTTCCGGGTTGAAAAACAACAGGGCGTAGACCAGGGCCGATAGGCCGATGGCGGCTTCCAGCCCCACCAGGCCGCGCAGGAAGTTGAACAGCACGCCCCGGAAATAGATCTCCAGCGAGATCGGCAGGATGACGGCGAGCACCACCATGAGCCCGAGCAGCCCGACCTGGGTTTCCAAGGTGGCCGCGTAACTGGCCCGGGAGCTCTCGATGATGCCCAGGCCCATCAGCGAATCCAGCCGCTCGCCGGCGAAGAACAGCGCCGCCGCCGTCGCCACGGCGATGAGGATCCAGCGCGCCTCGGGGCGCGTCAGGCCGATGATCGCCCATCCCATGGTGGTGCGCGAGGCCAGCACGTAACCGGTGGAGGCCAGCACCCCGGCCGTCGCCAGCAGCGAAAACCACAACAGCTTGTCCAGCACCGCGCGCTCTTCGGTGAAGATGGTGGGGTCCAGCTTGACCAGGATGACGCCGCCGATGAGGAAGATCAGGCCGGCCATCAGGGTGATGCCGATGAAATTGCGCACGGTGATGCGATAGGGAAGCGTGGGGTCGGATATGGGAGGCATGGAAGAGGGTCCGCGAGGCATGTTCGTGGGACGGGTTGGGCGCCCTCAATCGCGGGCCGGCGCAGTTTCGGCCTGTCGCAGCAGAAGCGCAAGGGCGGCGTCCAACGCCTGGTCCCGCACCGCCCGGCGGTCGCCCGCGAAGCGGCTTTCCTGATGGATCGTCGCGCCGCCGCGCCTGGCCGCCGCCATGTGCACCAGGCCCACGGGTTTGCCAGGCGTGCCGCCGCCGGGCCCGGCGATGCCGGTGGCGGACACCGCGATATCGGCGCCTGCGCGCTCCATGGCGCCCTGGGCCATGGCCCGGGCGACCTCTTCACTGACGGCGCCCATCTCGGCGATCATGTCCTCGGGCACGCCCAGAAGATCGGTCTTGGCCTCATTGGCGTAGGTCACGAAGCCGCGCATGAAGACCAATGAGGCGCCCGCCACCTCGGTGAGGCAGGCGGCGATCAGCCCGCCGGTGCAGGATTCCGCCGTGGTCAGGGTCAGGCGCTTGTGCCGGGCGGCTTCGATGACGGCGTGGGCCAATTCCAGAGATGATCTAGAAAAGGTCATGGGGCCGTCCCGTCAGGATGAAATACAGGGCCAAAACGGCGGCCGCATAAAGGGCGGCGGCGATGTCGTCGGCCATCACGCCAAGCGCCCCGCCGAGGCCGCGCTCCAGGGCCTTGATGGGCCAGGGCTTGAGGATATCGAAGAACCGGAAGGCGATGAATCCGAGCCCGAAGGCCAGCGGGTCGAGCCCGGCGGGGGCCACCGCCAGCATCTGGCCCGCCACTTCATCGATGACGATGGCGCCGGGGTCCCGGTCGGGCGTTTGGGCGAGATAGGCCTTGACCGCCCATAGGCCGAGGACGAAAAGCACGGCGGCGGCCAGGATCACGGCGGCGGGCCCGAAGCGCGCGCCCAGCATCCAGGCGATGGGCAGCGCCGCCAGCGATCCCCAAGTCCCCGGTGCCTTGGGCAGCAACCCGGTTCCGAACCAGGTGCCGATCAGGGCGGCGGGGCTCCAGAACGAAAGGCCGGGGGGAAGGCCCGGGGAATGAGAGGCCGGGGCACCGGGGGAATCTGGGGCGCCGCTCATGGGGCCGGTTTTTCCGGGCGAATGGGGGCCGGGCGAATGGGGGGCAGGCATATGGTGGCGACGGCCTGGGCCGCTATGCCATCGCCGCGGCCCAGCGCGCCCAGTCCTTCGGTGGTCGTCGCCTTGACGCTGATGCGATCGATAGTGATGCCGAGGATGGCGGCCATGGCCGCGCGCATGGGCGCGCGGTGGGGGGCGATCTTGGGGTGTTCGCAAATGATGGTGACGTCGAGATGGACGAGGGTCCCGCCCCTGGCCTTGAGCAGGCCCAAGGCGTGGCCGAGGAAGGTGGCGGAATCGGCGTCTTTCCAGGCCTCGTCAGTGGCCGGGAAATGGCTGCCGATGTCGCCTTCGGCCAGGGCGCCGAGCACGGCGTCGGTGGCGGCGTGAAGCCCCGCGTCGGCATCGGAATGACCCTCGAGGCCGCGGCCGTGGGGGACATCGACGCCGCACAGCCGCACCGGGCCGCTGCCTTCGGCGCCGAAGGCATGGACGTCGAAACCCTGTCCGGTACGGGTTTCGCCGGCTCCCGCGAGCAGCCGTTCGGCACGGGCGAGATCTTCCCTGGTGGTGATCTTGAAGTTGTCTTCCGCGCCCGGCACCAGGGCCACCTCGATCCCGGCGGCGGCGGCGATGGCGGCGTCGTCGGTATGGCCGCCGGTGCCAAGGGCCGCCGCCTGGCGGTGGGCCTCGAGGATGGTGGTGAAGGAAAACCCCTGGGGCGTCTGCGCCCGCCATAATTCGGTTCGCTCGACCGCCTCGAGGATGATGCCGCCGGCGCCGCGTTTGAGGCTGTCGGTCACGGCCAGGGCCGGGACGGCGCCGGGGTGGGCGGCCAGCGCTTCGAGCGTCCGGGCGATCAGCGCGGCGTCCACCAAGGGCCGGGCGGCATCGTGAATGAGCACGGAATCGAAGCCCTCCCCGGCCAGGCTTTCAAGCCCCGCCCGCACCGAATCCTGGCGGCTCGCGCCGCCCTGGACCGGCTCCAAAAGGCTTAGATGGCCGACCGCGTCGTCGTAGCGCGCGCGGTCGTCCGCATGGATCACCACGCGCACGGCGGCTACGGCGTCGGAGTCTAGGAACGCCGCCACCGCATGGCTCAGCATGGGCCGGCCGCAAAGAAGCGTGTATTGCTTGGGCGATGGTGCGCCCTCAGTACCCTCCGCCCCGAGCCGCGCGCCGCGGCCCGCGGCGACGATCAGGGCGACGCAGCCGGCCATGTTGATTCCCCATCCATGGAGAGCGAGGGTAGCCGCGCTTCCCCCGCCTGCCAAGCGCGATGGCGCCTGGGCCGGGCCCGATCAGGACTCTCGGCCGGCGCCAGGGGCGCCTGGCCAACCAACCGCGAACCGCGGGTCGGCTAATTCATGATTTTCCAGCTTCCGTCGGACTGGCGGCAGGCCGTGCCATGGGCCCGTTCGGTCCGTCCGTCGATGGTCACGGTCTGTTGGAATTCCCGGCAGTGCTCGCCGCTCTCTCGTCGATAGGTGCGGGTCGGGGTCACGGTGCCGGAATGCCGGTTGTCGGGGTTCCGCCAAGTCGAGGCCTGTCCCGTTCGCTGGGATTCCAGGGACTGCTGAGTGGTGCGGCTCATATAGGCCTGGTCGGCCCGGTCGAGCGACTTGCCGATCTCGGAACCGACCAACCCGCCGAGCACGGCGCCGATGCCGACGGCGATGACCTTGCCCGATCCCTTGCCGATGGTCGAGCCCAGCAACCCGCCGGCGATGGCGCCGATCACGGTGCCGCCCCTTTCCTTGGGACCCTGGTTCTCGGCGCAGGCGATGAGACCAAGGCTGGTGATGGCGATGGCGGCCAAGGTGGCGAGTTTCCGGATAGGTGGCATTTTAGCGATGTGCAGTGAAGACATGGCGGTACTCCGATGAGACGAGGGCATCTATCATAGTAAGACGTTTGGCGGAATAAATAAAACGCTCTGCGCGGGGCATTGGGTCACTTGCCCCGGTGTTATTTCCCGCCCAAAGGCCGGCGGGGGAAGTCCACGGTTTCCGTGCGGTTGGGGGCCTGAATTTCCAGGCCGAGGCATAAGCCACGGCACCCGCAAAGGTGATCGGTGATATAGTCCGGCCGCCATGAACCCGTTCGTCTTCAATTTGGCGGCCCTCGCCGCGCTGGTGCCCTCGGCGCTGCTGCTCTACCGCCGGGGGCCCGGTCCCGAACCCGATGTCCGCGACGTTGTTTTCTGGGGGGTATTGGCGGCGGCGGCGGCGGGCGCCATGGCCTGGACCTGGGTGCTCTTCGCGTCGGCTTGGCAGACCGGCATCGCGGCCAGCCTATGGATCACCATTTCCCTCTCCCTGGTCTTGTTCGTGTCGATTTCCGCGGCAAGCGGCGCGTTCGCCCGGCTGCTCGTGGTGTTCGGCCCCTATATCGTGGTTCTCGGCTCCATCGCCACCTTCTGGGCCCAGGCACCGGCGCGCCCGGCGCCGGCGAGCCTCGCCGGGCCCTGGCTCAACCTGCATATCGGGATTTCGGTGACGACCTATGCGCTGATGACCTTGGCGGCGACGGCCGCTTTGGGCGTTTTCCTCCAGGAGCGGGCCTTGAAAGCGCGGCGGCCGACGCGCCTGACGGCGATCCTGCCCTCGGTGTCCGAGGGCGAGACGCTGCAGCTCCGTCTTCTCGCCGCGTCCACATTGGTGCTGGGCCTGGGGCTTCTGTCGGGCATGGTGATCGAGTTTCTCGACCGCGGGGTCATCCTCGTTTTCAACCACAAGACCCTGCTTTCGATCCTCTCCTTCACGGTGATCGCCGGACTGCTGATCGTCCACCGGGCGAGCGGCATGGCCGGGCGCCGGGCGGCGCGCTATTTGTTGCTTGCCTATCTGCTGCTGACCCTCGGTTACCCCGGGGTCAAGCTGGTGACCGATGTGATCTTGCCTTAACCCGGCGGGCGGGCGGCCCTCAATTCCCGCCAATGCCTTGTTTTTGGGCCGGGCCGGGGATAGTGTGCCCATCTAGTAGCCAGATTTGGAAATTGCACAAATTATGACCATACAAATCGGCCCGGTGGCCGTGACAGATCCCGTGCTGCTGGCACCCATGTCCGGCGTGACCGACCTGCCGTTCCGGCGCATGGTCAAGCGCCTGGGGGCGGGGTTGGTGGTCTCCGAGATGATCGCCAGCCAGGCCATGGTCCGCAAGACCGCCCAGTCGATCAAGCTCGGCCGGACCGAGGCCGAGGAATTCCCCATGGCGGTGCAACTCGCCGGCTGCGAACCGGAAATCGTCGCCGAGGCGGCGCGCCTCAATGCCGACAGGGGGGCGGCGATCATCGACATCAACATGGGGTGTCCGGTGAAGAAAATCGTCAATAAGCAGGCCGGTTCCGCGTTGATGCGCGACGAGATTCTGGTCGGCCGCATCTTGCAAACCGCCGTCAGGGCGGTTGATTTGCCGGTGACCCTGAAAATCCGCCTGGGTTGGGACGATTCCAGCCTGAACGCGCCGCGCATCGCGCGCATCGCCGAGGATTCGGGGGTGCGCATGATCACCGTCCATGGCCGCACGCGGTGCCAGTTCTATGCCGGGCAGGCCGATTGGCGCGCCGTGGCCCGGGTCAAGGCGGCGGTGTCCCTTCCGGTCATCGTCAATGGCGACATCACCGATTTGGACGATGCCGCCAAGGCGCTTTCGCGGTCCGGCGCCGACGGCGTCATGATCGGCCGCGGCGCTTGCGGCCGGCCGTGGTTCCCGGCCCAGGTCGCGCGCTTCCTGAAAGACGGGATCCGCTTGCCCGACCCCGGCATTGCCGCGCGCGGGCGCCTTGCGCTCCGTCATTTCGAAGACATTCTTTCCTATCATGGCGTGATCCGCGGCATTCGCCACGCCCGCAAGCACCTTGGGTGGTACGTGCAGGGCTTGCCGGGCGGCGCCAGGTTCCGCGCGACGTTGTTTCGCCTGGAGCACCCGGCGGCGGTCCGGGTGGCGCTGGCGGCGTTCTTCGATCACGCCGCCGATCAAGTATGCGGACCCAGCGCCGGGGGACAGGTGGAGGAGGCCGCGGCATGAGGGGCCCCGGCGCGGCAGCGCGGCAGCCGCCCGGCGATGGCCCCGAGGCGCGCTTCGAAGCGGTGCTGAATTCACTGTCAGATCCGGTGCTCGTGGTGGGCAGCGATGGTACCGTTGAATACGTCAATCAGGCCACCGAACTATTTTTCGACGCCAGCCAGTCGTGGCTGGTGGCACGCAATCTTGCCGATCTGGTGCCCACCGATGGGCCGCTGTTCGCGATGATCGGCCAAGTGAGAAAGTCCGGAAGCAGCCTTTCGGAATATGGGGTGACCCTGCAAACGCAGCGCACCGGGGCCCGCCTGGTGACCATCGCGGTGGCGCCCATCAACGACGAACCCGGTTCGGTGGTGGTTTCGCTTCACGACCGCACCATCACCTCCAAGATGACCGGCGAGCTGAACAGCCGCAGCGCCGTCCGTTCCCTCACCGGCATGGCCGCGGTGTTGGCCCATGAAGTGAAGAATCCGCTGTCCGGCATCCGCGGCGCGGCGCAGTTGCTCGAACAGGGTGCCGACGACGAAGACCGCAAGCTCACCCACCTGATTTGCGATGAGACCGATCGCATCTGCGCCTTGCTGGACTCCATGGACGCATTTTCCGAACAGCCCTTGATCAACCAGGGGGAGGTCAACATCCACCAGGTGCTCGAACATGTGCGCAAGCTGGCCGAGAACGGCTTCGCCCGCTCCGTGCGGATTCAGGAACGCTATGACCCTTCGCTGCCGCCGGTGGCGGGCGACCGCGACCAGTTGATCCAGGTGTTTCTCAATCTGGTCAAGAACGCGGCCGAGGCGGTGGCCGACCGGGGCGGGGAAATTACCATCACCACCGGTTACCAGCACGGCCTCCGTGTCGCCCGTCCCGGATCCGACACGCGGACCCAGTTGCCCTTGGTGATCGCGGTGATCGATAACGGCGAGGGTATCGCCGAAGATATCCAGGCCCATCTGTTCGATCCTTTCGTCACCACCAAGGCGAGTGGAACCGGTTTGGGGCTTGCCTTGGTGGCGAAGATCATTGGCGATCATGGCGGCATGATCGAATTCACCAGCGAACCGGGATGCACCGTGTTCCGGGTCTATCTCCCGGCTTACCGGGAAACGGAGGTCGCCTAATGGCGGAGAGCACGGTTCTTTTGGCCGACGATGATAAGGCCATCCGTATGGTGGTAACCCAGGCCTTGACACGGAACGGGTTTGCGGTGCGGGCGACGTCCAATGCCGCGACGCTGTGGAAATGGATCGAGGACGGCGAAGGCGATGTGGTGATCACCGACGTGATCTTGCCCGATGAGAACGGGCTCGATCTGCTGCCGCGGATTCGCAAGCTCCGGCCCAACCTCCGGGTCATTGTGATGAGCGCGCAAAACACCTTGTTGACGGCGGTCAAGGCGGCCCAGCGGGGCGCTTTCGAATACCTCCCCAAGCCCTTCGACCTGGTCGAGTTGGTCGGGGCGGTGAAGAAGGCGCTTTCCCAGCCGGCCGCCCGGGTCGAACGGCGCGACGACAAGGACGCCGATGAAGAACAATTGCCGTTGATCGGCAGTTCCCCGGCCATGCAGGAGATTTACCGGACGTTGGCCCGGCTGATCTCGACCGACCTGACGGTGATCATCAGCGGCGAATCGGGGACCGGAAAGGAATTGGTGGCCAAGGCGCTGCATGATTACGGGCCGCGCCGCACCGGCCCCTTCGTCGCCATCAATATGGCGGCGATCCCGAGGGATTTGATCGAAAGCGAGCTGTTCGGCCATGAGCGCGGCGCCTTCACCGGCGCCACCCAGCGTCACATGGGACGCTTCGAGCAGGCCGAAGGAGGAACCCTGTTTCTCGACGAGATCGGCGATATGCCGGTGGAAGCCCAGACCCGTTTGCTCCGGGTCCTCCAGGAAAGCGAGTATACCACCGTCGGCGGGCGCACGCCGATCCGCACCAATGTCCGGATCGTTGCCGCCACCCATCATAATCTTCGTCGCTTGGTGGCCCAGGGATTGTTCCGCGAAGACCTGTTCTACCGCCTCAACGTGGTGCCCATCCGCCTGCCGCCGCTGCGCGAACGGACGGAAGACGTGCCCACCCTGGTGCGCCACTTCCTGACCCAGGCCGAAAAGGAAGGCTTGCCCGCCAAGCGGTTGGACGAGATGGCCATGGAACGCCTGCGCGCCTACCGCTGGCCGGGCAACGTTCGGGAACTGGAAAACCTGGTGCGCCGGCTCGCCGCCCTTTACTCCCAGGAGGTGATCGGCGCCGACGTCATCGAGGCGGAGCTTTCCGAGGTGCCGGCCCTGGCCGGAACCGGCGAGGAGCGCGACAGCGAAAACCTGGGGTCCGCCGTGGAACGCCACTTGCGGGACTATTTTTCCGCTCATAAGGACGGTTTGCCGCCACCGGGTCTGTACGAGAGGATCATCCGGGAGGTGGAACGTCCGCTCCTGACCGTGTGCCTGGGGGCGACCAGGGGCAATCAGATCAAGGCCTCGGAATTGCTCGGCCTCAATCGCAACACCTTGCGCAAGAAACTGCGTGAGTTGGACATCCAGGTCGTTCGGGGCGTAAAATGACAATGTCAAGCGTCCGGCGTGGGGCCGCCCCCGGTGCCTGCCGCGCCCACCGCGGCTTGATGTTCGGATGACAGAGAACACAGCCAAGACCGCTTCCTGGACCATCGGCGAGTTCGTGCGTTGGGCGACCCGCGTGGGCTTGGCGGGCAAGCTCGCCGTGGGGCTGGCGGTTTGTTCGGCGCTCTCGGGCGTGGCGACTTATGTCGCCTTCACCCAACCATCGGGCGACGTGCCGAGGGCGACGGACCTCGTGGTCGGCCTGCTTTATCTCGATCTCATTTTGTTGCTGGCTTTGGGAGTCCTGGTGGTCCGGCGCATGGTCCAGGTCTGGCTGGAACGGCGTCGCGGGTCGGCGGGGTCGCGGCTGCACATCCGTCTCGTGGTGCTGTTTTCCCTGGTGGCCCTGACCCCGGCCGTCATCGTCGCGCTTTTTTCGGCGCTGGTTTTCAATTTCGGGGTGCAGAACTGGTTCAGCGACACGGTCCGCACCGCGCTCACCCAATCCCAGGCGGTCGCCGATTCCTACCTCAAGGAACACCGCCGCAATATCACCGGCGACATCATCGGCATGGCCAGCGATCTCAACCAGCAGGGGCCGGCGCTGATCAACAACCGCCGCGCATTTTCCCGCGTCGTGGAGGTTCATACCGAACTGCGCGGGCTTTCCGAAGCGATCGTGTTCGACGGCTCCGGACGGGTCTTCGGGCGTTCGCGCCTGAGCTTCTCTCTCGCTTTCGAACGAACGCCCCTGGAAGCCATGGAACGCGCGCGCCAAGGCGGCATCGTCTATCTTTCCTCAGACGATGACGATCGAATCCGGGCGCTGATCCGGCTGGAACGGTTCGTCGATGCCTTCTTGATGGTCGGCCGCTTCGTCGATGCCAAGGTCCTGGAGCACGTCCAAAAGACGCGGTCGGCGGTCAGCGCGTATCAGTCCCTCGAACGGGTGCGTTCCGACCTGGAGACCCTTTTTGCGTTGATTTTCGTGGTGGTGGCCCTATTGCTCCTGTTCGTCGCGGTCTGGGTAGGGCTCAACTTCGCCAATAAGCTGGCGATGCCTATCGCCGGCCTGGTGGCGGCCACCGAAAGGGTCCGTGCCGGCGATTTGACGGCGCGGGTGGAGGAGGAGGGCACCGACGAACTGGGTTCCTTGAGCATCGCCTTCAACCGCATGACCAGCCAATTGGAAAGCCAGCGCGCGGAACTTGTCGAAGCCAACGCCCAGATCGATACCCGGCGGCGCTTCATCGAGGCGGTCCTCTCGGGCGTTTCGGCGGGCGTGATCGGCCTCGATCACCTTGGGCGCATAAAATTCCCCAATCAGACCGCATCGGAACTTTTGTCCACCGACCTGGCCCTCGACCTGGGGCGCCCGATCACCGATTTCGTGCCGGAACTGGGGGAATTGCTGGAGCGCGCGCGCCGCGGCCCGGCCCAGACGGTCGAGTCGGAGATCCAGGTTTTCCGTCAGGGCAGGCCGCGGACGCTGCAGGTCCGGCTTGCGGTGGAGGGGGAGAGAGACCAAGACCAAGACCAAGACCGCGGCTTCGTGGTGACCTTCGACGACATCACCGAACTCATCGCCGCCCAGCGTAAGGCGGCATGGTCCGACGTCGCGCGCCGGTTGGCCCACGAGGTCAAGAACCCGCTGACTCCGATCCAGTTGGCGGCGGAGCGGTTGAAGCGCCGTTATCTCGAAGAGGTAAAGTCTGATCCCCAGACCTTCTCGACCTGCATCGATACCATCATTCGCCAAGTCGCCGACATCGGTAACATGATCGACGAATTTTCCGCCTTTGCGGAGATGCCGTCACCGACCCTCGACCGGCACGACGTCGCCGATATGGTGCGCCGCGCGGTGTTCCTGCAGCGCAGCGCCAATCCGTCGATTACCTACCACCTCGACCTCCCCGAGGTTAAGGTGGAACTGGTTTGCGACGATCGCCAAGTCGGCCAGGCCTTGACCAATCTTTTACAGAACGCCGCCGACGCCATCGCCGGCAAGTCGGGGGCCGGCAAGTCGGTCGCCGGAAAATCGGAGGCCGGAAAATCGGGGGCCGGAAAATCGGGGGATGGCCAGGACGGCTTCGGCCATATCACCGTGGCGGTGGGCCACGACAAAGAGCACATCGTGATCGCCGTCACCGACGATGGCGTGGGGTTGCCCAAGGACCATGACCAGGACATCACCGACCCTTACGTCACGACCCGTACCCAGGGGACCGGGCTTGGCCTTGCCATCGTGCTGAAGATCATGGAGGATCATGGGGGAACGCTTGTTTTGGAAGACGCCGACCAAGGTGGCGCCCGGGTGAGCCTCATATTCCAGGCCGATGGCGTGCCCGGCGTTGCGCCAAAGGTATCGCAAACCGACAATCCTGAAGAACGCGCAAAATGACGGAATTGACCCACGATATTCTGGTGGTTGATGACGAAGAGGACATCCGCATGTTGATCGCGGGCGTGCTCAGGGACGAGGGCTATTCGACGCGCGAGGCCGGGGATTCGGAAGCGGCGTTGCGGGAGATCGATCAGCGCCGGCCGAGCCTGGTGATCCTGGATATCTGGCTCCAGGGCAGCGAACTGGACGGGCTGGGGATTCTCAATGTCCTGACCGAAGACTACCCGGGGATTCCCACAATCATGATCTCCGGGCACGGCAATATCGAGACGGCGGTGGCGGCCATCAAGCGCGGCGCCTACGATTATATCGAAAAACCATTCAAGACCGACCGTCTGCTGCATCTTGCCGAACAGGCCATAGAAACCGCCCGGCTGCGGCGGGAAAATCTGGACCTGAGGCAGCGCGCCGGCGGCGAAATCGAAATGGTCGGAAGCTCTCCCGCCATATCCCAGGTGCGCGCTGCGATCAGCCGGGTTGCGCCGACCAGCAGCCGGGTGCTGATCTGCGGTCCCGCCGGGGTCGGGAAGGAGATCGCGGCCCGCCTGATTCACGCCGAATCGGGCCGAGCCCTTGGGCCTTTCGTCGCCATTAATTGCGCCTCGATGCATCCCGACCGCCTGGCCGAAGAGCTGTTCGGCACCGAGGGCGCGGGCCGGCCGCGGCATACCGGGTTGTTCGAAGCGGCCCATAACGGGACTCTTTTTCTCGATGAAGTGGGCGACATGCCGCTCGAGACCCAGGGCAAGATCGTTCGCGTCCTGCAGGAGCAGACCTTCGAAAGGGTGGGGGGCAGCAGCCTCATCGAGGTCGACGTCCGCGTCATGTCCGCAACCAGCCGCGATCTCGAGGAAGAGATCGGCCTGGGCCGCTTCCGCGAAGACCTCTATTACCGGTTGGCCGTGGTCCCCATTGCCATTCCGCCTCTCGATAAGCGGCGCGAAGACATCGCCGAACTGGTGAACCATTTCATGGAGCGCGCGGCCCGTTCCTCGGGACTCACCGAACGGGTCATCGGCGACGATGTCCTGGCGGCGCTCAGGGCCCACGATTGGCCGGGCAATGTGCGTCAGCTTCGCAACGTCGTGGAACGGCTCCTGATCATGGCGCCCCGGGACGAGGACGGCATGATCCACGCCGATGCTTTGCCCCATGAGATCGGTGCGGCGGGGCCCGCCGTCCTGCGCGGCGACAGCGGTAGCCGCATGATGGGGCTCGACCTCAGGGCGGCCCGGGAAATGTTCGAACGGGAATACCTCACCGCCCAGATCAACCGCTTCGGCGGCAATGTGTCGCGGACGGCCGAGTTCGTCGGCATGGAACGCTCCGCCCTTCATCGCAAGCTCAAGACGCTCGGTCTCGGCAGGGACAGCGTCCAGCGCGAGAAAACCGGCACATGACGACTTTGACGGCCATGGCGGCGCAACCGAAAGGTCGGGGATAGGCGGTAGGCATGAAGGTGATAGTCTGCGGAGCCGGTCAGGTGGGGACGAGCATTGTTCGCCACCTGGTCACCGAAAATAACGACGTTACGGTCATCGACCAGTCGCCGGAGCAGATCAAGAAGATCGGCGATTCCATGGATGTCAAAGCCATGGAAGGATTCGCCTCGCATCCCCACGTGCTCGAGGCCGCCGGGGCGGGCGACACCGATATGATCATCGCCGTCACCTATGCCGATGAAGTCAACATGGTGGCCTGCCAGGTCGCCCATTCGCTGTTCGAAGTGCCGACCAAGATCGCGCGGGTGCGCCACCAGAGCTATCTCCAGCCCATGTGGGCGGATCTTTTCAGCCGCGACAACATGCCCATCGACGTGATCATCTCGCCCGAGATCGAAGTGGGGCGGGCCATTTCGCGGCGCCTTCACGCGCCGGGCGCGTTCGACAGCCTTACCCTGGCCGACGGCCTGGTACAGTTGCTGGGCGTGCGCTGCGCCGATGATTGTCCCATCGTCGACACGCCGCTGGGCCAACTGCAAGAGCTGTTCCCCAATCTCAACATCACCATCGTCGGGATCGTGCGCGGCGGCAAGGGGTTCGTGCCCAATTCGACCGAGCATCTATTGCCCGACGACGAGGTCTATCTCATCGCCGATTCCAAGCATGTCCCCCGGGTCATGGCCGCCTTCGGTCACGAGGAACCCGAAGCGCGCCGCGTCATCATCCTGGGGGGCGGCAATATCGGCACCTATCTCGCCCGCGAGATCGAAGAGAATCATCCCGGGGTCTCGGCCAAGATCATCGAATTCAACCGCGAGCAGGCCGAACGCGCCGCCAATGCCCTGGATCACACGGTGGTCATCCACGGCGATGCCCTCGATCCGGAAATTCTCGAAGAGGCGAATGTGTCGGCCGCGGAAGCGGTGGTGGCGGTGACCAACGAGGACGAGGTCAACATCCTCGCTTCCTTGCTGGCCAAGCGCTACGGCACCAAGAAGGCCATGGCCCTGATCAACAATTCGACCTACTCGCCGCTGGTCACCACCCTTGGAATCGATGTCGTGATATCGCCGCGGGCAATCACGGTTTCGACGATCCTGCAGCATATCCGCCGCGGCCGCATCCGCGCCGCTTACGCGCTCCACGAGGGCTTCGGCGAGATCATGGAGGCCGAGGCCGTGGAATCATCGGATCTGGTGGGCGCGCCCTTGCGTGAGGCCAAACTTCCCCAGGGGCTGATCATCGGCGCCCTGGTGCGCGACGGCGAGGTGATCATGCCGCGCGGCGACACCGTGGTGCGGGCCCATGATCGGGTCGTGCTTTTCGCCCAAACCGATGTCATCAAGCAGGTCGAGCGCATGTTCGCGGTCAGCCTCGAATTCTTCTGATCGGCCGGCGCGCCCGAAGCCCCGTTGCCAATCACAACCGATCGCCGAAGATGTCAAGAATCGCCTACGTCAATGGCCGTTACCTGCCCCACCGGCGGGCCGCCATCCATGTCGAGGACCGCGGCTTCCAGTTCGCCGACGGCGTCTACGAGGTGATCGGGGTGCAGGGAGGGCGCCTGGTGGACGAACGGCCGCATTTGGACCGGCTTGCCCGGTCGCTGGCGGCGTTGTCCATGAAGGCGCCCATGGGGGAGAGGGCGCTCGCCCATGTCATGCGCGAGACCGTGCGCCGCAACCGCGTGAGGTCGGGCATCTTGTATCTCCAGATCACCCGTGGCGTGGCCGCCCGCGATCATGCCTTCCCGGCGGATGCGGAACCGTCCCTGGTGATGATGGCGCGCGCGGTCTCGGGGCCGGCACCGGGCTTGGTGGAAAAGGGCTGCGCCGTCATCACGGTGCCCGATATCCGCTGGAAGCGGTGCGACATCAAGACCGTTTCCCTGCTGGCCAACGTGCTGGCCAAACAGCAGGCGAAGGAAGCCGGAGCTTTCGAGGCCCTTCAGGTGGACGAAGACGGTCTGATCACCGAGGGCGCCACGGCCAATGCCTGGATCATCAGCCAAGACGGCGTGCTGGTGACCCGGCCGGCCGATCACGCCATCCTCGACGGGGTCACCCGCCGCGCCGTGATCGCCCTGGCCGCCCGCGCCGAGCTGGCCTTCGAGGAGCGTGCCTTCAGCGTCGATGAGGCCAAGGCGGCGGCCGAGGCGTTCCTGACCGGAACCACGGCTTACGTGATGCCCATCACCCGGATCGACGGCAGCCCCATCGGCAGCGGTGTCCCCGGCCCCTTTTCCCTGAGGCTGCTGGCCGATTACACGGCCCACGCGGCGGCCGGCGGAGACCGCCGGTGAAGGCCGGCAACGGGCCGCCGCCGCCGCGGGCGATCATCTTCGATTGGGACAACACCCTGGTGGACGTTTGGCCGGCCATTCACGACGCCCTCAACACCACCTTCGCGGCCATGGACCACCCCACCTGGAGCCTCGAGGAAACCCGGTCCCGGGTGCGCAAGTCGCTGCGCGACAGTTTCCCAGAAATGTTCGGCGCGCGCTGGACCGAGGCGCGGAAAATCTTCTATGACCGCTACGCCGCGGTCCATCTCGACCAACTCAAGCCCCTGGCGGGGAGCGCCGAGGTATTGTCCTGGCTGGCCGGACTTGGGCTCTATCTCGGGGTCGTCAGCAATAAGGCGGGCGGCTATCTCCGCCAAGAGGCGGAGCGGCTCGGCTGGGACGGTTTTTTCGGTAAGATCGTCGGCGCCACCGACGCCAATTCCGACAAACCCGACCCGGCGCCGGTCGAAATGGCGCTGGACGGCAGCGGCATCGGTGCCGGACCGGACGTCTGGTTCGTGGGCGATGGCGCCATCGATGTCCAATGCGCGTTGAATTCGGGTTTGACGCCGGTCTTTTTTCTCCGCGACGGCACCGAAGCGGAACTTATTCGTCATAATCTCGTCCAATTTGTGGACGCACAATGCCGGGTGCGGGGTATGGAGGGGTTGAAAAAGCTTGTGCAGGATCGATTCGCTCCCATATCCGGACGGTAATAGGGTGGAAAAATGACAGTTCCGGCGTCTTCGCACGCGCCGGTTGATTCAGGTAAACCACAAACATAATTGATGGAAAGAATCATAAAATGGCTGCTGACAAATCACAGAATCTTCAGGATGTGTTTCTCAACAACATCCGCAAGAACAAGACCCCCGTCACGATCTTTCTAGTAAACGGCGTAAAACTCCAGGGCATTGTCACTTGGTTCGACAATTTCTCGGTCCTGTTGCGCCGCGATAATCACTCTCAGTTGGTCTACAAACACGCCATTTCCACGGTCATGCCGGCGACTCCGGTCCAGCTCTGGGAGGGCGATGGGGACCAGGCGTCCGACACCGCCGAGGCGGGGGCCGATGTCGAGGCCTGAGCCCGTGCAGATGCCAAGCCTGCGTCTTGCCCTCTGAGTCGAATCCAAACCGCCGTTCAAACGGCGCGCCGCCGGGAGCTGACGATCCCGGCGGTCCCCTTTCGGGGCGCGCGGCCGTGGTGGTGCCGATTTTGCGGACCCGAAATTCCATCAGGCGGGATGCCCAGGCGCGGCTGGAGGAGGCTTGCGGCCTGGCCGAGGCCATTCAATTGGAGGTGGTTCTGGCCCAGGCCCCGCGGGTCGCCCGTCCCCGCGCCGCCACCCTGTTCGGCACCGGCGCGGTGGAGGCGCTCAAGGCCGAGTTCGAGGATCGCAGGGTCGACGTGGTGGTGGTCGACGGCACCTTGACGCCGATCCAGCAGCGCAACCTGGAGCTTGCCTGGAGGTGCAAGGTGATCGACCGCACCGGCCTGATCCTGGAAATTTTCGGCGCCCGCGCCCGCACCCGGGAGGGCAGCCTCCAGGTGGAACTGGCGGCGCTGAGTTATCAACGCTCGCGCCTGGTCAGGTCCTGGACCCATCTCGAGCGCCAACGCGGCGGCTTCGGTTTCCTGGGCGGACCCGGCGAGACCCAGATCGAGGCCGACCGGCGCCAGATCGACACCCGCATCGCCCGCATCAAGGCCGATCTCGAAAATGTGGCGCGCACCCGCGGGCTCCACCGCGCCGCGCGCCGCCGGGTGCCGGTTTCGGTGGTCGCCTTGGTGGGCTACACCAATGCCGGGAAATCCACCCTGTTCAACCTTCTCACCCACGCCAAGGTGCCGGCCGACGACACCCTGTTCGCCACCCTGGACCCCACCATGCGGGGGGTCCAATTGCCGTCGGGCCGCAAGATCATCTTGTCGGACACCGTGGGTTTCGTCTCCGACCTGCCCACCGGCCTGGTCGCCGCCTTCCGCGCGACCCTGGAAGAGGTGCTCTCCGCCGATCTCGTCGTCCATGTCCGCGACATCGCCCATGCCGACAGCGAAGCCCAGAAAAAAGACGTGGAAGACGTGCTCCGCGATCTCGGGCTCGAGACCGAGGAGAGCGGCGCGCCGATCGAAGCGCTCAACAAGATCGACCTGCTCGAACCCGCCCAACGCGAGGCGGTCATCGCCCGCGCCGGGCGCAATCCGAACCTCGCCGCGGTCTCGGCCCTGACCGGCGAGGGGAGCGATGCGCTTCTCCAGGCCATGGACCGGCGGCTGGCGGCCGGCCGGCGGGTTTATCACTACTCTCTCGGGCCGGCCGACGGCGCCGCCATGGCCTGGCTGTACGAGCACGGCGAGGTCGTCGAGCGCACCGAGGCGGCCGACGGGGGCGTGCGCCTCTCGGTCGGCCTGGGGCCCGCCGATGCCGAGCGCTTCGGCCACCATTACGGCGGCGTGACCGAGCACGCCCGGGGCCAACGCGCCGCCCAATAGGGGCGCCGGCGGCCCGAATTCCCAAAAAATCACGAAAATAAGCGTCCGGCGCGATTATTTTGGCGGACCCCGCTTGACAGTGGCGGGGGCAGTTCGTATATCACTGGCACTCACTTGAGGGGAGTGCTAACAGCGCTCGGAGAAGCCCCTTTAAGGTATTGAATCGATAACGTTTCAAGGGAGAGGGTCATGAACATCAGGCCTTTGCACGACCGCGTGATCGTCGAAGCGCTGGACGCGGAACAGAAGACCGCGGGCGGCATCATCATCCCCGACACGGCCCAGGAAAAGCCGTCCGAGGGCAAGGTCATCGCCGTCGGGCCGGGCAGCCGCGACACCGAAGGCAATCGGCACCAGCTTTCGGTCAAGAAGGGCGACCGAATCCTATTCGGCAAGTGGTCCGGCACCGAGGTCAAGGTCGACGGCAAGGACCTTTTGATCGTCCAGGAAGGCGACATCCTCGGCATTCTGGACGGCAAGGCGGTGGTTCAGACCAAGGGCAAGGCGGCCGCCGCCGCCGCGTCGTCGGACCACACCCACGTGCCTGGCATGGATTGCTGCTGAGCCGGAAATCGATCCAAAAAAGTTAAACAGTTTGAACATCAAGGAGAATCGTTAAATGAATATCAGGCCTTTGCATGACCGCGTGATCGTCGAAGCGGTGGACGCGGAAGAGAAAACCGCGGGCGGCATCATCATCCCCGACACCGCCCAGGAAAAGCCGTCCGAGGGCAAGGTCATCGCCGTCGGGCCGGGCATCCGCGGCGACGACGGCAAGATCCAGAAGCTGGACGTCAAGAAGGGCGACCGCATCCTTTACGGAAAGTGGTCCGGCACCGAGGTCAAGGTCGACGGTAAGGACCTTCTGATCATGAAGGAAAGCGACATCATGGGTGTCCTGGAATAGGGCACGAATTTTGTATTCATCCCCACATAGTTACCACTAGGGAGTACCCAAAACATGGCGAAAGAAGTCAAATTTGCCGTCGATGCCCGCAACCGCATGCTCAAGGGCGTCGATATCCTGACCGACGCGGTCAGGGTGACCCTCGGCCCCAAGGGCCGCAACGTCGTGCTCGATAAATCCTTCGGCGCGCCGCGCATCACCAAGGACGGCGTGACCGTGGCCAAGGAAATCGAACTTCTAGACAAATTCGAGAACATGGGCGCGCAGATGATACGCGAGGTGGCGTCGCGGACCAGTGACGAGGCCGGCGACGGCACCACCACGGCGACCGTGCTCGCCCAGTCCATCGTCAGCGAAGGCGCCAAGGCGGTGGCCGCGGGCATGAACCCGATGGATATCAAGCGCGGCATCGACGTGGCCATCAAGGTGGTGGTCGCGGACTTGGAGAAGCGCTCCAAGCCGGTCAAGACCAGCGCCGAGATCGCCCAGGTGGGCACCATCTCCGCCAACGGTGAAGTCGATATCGGCAACAAGATCGCCGAGGCCATGGACCGGGTCGGCAAGGAAGGCGTGATCACGGTGGAGGAATCCAAGGGCTTCGATACCGAGCTCGAGGTGGTCGAGGGCATGCAGTTCGACCGCGGTTACCTGTCGCCATACTTCGTCACCAACGCGGAAAAGATGATCTGCGAGATGGAAGAGCCGTTGATCCTCCTTCATGAGAGCAAGCTCTCCAATCTGCAGGCCATGCTGCCGCTGTTGGAGAAGGTGGTGCAGACCGGCAAGCCGCTGCTCATCGTCGCCGAGGACGTGGAGGGCGAGTCCCTGGCCACCCTGGTGGTGAACAAACTGCGCGGAGGGCTCAAGGTCGCGGCCGTCAAGGCGCCCGGCTTCGGCGACCGCCGCAAGGCCATGCTGCAGGATATTGCCACCCTGACCGGCGGCCAGGTGATCAGCGAAGATCTCGGCATCAAGCTGGAGAACGTCACCATGTCCATGCTGGGCAGCGCCAAGCGCATTTCCATCTCCAAGGAGGAGACCACCATCATCGACGGCGCCGGCAAGAAGAAGGCGATCCAAGACCGCTGCAGTCAAATCCGCCAGCAGATCGAGGAAACCTCGTCGGACTACGACAAGGAGAAGCTGCAGGAACGGCTGGCCAAGCTGGCCGGCGGTGTCGCCGTGATCAAGGTCGGTGGGGCCACCGAGGTCGAGGTCAAGGAACGCAAGGACAGGGTCGACGATGCGCTCAACTCCACCCGCGCCGCGGTGGAAGAGGGCATCGTGCCGGGCGGCGGCGTGGCGCTGCTGTACGCCACCAAGAAGCTGCTGGCCATCAAATGCGAAGACCCCGACCAGAAAGTCGGCATCGACATCGTGCGCCGGGCGGTGCAGGCGCCGATCCGCCAGATCGTCGCCAATGCCGGTGAGGAAGGCTCCGTGGTGGTCGGCAAGCTTTTGGAAGGCAAGGACCAGAACCGGGGCTTCAACGCCCAGACCTGCAAGTACGAGGACTTGGTCAAGTCCGGCATTATCGATCCCACCAAGGTGGTGCGCACCGCGCTGCAGGATGCGGCCTCGATCGCCGGCCTGCTGATCACCACCGAGGCCATGGTGGCGGAAGTGCCCGAAAAGAAAGATACGCCGGCGATGCCCCCCGACATGGGCGGCATGGGCGGCATGGGCGGTTTCTAACCCGCCGCCAAAACGAACGTGTAAGGGAAGGGGCCGCGTTTCGCGGCCCTTTCTTTGCGCCCCCTAGAGTACTTCCGGGTTAAATTGAATCAATTTGATGGGGCTCATGGGCTTCCAGGGTAGGCGCGGTTCGAAGCGCGATGCACCGCATCGGGCGAGGGTCGCAACGCACCCTGGAAGCCCATGAGCCCCACCGTAGGCCGGGTGCTTTTCCCCCAAGGCGTCGTTGCGTATCTTTGCCGATGCCCCGCATCGCCATGCGACACGCGCCTAGCCTTGGGGAAAAATCATCCCGGTCAAATGGGTCAATTTAACCCGGAAGTACTCTAGCGCACAGTGCGGACAAATTGATTCCCTTCGCCCCCATGGGGCACACTGGACGGGAGATGCTCTAGGCAATCGGAGGACAACATGGCGCCAAGCACTTACAAACTGGCCTTTATCGGCCTCGGTGTCATGGGTGATCCCATGGCGGGCCACCTGGCGGCGGCGGGCCATGGGATCACCGTGTTCAATCGAACCACGGCAAAGGCCGATTCCTGGGTCGCCGCCCATGGCGGGGCCAAGGCCATGAGCCCGGCGGCGGCGGCCAAGGGCGCCGATGTGGTTTTCGCCTGCGTCGGCGACGACGACGACGTGCGCCAGGTCGCCCTGGGCCAAGACGGGGCCTTCGCCGCCATGGCGGCGGGGGCGGTGTTCGTCGATCACACCACGGCCTCGGCGACACTGGCCCGCGAGCTCGCGGCGGCGGCCAAGGGGCGGGGGATCGGCTTCCTGGACGCGCCGGTGTCCGGCGGCCAGGCGGGGGCGGAAGGGGCCCGGCTCACCATCATGGTGGGGGGCGAGGCGGCGGTCTTCGCCAGCGCCGAGCCGGTGATGAAGGCCTATGCCAAGGCGGTGACCCTGATGGGCCCGGCGGGGGCCGGCCAGCTCACCAAGATGGTCAACCAGATCTGCATCGCCGGCCTCGTGCAGGGCCTGTCCGAGGCGCTTAATTTCGGCGCCCGGGCGGGGCTCGACATGGACAAGGTCATCGACGTGATCGCCCAGGGCGCCGCCCAATCGTGGCAGATGGAGAACCGCGCCAAGACCATGATCCGCGGTGATTTCGACTTCGGCTTCGCGGTGGACTGGATGCGCAAGGATCTCGGCATCTGCCGCGACGAGGCCGATGCCAACGGCGCGGCGCTTCCGGTCACGGAAATCGTCGATGGCTTCTATGGGCGCATCCACCAACGCGGCGGCGGGCGCTGGGACACCTCGTCCCTGATCGACCTGTTGGCAAACCCCGATGGCGGGGAATAAGTCCGGCGAGGGCAGGGGAGCGGCTCATCCCTTTGAAGACGGTGATGCGGCCTTACCCTCCGCGGCCTTGGCCTCGTTCCACAGCGCGTCCATCTCATGGAGGTCGGCGGCCTCGGGCGTGGTTCCGCGTTGGGCGAGCCGGTCCTCCACATGGGCGAAGCGGCGGGTGAACTTGTCGTTGGTGCCGCGCAGCGCCGCTTCGGGATCGATATCGAGCTTGCGGGCGAGGTTGGCGACGGCGAACAGGAGATCGCCGATTTCGTCCTTGACCCGCGCCGCGGGCGCCCCGGCGGCGATTTCCTGCTTGGCCTCACAAAGCTCCTCCTCGATCTTGGCGATGACGGCGGCCGTGGTCGGCCAGTCGAAGCCGACCCGGGCCGCCCGCTTGGCGAGCTTATGGGCGCGGACCAGGGCGGGCAGGGCGCGGGCGATCCCGGCCAGGGTGCGTCGAGGGCCGCCGTTGCCGGCGTCTTGGCCGGCGCGCTCGGTGGCCTTGTGGGCCTCCCAGGCCCGGGTCTGGGCATCGGCATCGTCGATCGCCTGGCCGCCGAAGACATGGGGGTGGCGGCGGATCATTTTCTCAGTGGCGGCGCGGGCGATGGCGTCGAAATCGAAACCGCCATCCTCGCGGGACATCTGGGCGTAGAAGACCACCTGGAAGAGAAGGTCGCCGAGCTCGCCGAGCAACACCGCCTTGTCGCCCGAGGCGATGGCGTCGGCCACCTCGTAGGCTTCCTCGATGGTGTAGGGAGCGATGGTCTCGAAGTCCTGCTCCATATCCCAGGGGCAGCCGCCCTCGGGGTCGCGCAGCCGCGCCATCACGTCGATCAGTTTGTCTATGGGTGCGGTGGTCATGGATGGCGCGCCTCGGGCGGAAGGTTGGGGTGTTTCCGGCCAAGTGTAGAACGCCGCGCGGGTGGAGAGAACCTTCCAGGCCATGGCTGTGGCCGCGGTTGCCCGGTTGGGGCACAATGGGGCGCGCGCCCGGTGCCGCATTGCCGGCGGGTTAAGTTCATGGGCGCTGCAGATAGGCAGGTTCCCTTGATCCCCCGTGGCTTTTCCATACGGCCCGCGCGGCTGCTGGATGCCGAGGCCATCGCCCGGGTGCATGTGATTTCCTGGCGCGAGACCTATGGCGGGATCATGGCGCGGACCTATCTCCATGGGCGAACGGCGGAAAACCGAACCGAAATGTGGCAATCGGCCTTAGCGCAGTCGCCGCCGGACCGTGTTTTCCTGGTGGTCGAGGATGAGGCGGGCGAGATCGTAGGGTTCGCCCATGGCGGGGCCGCGCGGGAGGCCGCCTATGGTCGCCGTGGTGAGCTCTATGCCATGTATTTGCTGAAACGGTGCCAGGGCCGGGGCCTCGGCAGGGCCTTGTTTGAGGCGTTTTCCGTCGGTTTGCAGGCGGTTTGGATGGGTGATTTCTACGCAATGGTGCTCCACGGTATTCCGTCGCGCGGATTTTTCGTGAAGATGGGCGGCCGGTCTTGCGGGTTTGGCGAAACGCCGTTGCCCGGGAGACGGGGCGGCAGACGGCTCGTGGATGAAAGATTCGAATGGATGTGAGGGGAATTAATGTATCGTTAATTATCGCATAATGTATATTATGGAAAATATAGGGTATTTATCTAAGCCATTCAAACATCGAAAAAAACCCTGCTTCCTAATGCCTTTGGCTGCCCCAGGGGTAAGCGCGGGTGAAAAAAAGTGAAATTTCAAGGGCTCTCGATGACCAGACCGTCGTAACCGGCGGTGATGTGGTCCGGCAACACCGCCGCCAGCGCCTGATGATCGATGCGCACGGAAAGATGGGTGAGCACGGCGCGGGTAGGCCCTACCCTTTCGATCCATTCCATGACGCGGTCGAAATGGGCATGGGTGGGATGGGGTTCACGCTGCAGGCAGCCGACGATCCAGATCTCGACGCCCGATAGCGCGGCGAAGGCCGCCTCGTCAAGGTCCACCGCATCGGTGGTATAGGCGATGGAACCGAAGCGATAGCCGGTGCTGATCATGAAGCCGTGATCCTGGGCGAAGGGCAGGACCTCGATCCCCCCGACGGTAAAGGACTTGCCGTGGGTGATGGGGCGGGCCCTGAGGCAGGGTTTGTAAAAGGAGGGTTTTCCACTGTATTCTCCTGGTGGATCAAAGGCATAACCGAAAATATTACGTAAGTGGTTTAAGTCAGCTTCGGTCCCGTAAGCGTCGATCACCGAGCGTTGCAGGCGATTCAGCGCGCGGATTTCGTCGATTCCGTGGGTGTGATCGGCGTGAATGTGGGTATAGAGGATGCCGTCCAGGGCCATGATTCCGGCGTCGAGAAGCTGTGCCTTGACGTCGGGCCCGGTGTCCACCAACAGCTTGGACCCGCCGTCTTCCACCAGAATCGCCGCCCGCCGCCGGCGGTTCTTGGGATTGGCGGGGTCGCAGGCCCCCCATTGGTTGCCGATCATCGGCACGCCGCCCGCCGCACCCGATCCCAGAATGGTTACGCGCATCTTCTCACGCCTTTGTCCTTGGGGGGCTCAGGGGAGATCGTCCCGGTTGGCTTTGTGGAACAGGGTGAAGAAATTATCGGTGGTGGCGCGGGCCAGCTCGTCAAGCCCGAGTCCCTTGATCTCGGCCACGTAGGCCGCGGTATGGGCGGTGAAGGCGGGTTCACAGCGCTTGCCGCGCACCGGCACCGGCGCCAGGTACGGGGCATCGGTTTCCACCAGCAAGCGCTCCATGGGAACGTCGCGCGCCACGGCGCGCACGAGATCGGCGTTCTTGAAGGTGATGATGCCCGAAAACGAGATATACATGCCGTGATCCAGCGCGCAGCGGGCGACCTCGGCGCCGGCGGAGAAGCAGTGGATGACGCCGGCGAACGCGCCCCGCGCCTGCTCTTGGGCGAGGATGCGCACGGTATCGGCATCGGCGTCCCTGGTGTGCACGATGATCGGCAGGCCGGTCTCCCGCGCCGCCTGGATGTGGGCGCGGAAGACTTTCTCCTGAATGTCCCGGGGGGAATGCTGGTAATAGAAATCGAGCCCGGTCTCGCCGATCCCTATGACCTCGGCGGGCTCCGCCAGGGCCATGAGATCCAAGGCCGTCACCCCGGCGGCGTGCTCGGCCTCGTGGGGGTGGACGCCCACCGAGCACCAGATTCCGTCGTGGGCGGCGGCGATGGCGCGGATCTTTGCGGCATCGGCAAGCCTGGTGCAGATGGTGAGCATGCCGGTGATGCCGGCCGCCCGGGCGCGGGCGACGACATCGTCGCATTCGCCCTTGAAATCGTCGAAGTCGAGATGGCAATGGCTGTCGACGAGCATTGTTGGTCTTTCCTTGGGTCTCCGGTCGCGCCGGAGTTTAGCAACTCCGCCCGCCGATGCACGCCCAAAGGCAAGGGCAAGTGGGCCAAGAGAACTTTCCAACCAAATGGATTCAATTTGGTTGGAAAATGCTCTAGCCGCCGCCCAGGATGCGGTGGATATCGGCCTGGCCCAGGGCGCCGCGGGTGAACTCGAAGGTCCCCTTGTCCCGCAGTTCCTCGGCGCCTTTTTTCACCACGGTCAAGGCGGCCTTGGCGAAGCCGCTGCCCACCGTCACCCGCTTGACGCCGAGAGCTTCCAATTCGGCCACCGATGGCGAGCCGGCCCCGGCAAGGACGTTGAGCGGCCCATGGATGGCCGCGGCAAGCCGGCCGATCAGTTCACCGTCGCGGGCGCCGATGATGAAGGCGCAATCGGCGCCCGCCTCGAGATAGGCGTTGGCCCGGCGACTCGCTTCATGGAACAGGGCCGCCCCTCCCCCGCCGCCCACCGGTCCGCTGGCCACCGAATAAACATCGGTGCGCCCGTTGATCACCATGGCAAGCCCGGCATCCGATGCCGCCGTGCGGGCGGCGCGGATTCGCGCGACCGCCAAATCGAATTCGAGCAGCTCCCGGGGGCCCGTCTTGGTGCTGTCTTCGATGTTGATGCCCACCGCGCCGGCGGCGATGGTCGCGCGGACGGTATCGGCGACGGCTTCCGGGGTGGCGCCGTATCCGGCCTCCATGTCCGCGCTCACCGGCAGATCGACGGCGGCGCAGATGCGCGCGACGATGGCCGCCATGGCGTCGCGGGTGATGTGCTCGCCGTCACGGAAGCCGAGGGAAAAGGCACAGCCGCCGCTGGTGGTGGCGATCGCCTTGAACCCGGCATCGGCGAAGATGGCGGCGCTGGCGGCGTCATAGGCATTGGGCAGCACCAGGATGCCGGGCCGCCGATGCAAGGCGGCGAAGCGTTCGGCCTTTTCCGCCTGTGTCGTCATGGCTGTCCTCCCCGGCGCTTTTGGCCCGGCTGGCCGGCGCGCCACAAAGGATACCATAGCCGCCGCCCCATGGAGGGCGGGGCCGTGGTGACCTGATGTAACGCTTGAAACGAAGGCGCCGATCAGTTCTTTTTCTGCTCTTGGAGATGCTTCCAGGTTAGGGTCCGTGCCTTGGAAATCTGATCCGGGGTCATCCCTCGCGCCAGTTTTTCCTGGGATCTCGCGGCCGCCTTGTCGCCGAGGATGGTGGCCAGGGCGAACCACATATAGGCCCTGGTGTCGTCCTTGGCGGTGCCCAGGCCCTGGGCGGCATGCCGCCCCAACGCGGTATGGGCCGCGGGGTGTTCCTGCGCCGCGGCCTTGCGGTACCATTGCACCGCCGCCACGAGATCCCTCCGCAAGCCCCTGCCCTGGGCCAGCAACTCGCCGAGCCGGTACTGCGCCGCCGCATGGTCTTGGCGGGCGGATTTGCCGTACCACTCGGCGGCTAATGTGAAGTCCTTGCTCACGCCCTGGCCGTTCTCGTTGAGGACGCCGAGTTCAAATTGGGATCCGGCGTGCCCCTGTTGGGCGGCCAAGCGATACCAATTTGCAGCCTGAGAATAGTCCCAGGAGACGCCGAGCCCCCCGGCATACATCTTAGCCAGCTTGTGCTGCGCCTTGGCGTCGCCGAGATCGGCGGCCTTGCGGTACCAGATCGCCGCCTCCGCGGTGTCGCGTTTGACCCCCCTGCCGTCGAAATAGATTGAGGCGAGCGCGAACTGGGCCTGGGAATTGCCTTGCTCGGCGGTCATGCGCATGAATTTTGCCGCCTTGGCGCCGTCCTTCTTGACGCCCCGCCCTTCGGCGTAAATACGCGCCAGTTGGTATTGCGCCGCCGCGTGGCCCTTGGCCGCCGCGCCGTGCAGCAGCTTCAACGATTCTGCGATATTTCGCTCGACCCCCTGGCCCTTGGCCAGCATGAGGGCGAGCCGGTACTGGGCCTTGGCGTCGCCCTGCTCGGCCAGGGGGCGCCATTGGTCCAGCGCGGCCTCGTAATCGCCTTTCTCGAAGGCGGCCTGGCCGCGGCCGAAATCGTAATCCCCCGAATCGCATGACGCGAGAACCAGGAGCGCCAGCGCGAATACGGCGGTGAGTCGTCTCAACATAGGGCCTTTCCAAGGGAAAGCGGTGCACTGCAAGAGTTTACCCTAGGGGCCCTGGGAACGGTGCGGTTTGTGCCCATGACCCGCGGAATTTCAGCCCCCAAGGGTATCTGTCAAAGAAGTAAAGGAGTCCTAAAGGACTGCCCGTGTTGGGGGATACCTCGGGGTCGAAAGGGAGGCCCGACCCCGCACAGGTGTCAGGCGCCGGAGGGCTGCACGTGGCGGGGGAAAATGCCCTCGGGCTTGGGGAGATCGGTGCCCGGGGTCAGCGCCCCCTCGCCCTCGATTTGGGAAAAATTTCGCTTGCCCTCGGGCACCGCCAGTTGATCCAACAGCCGCGACGCGGCATCGGGAATGAACGGCTGGGCCAATATGGCCAGGGTCCGGATCGCCTCGGCGAGGGTATAGAGCACCGCCGACATGCGATGGGGATCGGTTTTCTTCAACGCCCAGGGCTCGTTGGCGGTGATATAGGCATCGGCCGCACTCACCGCGGACATGAATTCCTGGAGCGCCATGTGAAAGCGTTGTTGTTCCATGTTCTGGCGCATGGCGGCGAGCAGGCTTGGGCCGCAGGCGCGCCTCAGGTCGCTGTCGCCGTCCGAGGAATCCCCGCCTTGGGGAATCTTGGCCTCGCAGTTCCTCTGGATCAGGGTCAGCGTGCGCTGGGCGAGGTTGCCGATGCCGTTGGCGAGGTCGCCGTTGATACGCTGGACCATGGCGGCGCGGGAAAAATCGCCGTCATTGCCGAACGGCACCTCGCGCAGCAGGAAATAGCGGACCTGGTCGAGCCCGTATTCGGCGACCAGGGCGGTGGGGTCGATGACGTTGCCGAGCGACTTGGAAATCTTCTGTCCCTCGTTGGTCCACCAGCCATGGGCGAAGACCCGCTGGGGCGGCTCGATCCCGGCGGCCAGCAGGAACGCCGGCCAGAAGACCGCGTGGAAGCGCAGGATGTCCTTGCCCACCATGTGCAGGTCGGCGGGCCAATAGGTCGTGAAGGCCTCGGATTCCGTGTCGGGATATCCCACGGCGGTCAGGTAATTGGTCAAGGCGTCGAGCCAGACATACATCACGTGGTCGGGATCGTCGGGCACCGGCACGCCCCATTTGAAACTGGTGCGCGAGACCGACAGGTCCTGCAGCCCGCCCTTGACGAAACTCAGCACCTCGTTGCGCCGGCTTTCGGGGGCGATGAAATCGGGGTTCCGGTGATAGAATTCGAGCAGCCTGTCCTGCCAGGCGGCGAGGCGGAAGAAATAGCTCGGCCCCTCGACCCATTCGACCTCGGCGCCGGTGCCGGTGGGCGCGATGAGCTTGCCGTTCTCACCCTTGATCAGCTCCGATTCATTGAAAAACGCCTCGTCGCGGACCGAATACCACCCGGCATAGGTGCCGAGATAAATCTCGTCCCGTTCGCGCAAAATGCGCCAGAGGTGTTGCACCGCCTTGAGGTGGCGCCCTTCGGTGGTGCGGATGAAATCGTCGTTGGTATAGCCCATGTCGGCGGCCAGTTTGCGGAATTTAGCGGAATTCCGGTCGGCCAATTCTTGGGGCGCGATGCCTAGTTCCTGGGCCGCTTTTTCCACTTTCTGGCCGTGTTCGTCGGTGCCGGTGAGGAACAAGACGTCACGCCCGTCGAGGCGCATGAAGCGGGCCAGGGCGTCGCAGGCCAGGGTCGTGTAGGCGTGGCCGATATGGGGCACGTCGTTGACGTAATAAATCGGCGTCGTGACGTAAAAGGGCTCCCCCGCCATGCTTGTGATCCTTCTTAGATGATGGTGCCGCCGCTCAGGAGCCGATGCGCGCGAGAGCGAAAAATGCGTTGAGCAACACCTGCTTGCGGTCGAGGTTGACGCTTCGGGCGCGGCCAAACAGGCGGTTGATCTTTTCCCATACCTCAACCCATTGATCAAGGTTGCCGATGGTCGAAAGCCGTGCGATCACCGCGCTTTCACCGGGCGCCAGTTCCGCCGGGACCACGCCGGTGGCCCGCGCCCGCACCAGGCGCGCGATCCACCAGCCCAGCAGGTCGGTGAAGACATCGAAGGCCGCGGTGGCGCCGGGTTCCGGCCGGCTGCGGGCGATGGCGTCGGCCACCCCGTGGAGCCGCGCCGCGTCGGTGTTGGGCAAAGCGCCGATGAGGCCCAGCATTTCCTCATAAAGCGCCACGCCGCCGGCATCGGCCAGGCCGAGCGCACGGCCGATGGAGCCCTCGCCCATGGCGGTCAACGCCTTTACCTCTTCCCCGCCGAGATCGGGCCGGGTGTCGTGGAGCAGGCCGGCGACCGTGGCATCATTCAAGGGCGCCAGGGCCAGCTTGCGGCAACGCGATCGTATGGTGGCCAGCAGCCGCCCCGGTGCGTGGCTCACCAACAGCAATACGGTTCGCGCCGGCGGTTCCTCCAGCGTCTTGAGAAGCGCATTGGCGGCATGGCGGTTCATGTCCTCGGCGCCGTCGATCACCACCACCCGCCAGCCGCCTTCCGCCGCGGTCAGGGATAGGAAGCCCGCCACCTTGCGAATGTCGGCGGCGACGATCTCCGTGCGCAGGCGCTTGCCGGCATCGTCGAGTTCGCGCTGCACGGTGAGCAGGTCGGCGTGCCCACCGGCGGCGATACGCTGGAACAAGGGGTCGGCGGGATCGAGCCAGAGCCCATCTCCGGGGGCCGAATCCGCGCCGGACAACCCGTCCGGCGGGCCTCCTTGCGCGCGACCGGCGAGAAGCCAGCGCGAGAACCGATGGGCCAGGGTCGCCTTGCCGATGCCCTTGGGGCCGGTCAACAGCCAGGCGTGATGCATGCGCCCGGACCGCGCCGCCTCCATGAGGATCGATTCCGCCCGCCCATGGCCCAAAAGCTCGGGGTTGGCGCGCGGGTTCGGGGCCCGGCGGTCGCCCTCTTGGGGCGCGGCAGCGGTCATGGCGCGATCAGCCTTTCTGCGGCCGTGACACTGATCACGCGCGCCACTTGGTCGACCGTCCGGGCGGTGTCGATGACGACGCAACGCTCGGGCGCGTTCCGCGCGATGGTGAGAAACCCCTCGCGCAGCCTTTGGTGGAAGCTTTCGTCCATGCGTTCATAGCGGTCTTCACGGGCGGACTCATGGCCGTCATGGGCGCGGGCGCGGGCGCGGGCCAGGCCGTCGCCCACGGGGAGATCGAGGATGAAGGTCAAATCGGGCTTGAGTTCGCCCACCGCCAGGGCATTGATTTGCGCCACCGCGTCGAGCGGCAGGCCCAGGCCGAATCCCTGATAGGCCAGGGTGGAATCGGTGAATCGATCAGAGATCACCCAGCGCCCCTCGGCCAGGGCCGGTTCGATCAGGTGGGCGACGTGGTCGGCGCGGGCGGCGGCGTACAGGAAGGCTTCGCTGAGCGGTGTCCAGCGGCCGGGAGCGCCCTCCACCAGAAGCCTGCGGATTTGTTCGCCCCCCTCGGAGCCACCCGGCTCGCGCGTGCGCAAGACGGTGATCCCACGATCTTCCAGGAATTCGGCCAAGCGTTTCGATTGGGTTGACTTTCCCACCCCTTCGCCCCCTTCCAGGGTGATCAACTTGCCCCGTCGAATCTCGCTCACCGGCTTGCCGCCGCGTTACTTCAGAGAGCCCCAGAGCAGATAGCGCAGACTCGCCGAAAGCCGGCCCATGAGACCCAGCCTTTCGACGCCCTTCCCCGCCCTCAGTGGAATGCGAACGGTTGGCACGTCGGGGGCGGTGATGGTGAGGGTGGCGATCACCGCGCCCTTGGCGATGGGTGCGGGGATGGGGCCGGTATAGACCACCTTGACCTTGGCCTTGCGCCGGGCGCGGCGCGGCAAGGTGAGGGTCACGTCCCGGTCCACCATCAGGGGCACGGTCTCGTCCTTGCCGAGCCAGACCTGCGCCTCATCCACCGTGTCGCCCTTGCGGAAGAGTTTGAAATTTCTGAATTCCCTAAAGCCCCAGGCCATCAGGCGATGGGACTCGGCCGACCGCACGCGGGTGGTGGGCAAGCCGTTGAGCACCAGGATCAGCCTGCGGCCGTCGCGTTGGGCCGATGCCGCAAGGCCGTATCCGGCCGCTTTGGTGTGCCCGGTCTTGAGCCCGTCGGCGCCGATGTTTCGGTAGAGAAGCGGGTTACGATTGCCCTGGCGGATGCCGTTGTAGGTAAAGGTCTTTTCCGAATAGATTTTGTAGTATTCGGGGAAATCGCTGATCGTCCTCCGCGACAGGATGGCGATATCCCGCACCGACATGAGATGGCCTTCGTCGGGCCATCCCGACGCATTCTTGAAGGTGCTGTTAGTCAGGCCGATCTCCCGGGCTTTTTGATTCATTTTGACGGCGAACGACTTTTCGTCCCCCGCGAGTCCTTCGGCAATGACGATGGACGCGTCGTTGCCCGACTGCACGATCACGCCCCTGAGCAAGTCCGACACCGATACGCTCTTGCCCACCCCGACGAACATTTTGGAACCGCCCCGTTTCCAAGCCTTGCGGCTGACCACGAAGGTGTCGTCCATGGAAAGGGTCTCTTCCTTCAGCCTTTCAAACACCATGTACACGGTCATCATCTTGCTCATGGATGACGGCGGCACCGGTTGGTCGGGGTTCTTGGCCAACAGCACGGTTCCGGTTTCGGCATCGATCATGATGGCCTGCTTGGCGCTGGTCTCGATGGCCGCCGCCGGGGCGAACGGCGCGACGGCGAGCAACCAGGCGAGGAACGCGGAGGCCGCGGGGACGGCGATGGTGTTGAAAAGTCTCGATCGGGTCATGGTGCCGGGGTCTTTGCTTGTTTTGCGGTCAACGATGATAGTGGCCAGTGGCGCGGAGAATATTTTCCATCTTCCTTCATCAGCGGTCGACGATGAGCCGCGCATCGGTGAAGCCCGCGCCGATCATCTGTTCCAGTATGCCATCGGCGCGCTTGAGATCATCGATGGGGCCGATGCGAACCCGGAACATCTGCTGAGTGCGGTTGATGATGGCGAGGATATTGGTCGGTCCAAGCACCGAGAGCCGGGCCCTCAGGCGATTGGCGTTGGTGTATTGGGCGAAGGTTCCGGCCTGGATATACATCCGCGCCGCGCCGATGGCTTGTTGGATGATTCGCCCGTCGGTTTGCGGTTTGGCGCTGGCGGTCCGCACCGGCGATTTCGCGGCGGCGGCGGCCGGCCGCGGCGCGGCGGGTGATGAACCGCCGCCGCCCGCCGCGGGCAACGGGGCCCTGGTGACGGCGACCCGCGGCGCCGGGCGGATGGTCGGGTTGCCGGGCAACCCATGATGGGTCCCCTTGCCGGCCCGGGCGATCTGCACCTGCCCCGCCCCGCGTCCGTACGACAGGGCGAGCCGGCGGCTTTCATCGGCGATGATCTCGACGCGGACCTTGGCGGTGCCGTTGGCGATGAATCCCAGAAGCTGCGCCGCGCGCCGCGAAAGATCGATGATGCGTCCATGGGCGAAGGGGCCACGGTCGTTGACCAGGACCCGAAGTGCGCGCCCGTTCTCCAGGTTGGTCACCCGGACCATGCTCGGCAGCGGTAGGGTTCGGTGGGCGGCGGAGATGTTGTTTTGATCGAACCGCTCGCCGTTGGCGGTTGTTTTTCCATGGAATTTGGGGCCGTACCAGGAAGCGATACCGGTTTCCTGGTAGCGGTAATCCACCGACGGGTAATACCACACGCTGCCGATCTTATAGGGCTTGCCGATCTTGTAGATGCCCCGAGGCGCCGGGGCGGTGGTGTCGCGGGCGATTTTTTTCGCCGCGTGAATTACCAGCTGGGTTTCCGAGCAAGCGCCGAGCAGCGCCAGGGCGGTGACCATCGCGCCGAATTTCAGGACCAAAGGCATCACCTTGTTACGTTTCCGCCTCATGTTGTGACGCGGGCAATCTATCGCCGCCCGACCCGGTCGGCAAGGGTCCCCACCGCGGCGGCGAATGACAGCGAGCAATTCCAAGACAGCGTCGCCCGAAAGTTTTGGTAGACCAGCAAGGCCGGGCCGCCGGGACCGTCGGGCAGAGCCAGCGACGCCTTGAGGGGCCGGGCGGGCAGTGCGCTGCCGTCGAGGCGGCGGATGCCGAGCGCCTGCCATTCAGGCAGTGTTTTGGCCACCGAAAGCTTTGCCAGGGCCCGGCATCCCTTGGGCCGCGACTTCGGCATGAGCCCGGCGAGGCTTTGGTCGAAGCTCGGCGGCAGCTTGACTTCGCGGCCCCAGGTCTGATCGCCGCGCCAACCGGCTTGCCGCAGATAGTTGGCGGCCGAGGCGAAGACGTCGCCCAAGCTCCCCCAGATGTCCCGGCGCCCGTCGCCATCGTGGTCCACGGCGTAGTTGAGGAAGCTCGACGGCATGAACTGGTTTTGCCCCATGGCGCCGGCCCATGAGCCCTTCATCTCGGCCGCCGTGATATGGCCTTGATCGACGATCACAAGTGCATTGAACAACTCCTTGCGGAAATAGGCCGAACGCCGCCCGTCGAAGGCCAGGGTGGCCAGCGCGCGCAGCACGGAAAAACCACCCGTGTGCCGGCCGAAATTGGTTTCGATGCCCCAAAGCGCGACGATGAATCGAGGCTGCACCCCATAGCGTTTGCCGATGGCCTTCAGCAGGTCGCCGTGCATTTTCAGGCGCTTGCGGCCGGTTTCGATGCGCCAGGCGTTGGCGCGCTGGTCCACGTATTGACGAAATGTCTGGGTGAATTCCGGTTGGTGCCGGTCAAGGCTGATCACCCGTTTGATGGGGGTCAGCCCGGTCAGGGCCGATTCCAGGGTCTTTTTCGAAATACCCCTGGTCAAGCCCTCCTGGTAGATGCCCTTGAGCCAGACCGCGAAGGCGTCCGGCGCGGCCGCCGACCGCGCCGCGGGCACGAGCGTGAGCGCCGCGGCAAACAGAAGGGGCAGAGAGCGGCAGCTTTTCATGGCGGGCTCCAGGTTTCGGCCCTTGTGACACAGCCGCCAGCGCGGCGCAATGACGAAGGCGGGCAGAGCCCCGAATTGTCATTTTTCGGTCCCCGATTCCGGGGTGGCGAAGCCATCCTGGGGGGCGGCGGAAGGCTTCGCCGGGACCCGCCATGGGGCTTGCCGATGAGGGGGCCGGGGTATACCCTTTTTCCTAAGAGATGTCCGGGTGTTTCGGGCCCGCCCCGTCAAGCATCGCAGCCATGGGAGGATGATATGCCTTTTGACCAGACTGATTCCCGTTCGCTTAAATTACGCCAGAAACTCGACCATCCGGTGGTCGATGGCGACGGTCACACCCAGGAATACCATCCCGTCCTGGTCGATTACCTGAAGGAAATCGGCGGCAAAGATATCGTCGAGCGCTACAAGTCGGCGCGCTTTGGCCGCGAGAGCTGGCAGAAGCAATCCCCAGAGGAACGTTTCGACAAACAGACACGCCGGCCGCCCTTCTGGACCATGCCGTCCAAGAACACCTTGGATCTCGCCACGGCGATGCTGCCCAACCTGTTCCGCGCCAGGCTCGACGAAATGGGCATCGATTTCGCGATTGTCTATTCGTCGCAGTTTTTCTTTGCCACCTGCCGCGACGAAGAAATCAGGCGGGCCGGCTGCCGGGCCGTCAATACCATGAACCGCGACCTGTTCGGGCCCTACGCGGACCGCATGACGCCGGCGGCGGTGATCCCCACCTGGACGCCCGAAGAGGCGATCGAGGAGTTGGATTATTCCATCAATACCCTGGGCCTCAAGGCAGTCCAACTGACCAATCTCAATTTCCGTCCGATCCCGATTATCGAACGCGAGGCGCCCGAGATGTCGCGCTACGTTTCGTGGATCGATCCCTTGGGGCTCGACAGCCCCTATGACTACGATCCCATGTGGCGCAAATGCGTCGATTTGAAGGTCGCGCCGACCTGCCACGTGGGCGGCCAGGGCTGGGGCGCCAGGCGTTCGACAACCAACTACGTCTATAACCATATCGGCTCTTTCGCGGCCGCCAACGACGCATCCTGCAAGGCCCTGTTCCTGGGCGGCGTCACCCGCCGTTTCCCCGAACTGCGATTCGGTTTCCTGGAAGGCGGCGTCAGCTGGGCGGTCACGCTTTACAACGATCTGTTCGAGCACTGGGAGAAGCGCAACATCAACGCCCTGCACGACAATCTCGATCCGGCCCGGATCGACCGGGACCTGTTGCGCGATTTGGTGACCGAATACGGCGGTGAGGCCTACGCCCCTTATCTCGACGACTTCAAGACCCACGACGACAGGATGATGGGCGCGAGGCCCGGCTTCAACGTCGAGGATTACGACTGCATGGACGATTGGGCCGCCTGCGGGATCGAAAAGGAAGGCGATATTTACGATCTTTTCGTGCCGAAATTCTTCTTCGGATGCGAGGCCGACGACAGGACCCTGGCGACGGCCTTCAATTCCCGCATGAACCACGAGGATGCGCGGCTGGGGGCGATGTTCTCCTCCGACGTATCGCACTGGGACGTGCCCGACATGACCGAGACCCTGGTCCAAGCCTACAGCCTGGTGGAAAAAGATCTTCTCGACGACAACGATTTTCGGGACTTCACCTTCGCCAATATCGTGCGCCTGCACGGCGAGGTGAACCCCGGTTTCTTCAAGGGAACCTCGGTCGAGGACGCGGCCGCCAAGATCCTGGCCTAACCGGAGGCGCCGCCATGAATGAACGCCGGGTCGACCAGCTTTACGTCTTTTTCGCCACCCTGGAAGCGAACCCGCCGGCGACCGCTCTCAGCGGCGCGGAGATCGCCGAGCAGCACCACGCCTATCTCCAGGATCTCAAGGACCAGGGCAAGCTCATGGGTGCCGGTTCGGCGCGGGATTCCGACGGCAACCGCTACACCGACGGCGGGCGACAGGCGGGCGGCCTGATCGTCGTCCGCGGCGGAAGCCTGGCCGAGGCCGAGGCCTTGGCCAAGACCGAGCCCTATTGCCGCGAGGGACAGCGGTCCATCAAGGTCATCCCCTGGCAACGGACATGGTTCGAGGACTGAACGGGGGCTTTTAGAGAGCAAAAACCCTTGGGTAAATGAGGACCATCGCCAGGGCGCGCCTTCCGGGCGACCGCTTCGAAGGAGGCAGCAGTGAAGAAACTTTTCATCGGTTTCGGGGTGCTCTTGGTACTGCTGATCGCCGCGGCGTTGATCGCGCCGGCGCTCATTCCGGTCGATGTTTACAAACGGCAGATCATCGCCGGCATCGAGGAGGCGACCGGCCGCAAGGCCCGCATCGACGGCGAATTCAAGCTTTCCATCCTGCCCCGTGCCGAGTTCGTGGCCGGCAAGGTTTCCCTGGGCAACGCCAAGGGCGGCCGGGCCAAGACCATGATGAGCCTCGATCGGCTGACGGTACGGGTGGGCATCCTGCCGCTGCTGAGCGGCAATCTGGAAATCGACGCCCTGGTCGCGGAAAGACTGGTTATCAACCTGGAGGTTGACAACGAAGGGCGGCCCAATTGGCAATTTGGCACCGCCCCAAGCCCGGCCGCGGCCAAGCCCGATGACGTCACCCCGGCTGGGGTGCCCGGGCTTGGGGGGCTCAGGCTCGGCGACGTGCGTCTGGTCGATGGCCGCATCAGCTTTACCGACATGAGGACCGGCGCCCGACATCTTGTGGACGGCATCAATCTCAAGGTCTCCCTCCCCTCTCTCGCGAGCCCCATGCGGGCCGAGGGGTCGGTTGTTTGGAACAAGGAGAAATTAACCCTGAGCGCGGTGGTGTCGAACCCCAACGCGGTTCTCGCCGGCAAGACCACGGAAATCGACATCAGCCTTAAATCCGTGCCGCTGGCGTTTTCCTTCAAGGGCCGGGCTTCGGCTGGCAAGGACAATGCGCTCAGTGGGCGCATCGAACTCGACGTGCCGTCGGTGCGCAAGTTAGCGGCTTGGGTGGGTTCGCCCCTGGCCGCGCCAGGCAAGGGATTGGGCCCGCTCAAGATCTCCGGAGAGTTGGACGTGTTGGGCCATGTGGTGGCTTTCCGCAAGGCGAAGTTCAGCCTCGACGCGATCGCGGGCACCGGCGAGCTGTCCTTCGACCGGCGCGGGCCGAAACCCTTCATCAAGGCGGTGCTGAAGCTCGGCCGGTTGGATTTCAATCCTTATTTGCCACCGGAAAAGTCGGCGCCGGGAAAGCCCCAGGCGGCCAAGGCCGGGCCCGGGGACTGGAGCGACGATGCCATCGATCTATCGGCCCTGGACAGTGTCGACGCGGCGCTGGAGCTCACCGTCGCCGGGCTGCTGATTCGTAAGATCAAGATCGGTGAATCCAATCTCAAGGTGACTCTTAGGAACGCCATCCTGGTGACGGACCTCACCAAGATGGCGCTTTATGGCGGCGTCGGTAAGGCGAGGGTGAAGATTCGCGGCGGGCGCGGCGTGCCCACGGTCTCCCTCGACGCGACGCTCACCAAATTCAAGGCCAATCCGTTCCTGCGCGACGCCATGGACCTGGACCGGGTGGAAGGGACCGCTAATGTGAAGGTGAGGCTAAACACCAGGGGCCGGACCCAGCGCGAGATGATCCGCGCACTTGCCGGCAGCGGCAAGGTGACCTTCGTGGATGGCGCCATCAAGGGGATCAACCTGGGCGCCATGATGCGGAACATTAAAAGCGCGTTCCTGGATTCGGGCGCCAGCGAAACCCGGAAGACGGACTTTTCGGAGATGGGCGGCAGCTTCCAGATCCGCCGGGGCATCCTCACCAACTTTGATCTCTTGTTGAAATCGCCGCTGTTGCGGCTGACCGGCAGGGGCAAGGTCGACATGCCCAAGCGGCGGATCGATTACCGCATCGAGCCCAAAATAGTGGCCGCCACCACGGGCCAGGGCGGGGCGACCGGCGCCATCGGCATCTCCGTGCCGGTCGACATCAAGGGGCCGTGGCACGACATCAGCTATTCGCCCGACTTCGGCGCCGCGCTGGGGAGCCTCGCCAAGCAACCGGGAAGGTTGTTGGAATCGTTGAAGGGATTGATTCCCGGGCTGGGCGGGTCCTCGGGTTCCGGTTCCGGGGACGCCACATCGCCGACGGAAAAGCCCTCCTCTTCGCCCTTGGATAGCCTCAGGGGCCTGTTCGGGCGCTAGGAATACCGAACGCGGCAGGCCTTTGGCGGCGGCCCCCGCCCCTAATTCAGGTCGGACTTGTGCTTCTGCAAGACCTCGGAGAGGGCGGTCACGACCCTGGGGTCGTAATGCTGGCCCGACAGGGTCATCAGCCGTTGCAGGGCTTCGATCCGGCTGATGGCGGCCCGATAGGGACGCTGCGAGATCAGCGCGTCGTAAGCGTCGGCGACGGCGAGAATCCGCCCGCCCATGGAAATCTCGGAGCCCTTCAACCCCTTCGGGTATCCCGAGCCATCGATGAATTCGTGGTGCTGTTGCACCATTTCCGCCACCGGCCAGGGCAAGTCGATGCGCGACAGGATATCGGCCCCGGCCTGGGCGTGTTCTTCGATGATGGAGACCTCGGCCTCGCTGAGTTTACCCGGCTTGACCTGAATCTCGAAGGGGATGCGGATGGTGCCGATGTCGTGGGCACGGGCCGCCAGTTCGATGCCCGCCTTCTGGTCGGCAGACAGTTTGAGTTGATCGGCCAGCGCGCCTGAGAGCCGGGAAACCCGATCGTGATGGCCATGAAGATAGGGGTCGCGCATCTCGACGGCGTGGGCGATCACCTCGAGGGTCTGCAACGTCGCCTTGTGCATGTCTTGGTATTTCAACGTCATGGCGTCGGCGGCGGCCTTGTCCTCGGTGATGTCCAGTCCGATACCGACGATATAGTGGGAATCCGTGTTGTGGCCCTGATAGGGCTCGGCCTGGATGTGGAAGATCCGCGTCCCCCGGCTGGTTATAATCGGGCAGCGCAATTCCTCCTCCTCCCGCGACGCGATCTTGAGCAAGGCCTGATAGGTCGCCTCTTGATCGTCCTCGGGGATGAAATCGTAAATGCTGCGTCCGATGACATTGCTGGCGGAGCGGCCAACGGCCTTGATGAAGGCTGAATTCACGTCTTCCAACCGCGCATCGGTATTGAGGAAGAAAACCGGGCTGGGGATCAATTCGAGAAGGGCGCGCTGGGGCGCGTCCAAGGTCCTGGGGGCGACCTTCGAGCTGACAAGGGCGCGCATGAGGGGGTGAAGAATCAGTACCAGAAAGATCGATCCCAAGGCGGCGACCCCGGCCAACGCGAGGAGGCCCATGTTGGTGATGGCGGTGCCGCCCTTGAAGAAGATGAGCGAGAGCGTTTCCGTATCGGCTAGGAAAATCCACGCGACGAAGGCGCCGGCGAGGAAGACCGCGCCCATGGCCGAGAGGATGCGGGCATACATCTCCAACCGCGGATGGTTGCGTGAATCGGGCCTGGGAATCCGGCTCGGGGTGGACATCCCCTCTTCTAGGGGAATATCCCAGGCCTGTCCCCCGGGCGGGGCATGGCCCGACAAGGTTTCCGGTAACGGCGATTCTTCCGCAACGCGGTCTTCTTCCGGAGAGCTAGACACGAGTTGGCGCCTCTACTAATTTGCATGAAGTCGAACGGCATTATAAACAATTCCAGCTGCATATCGATAAAATGCAGGACGAATTTTTCTAATATTAAAGAAGAAATTATAATGCATATTTATGCGCTCATCATGACGAGCCCCATTCTGTATTGGCGCAACCCGCGTAAGCCCATGTATTTTAAATAGTTCGCGGGTATGTTGCAGCCCCCTGTTCGCTATCCCATTCCTGGGTCGGCGCTCGGCCCGGGCTTTTTCCCATCCCGCCGGTGTGCGGAGAAAGCATCGGGGGGTCAAGGTCACCCGCGGGGGGATCAAGGATAAATCGCCGCGGGCGTTCTCCCTGGACCTGGTTTAAAGCTTTCCTTCGGCGGCCAGGCGCTTCACTTCCTCGCGGTCGAGCAAGATGGAATCCGGCACGCCCGATTCGTAGAGCGCCAGCATCTTCGCCGGATCGAATTCGCCGTCGCCGGATTTGCCGAATTCCTTGGTGCCCTGGTAGTGCCTCTTGTACGCCTTGTTATCGAGCGGCGCGTAATTGTCCATCATGATCTCGACCTCGTTGCCGTCGGGGTCGCGGTAGTCGAACGACGTCGAATTGCCGTGGTTGAGCGCCCGGTGGGGCTCATGCCCCAGCGCCAACATCTTCTTGTAGATGAACATCAGCTCGCCGAGGCTGTCATAGGCGAAGGCGACGTGGGACACGCCCAGGGTCTTGTCGGCCCGGTGGCTCCACCCCTCGCGTTTGAAGATGGCGATGCGGTGGTCGAAATCGTCATAGGTCAGGAAGGTGACGTTGTTGGGCCGTTCGCGCACCATTTCGGCGTTGAGCAGCGTCACATAGAACGCCACCACCTCGTCATATTTTTCGTCGGCGAAGATATGGATGTGGTGGATCTTGTTGGGCGCCGGCATTTCCCGCACGGTGCCGGGCGCGTCAACCCTGAGCGGAGCAACGGATTGGGGAATGTAGTCACGCGGGGACAAAGCGGTCGCCATGGGGCATCCTCCTCGGGGTTGGCCAACCCCTTAAGTCTACCCCTCCTCCGCCGGCGACGCCATGGGGTTGCGGGCCCACGGGTGAAGCGTTTTTTATCGCCCGGGCTGAAAATGCCGTAAGACTTTTTTAATCATTTTAGCCTAGGTTTATCAATGACTTGCGGGCAGTTAATCGGCATCATGGCGCGGGAGAGCACGACCAATGGATAGCCCAGTATCCGTCGCGGTGACACGCGGCAAAGCCACCCAAAGCGACGTCGGAAGCAGCAAAGAACTGCAGCCGGTGTTTGACGCACTCGACAAGATCGAACAGGGAAGAAGTCGATCAGGTCTCCAAGGTTTCCAAGCAGGTCAAGGCCATTGCCTCCCAGACCAATCTGCTGGCCCTGAACGCCACCATCGAGGCGGCCCGTGCCGGCGAGGCCGGCCGAGGTTTTGCCGTGGTCGCCAACGAAGTCAAGGCACTGGCTACTCAGACCCGGCAGGCCACGGAACAGATCACCGAAACCCTTGACGCTCTCAACGAAAAAATTAGTCAGCTGGACGATTGCGGCAGTGAAGTCCGCAAGGTCATCGAGGATGTGGAACGGTCCATGGCCAACACCTTGGCCCGGGCCGAACAGATGGCGGAAGCCTCGGTCATTTCCCAGGATAATCAGCCTTAATTCACTCCCCAATGCGCCGTTAGCCCGGCCGTGCCGGGATCCCAAACCATCACCGCGGCAATCTGCCCAAGGCGCCGGGCAAAGGTGCCGGCGCGGGAACCCTTCGTGCTGGCCAACCCTGGCCCCCTCCCCCGCCCCGGCGGCGATGCCTATGGGGTTGCGGGGCAAGCGGGTGAGGGGTATGTGATCGGGGTGCGGAGAGGTGGCAGAGTGGTCGAATGCGGCGGTCTTGAAATTCTAAACGGGGTGTATTGGTTGGTCCCGTTCCATCCCGAATAGTGCAGAAATCAGCGCCTTTCGGGAGATCAGTATGGCCTTTCGTCCTGCCCTTACGGGGCAGTATCGATTGGTTCGTGACCAATCTGTGACCTAGCTTGCGGGTCCCCCCTGACCCGATCTTCATTCCGACGCCCCCACCCCCTCTTTCAGACTGCTATAAGCTTATCGCGGCAGTGATCGAGCGCGAATTAAGGAAGGCTGATTATGGCGCAAGGCAAGAGATCAATATTCACCATCGGGCATTCCACGCATCCGTTGGAAATATTTGTGGCGCTGTTGCTTAAGCATAAGGTGTCGGTCGTGGCCGATGTCAGATCAGCCCCCTACAGCCGGTATTGCCCACAATTCAATAAGGATGACCTTGAGCGCAGCTTCAAGGAGCACGGCATCAAGTACGTGTTTATGGGACGGGA
>SMXQ01000128.1 GCA_004356985.1 Alphaproteobacteria bacterium | reverse complement strand
GATCCAGAGTGTCCAACATGCGAGGAGAACTGGGCGGGCGCCGCCGGCACCCGCCCCAGCTCCGGACTTAGAGCTTATCGAGCGGAATGGTCAGGCCGACCACCTTGCCGATGGTGGCGTTCCACTCCTTGGCGTAATCCAAGCCGGCGCGCTTGCCCCATTCGACAAGCACCACCTCATTCATCAGTTTCTTATGCAGGGCCTGGTCGGCGGCGCTGACCTCGACCTTGATCAACTTGGCCGGCGTGCCCTCCGGGCAGGTCCCGGTGCCGAAATTGCAGAAATCGGCATTTTGGAGGGCTTCCTTTCCGGTCTGCCACATCTTGTCCTCGAGCTCGTCGAACTGCTCGAGGAAGAACTGCTGCAGATGGGGGCTGAAACCGTTCCACCGGTCCAGGTTCACCGACTGGTAGTTGATGCTCCAGCCCATGTAGATCTGGAACTGATGGGTCGAGACTTCCGGCCAGCCGGCGGTGAAGCCGCTCATGGTACCGGTGACCGCGCAATCCACCACGCCGCGCTGCAGGGCGGGAACCACGTCGGCAAAGGCCATGCTGATGGTGGTGCCACCGACCGCCTCGATGAAGTCGCTCATGGTCTTGTTGAAGACGCGGACCTTCTTGCCCTTGAGGTCGTCAAGGCCCGAAATCGGCACCCGGCACCAGATCACCTGCGGTGGGTTGGTTCCAACCGCCAGAATCTTGGTGTTGAACAGTTCCTCCGCCACCCGCGACATGGTCGGCAGCCAGGCTTCGCAGACCGCCCGGGCGGTCTTGATGTCGAGCGCCAGACCGGCCAGGTCGCAACCCTCGAAGACCGGGCTGTCCTGGGCCATCTTGCTGACGTCGCCGGCCCCGAAGTCGACCACCCCCAGCTTGACCATGCGCATCACCTGAAAGCCCTTCACGCCCATGCGGTCCTGGGGCGAGAACGCGGCCGTCACCTTGCCTCCGGAAGCCTCGGGAATGGTCTTGGACCAGAACGGCACTTCGTCCTTGTAGGACGCCACCGTGTTGCCATTAAGGCCGACACCGACGACGTAGGTCTCGGGCAGGTCCGCCGCCCAGGCAGCCGTGGACATCATGACCCCGGCGACGGTGACACCGAGTATACTTTGGAGTAATTTTTTTATTCTTGGAAATACTTTTCTCATGTCATCCTCCCTTTTTGACCCAAAGAAGACAACCTCGAAAGGCTCTGATAATTCACTTCCTTGACGCCGTCTTCCATTTGACGAACGCGGCCGCCATTTTGTTTTTGTTCCGCTTCTCCCTGCTTCGCGGCTTTGTCCGCCAACAATTGTAGACGGTGTTGTTCGGTTCCGCAATGCGGCGTCCTCGCGGGGCGGTTGGCGTCCCCGTCGGCGCGGCATTGGTCATCGCCGGGAAATCGCGCTAGGGTGATCCCCAGCCTGGGCGGGGCCCGGGAAGACATGGTGAAACCCGCCAGAATCCTGGGAAAGGGGCCCTTATGACCCAAGCCAGACTCGCCGGCAGGACCGCCGTCGTGACCGGTGCCGGAAACGGAATCGGCCGCGCCATCTCCCGGGCCTTCGCCGCCGAGGGCGCGGCCGTGCTGTGTGCCGACATCGCCCCCGATGACGCCGACTCGGTCACCCGCGGGATCGTCGACGATGGTGGCCGCGCGGTCGCCTGCCAGTGCGACGTGAGCGACAGCGCCTCGGCCAAGGCCGCCGCCGAGATGGCGGTCTCCGAGTTCGGTGCCCTCCATGTCGTGGTTTCCAACGCCGCCACCTTCGTTCCCATCACGACCCTGGCCGACATGGAGGAGGAGCACTGGCACCGGACCATCGCGGTCAACCTCACCGGCGCCTTTTTGATCTGCAAGCACGCCATTCCCCATCTCCGCGCCGCCGGTGGCGGCAGCATCATTCTCGTCGCCTCGCAGATGGCGCGGGTGGCCAACGCCGGCCAAGCCGCCTACTGCGCCACCAAGGGGGCGCTCGTCCAATTGGCCAAGGGCATCGCTCTCGATCATGCCGGGGACAACATCCGGGCCAATACCCTGTCGCCCGGGGGGACCGCCACCGATCGCATGGTGGCCCGTTTCGGAGACCTGGAGACGGCCGAAAGGGTGTGGGGGAGCAAGCACCCCATGGGACGCCTGGCACGGCCCGAGGAAATGGCCCCCGGCGCCGTCTTCCTGGCCAGCGACGACTCCGCCTTCATGACCGGCGCCGACCTCTTGATCGATGGTGGCTACGCCGCCTGGTAGGGCCGCCTGGTAGGGCCGCCTGGTAGGAAGGACTCGAAGATGAAACCCAAGAACAATGGCGAACGGAGCCAGCGCCTGGGCGAGCTCTATACCGGCGCGGTGGCCGACATCATGGACCAGATGGGACCCCAGTACCGCGACCAGTGCCTGCCCGTCGACATTCGCCCCCTGACGCCGGAGATGAAGGTGGCGGGCCCCGTCTACACGGTGCGGGGCCGGGCCCGCCAATACGACGACGGCAAGGATCCCCGCTACCGGCAGATGGACATGTTGGACGCCATCGTCCCCGGCAGCGTCATCGTCATCGATCCGGGCGACGAAACCGTCGCCGCCCACTGGGGCGAGTTGATGAGCAACACGGCGCGGGGCAAGGGCGCCACCGGCGCTGTCATCGCGGGGGGCGTGCGCGATACGCCCCAGATACTGGACATCGATTTTCCGGTTTTCCGCCGCTACCACTCGCCGCTGACCGCTGTCTACCGTTACGACGTCACGGACTTCGACGTGCCCATCCGCATCGGTGGCGTCGCCGTGACGCCGGGGGATTTCGTCCTCGGCGACATCGACGGGATTCTGATCGTCCCGGCGGCGATTATCGATGAGGTCATCGAGGAAGCCGAAACCACGCGCGATCGCGAGGATATCGTCCGCCAATCCCTGCAATCCGGCGGCGACATCCGGGAACTGTTCGAGAAATACCGGGTCTTCTAGAAAGGCCGCCCCGACCGCTCCGAGGGAGTGAGAAAAAAATGCCAGATCACAATCCCACGAACTCCCCGATCATCGCCGCATTCCGCGACCGGACGCCGCTTTCGGAGAAGCTGTTCGCCGAGGCCCGGGAGGTGTTCCCCAGCGGCATCACCCACGATGCGCGCTACCTGTCGCCCTATGGCATCTACGTCGCCCGGGCCGACGGTTCCCGCAAATGGGACGTGGACGGCAACGAATACGTCGACTATTTCGGCGGCCACGGGGCGCTGATCCTGGGACACAGCCATCCCCGGGTCCTGGCGGCGATCCAAAAGGCCCTGGCCGACGGCACCCACTTCGGTTCCAGCCACGAGCGCGAACTGCGCTGGGGGCAACTGGTGCAGCGGCTGATCCCGGGGGCCGAGCGGGTGCGTTTCACTTCCTCGGGCACCGAGGCGACCCATCTGGCCCTGCGTTTGGCCCGGGCCCATACCGGCAGGCGCAAGTTCCTGCGCTTCAACACCCATTTCCACGGCTGGCACGACCACGTGGTTTCGGGCTACAGCTCCCACTTCGACGGCTCGCCAACACCCGGCGTGCTGCCCGAGGTGGCCGCGATGGCGGTACCCATGGACCCCTGGGACATCGATGCGGTTCGGGACGTCCTGGAGGCGGACGACGACATCGCCGCCGCCATCCTGGAACCCACGGGCGCCACCTTCGGCCTGGTGCCCCTGCGCCCGGAATTCCTTGCCGCACTGAGGGAACTGACCGCCGAGCACGGGGTGGTGCTGATCTTCGACGAAGTGGTGACCGGCTTCCGGGTCGCCCCGGGCGGCGCCCAGGCCCATTTCGGCGTCACCCCGGACCTGACGGCCCTGGCCAAGATCGTTTCCGGGGGGCTGCCCGGCGGCGCCCTGGTCGGGCGCAAGGACATCCTCGACCTGCTCGATTTCGAGATTTCTAAGGCCCGAGGGCGCGAGAAGGTCCCCCATCAGGGCACCTACAACGCCAATCCGGTAACTGCCGCCGCCGGGATCGCGGCCCTGGAGATCATCGCCGAAGGCGACGCCTGCGCGCGCGCCAATGCCTTCGCCGAAACCCTGAGGCGGCGGTTGAACGAGGTCCTCGAGGCCGAGGGCGTGCCCTGGGCCGCCTACGGGACCTTTTCCGCCTTCCACCTCTTCACCAACCCGCGCGGCCGGGAGATCGATCCCTTCGCCTTCGATCCCTTCGACCAGCCGTACGAGGACCTGCGGGCCAACCGCCCGGGGGTGGTCTCCAAGCTGCGCCTGGCCATGCTGCTGGGCGGGGTCGATATCACCGGCTGGCCGGGCGGCACCACCACTGCCGTCCACGGCGATGACGACCTGGAAACGACCGTCGCCGCCTTCCGGGAGGCGCTCGTCATGCTCAAGCGGGAGGGCGAGCTGTAGGCAGACCTACAAAAGGTCGATGAGGATGTTGCCGTAAGTGTCCAGCTCCGCCTTCGAATCGGGCGGGATGACCACTGTGGCATCGTATTCCTCGACGATGCAGGGCCCCTGACGCGGGGTTTCCAAGTCGCTTCGCCGGAGGATCGGCGTCTCCTGCCAACCGGCCTCGGGGCCGAAGTAAACCTGGCGGGGCGGCAGCGGGGCGGCCTCCCCGGCCTTGGTGGCCAAGATCCGGTCGGGCACCCGCGAACGCTCCGAAACCCCGTAGCCGACCACCTGCATGTTGACCAGCTCCAGGGGCTCGTCGGCCCCTGCCCGGTGACCGTAGGTGCGTTCGTGCTCGCGGCTGAAGGACTCCTCCAGGACCGCGACCGCCTTTTCGTCGATCGGACCGTCGGGCACCGGCACCGTGAGTTCGAAGGTCTGGCCCTGGTAGTGCATGCTGGCGGTGCGGCGCACTTGGCGCTTGCCCTCGCTGAACCCGTCGACGGCCAGCTGATCCAGCGCGCCGTCCACCATCCGGTCCCAGATCCGGTTCAGCTCCCCAAGGTCTATCTTGCGCAGGAGGTGCCGGAAGGTCCGCGAATAGTGGTGCTCGACGTCGGCGTAGAGCAGACCGAAGGAGGAAAACAAACCGGGCGACGGCGGAACCATGATCCGCTTCATGCGCAGTTCGCGGGCCATGCCGGCACTGAAGATGGGACCCGAGCCGCCGAAGGCGAATAGCGCGTACTCCCTCGGGTCGCGGCCCCGTTCGGTGGACACGGACTTGATCGCCCGGATCATGTTGGAGGCGGTGATCTGGTGGGCGCCGTATGCCGCATGCTCGACCGACAGGCCGAGAGGCTTGGCGATCCTGTCCTCGAACACGGCCCGCGCCTTCGACGCATCGAGTTTGAGTTCGCCGCCCACCAGGTATTTGGGATTTATGTAGCCGAGAAGCACGTTGGCGTCGGTCACCGTCGGCTTCGTCCCTCCGGTGTCGTAACACACCGGTCCCGGATCGGCGCCGGCGCTCTGGGGGCCGATCTGCATGGAACCGCCGGCGTCGATCCAGACGATGGAGCCGCCGCCGGCCCCGACCTCGGCCAGATCGATGGCGGGAACCTTGAGCATGTAGCCGGCGCCGGTGAGCAGGCGCGATCCCATCATGATGCCGCCGCCGACCTGGTATTCGATGGAGCGCGTCACCTCGCCGTTCTCGACCAGGGACGCCTTGGCGGTGGTGCCCCCCATGTCGAAGGTGACGATGTTGGGAAGGCCGCCCGCCCGGGCCAGGGCCTGGGCGCCGATGACCCCGGCGGCGGGTCCCGATTCGATGATGTTCATGGGCAGCCGGGCCGCTTCATCGGCCGTGGTCAGGCCCCCGTTCGACTGCATGAGCAGCAAGGGAACGGTCACTCCCGCGTCGTCCAGGTTCTTGCGCAACGAGGCCAGGTAGCTGGCGACGATGGGCATGATGTAGGCGTTGATGGTGGTGGTGGACGTGCGCTCGTACTCCTTGATTTCGGGCAGCACCTCGAAGCTGATGCAGAAGGGCAGCCCGGGAGCCTTCTTGCCGATGATCTCCTTGATCATCAGTTCGTGTTCGGGATTGGCGTAGGAATGGATCAGGCAGACCGCGATCGCCTCCACCTTCCGGGCCAGCAATTCGTCCACCGCCCGCTCGGCGTCCTTGGGATCGAGGGGCTTGTCGATGCCGCCTTGGGCGTTGACCCGCTCGTCGACGACGACCCGCAGGTGTCGCTCGACCAGGGGCACCGGCTTCTCCCAGGTGAGATCGTAGAGCCGCGGCATCCGCAGGTTGCGGATTTCCAGGATGTCGCGGAATCCCTTGGTGGTGATGAGGCCGGTCAACGCCCCCTTGCTCTCGAGGATGGCGTTGGAGGCCACCGTGGTCCCGTGGCGCAGTTCCTCGACCGCGGATGCCTGGAGCCCGGTCTCCCCGAACACCTGGTCGAGGCCGTCGGCGATGGCCTGGGCGTAGTCCTCGACGCTGGATGAGATCTTCTTGGTATGGATCTTCCCGTCGGCGCCCAGGAAGACGATGTCCGTAAAGGTCCCCCCGATGTCCACGCCTACCCGAAAACCGGTCATGATGGATTCTTCCTTGTCCTTGGCCTGTTATACCAAAGGTCCTAAGTTAATGACACATAGAGACGGCCTCCCAAGGCTTTCGGCAAGGAGCGCGTGGCGTGGCGGTGCGGGGCACCGCGAGCCACGGGGGACGCCGTCCGAAAGCCCCCGTCCACAAGCCTTGGGAAGCCGCCGTTCCGGTCGCGCGGGCGAACCGCCGGAGTGCGTCGGCAGGCCTTGACGATGCCCCGCATCGCCCGCGGCCCCCCTCCTGCCCGGCGGATCGCCCGCGCGATCTCTATGCGTCATTACTTAGGGCCTTTGGTATTAGCCATTATTCGGCGGCTTCTTCGGTGTCGCGCCATTCCTCCCAGGAAACCTTGGGGACTTCCTTCCAACCGCGCTTGGCGCGCAACTCGGCCCGCAGGGTTTGGGTTGCCTTCTCGTCCACGGTCATGGCCGCGGTGTCGATGACCACGCCGTAGTCGCGGCGCGCCGCTTCGGCGCCGACAAATTCGTTCAGAACGTCCTTGAGGACCCGCCAGGTGTCCCGTTCCAGGGGATCGCCCCAGCCCCCGGGCCCCGCCATTTCGTGTCGGAGGACGTCGCCCGCCTTTATGTCCATGGTCAGCTTGGCGGTCAACAGGCGGTTCTCGGTGTCCGGATTGAAGTAATTCCAGGACGGCTTGCCTGGATCGCCGCCATAGAGGCCGTAGGGACGGTGGTCCCGCCTGTCGGAACGCACCTGCAAGATGCCCTCCGTCTCCAGGAACTTGTAGTCCCGGCGGAAGGGGGTCCCGCCCCGGAACTTGCCGGCCCCCGCCCTGTCGGGGATGAACTCGTAGGCCAGGATCTGGATCGGGTGTTCGGCCTCGGTCACCTCCACCGGTTGCGAGGCCATGTTGATGAGCAGGTTGGTATTGCCCCCCAGCCCGTCCGCCCAGGGCCGGCCGCCCCAGGCGCCGGTGGTGAAATCGACGTAGATGAAGGGCGTGCGGTCGGCATAGTAGCCGGCGATGGTGATACCCGTGTTGCCGCCGTCGGAAGCCGCACACACCTTGTCGGGCAACCACATGGCGACCGCCCCGAAGGCGCAGTCGAGCATGCGGAAGCCGGTCAGACCGCGGGCCGCGCAGGCGGCGGGCAGCACGCAGTTGGCGATGGTGCCCACGGGCGCCTCCACCTGGATCGCCCGGAACACGCCCTCGTTCGAGGGGATGTCGTTGGGCAGCACCGACTTGATGGCGGTGTAGGTGGCCGCCTTGGTCCACGACAGGGTCGCGTTGATCGCCCCCTTGACCTGGGGCGAGGTCCCGGTCCAATCGGCGTGGATGCTGTCGCCCTTCTTCTTGATCGTGACGAACAGGCGGATCGGCTTTCCGAATTCGATGCCGTCGTCGTCGATCCAGTCCTCGAAACTGAATTCGCCGTCCGGCAGTTCGGCGATCGCGGCCCGGGTCAGCCGTTCGGCGTAGTCGATCACCTCCTCCATGAATTGGACGACCGTTTCCGCGCCGTAGCGGGTGACCAGTTCGCGGAACTGCCGCTCGGCGATGTGGCAGGCCGCGAGCTGCGCCCTCAGGTCGCCGAAGACCCGCACCGGGAGCCGTACGTTCTTCTCGATCAGGGCATGGATGGTCTGGTTGGGCTTGCCCGCCTCATAGAGCTTGAGGGGTGGAATGCGCAGGCCCTCGGCATAGATCTCGGTCGAATCGGCGGCGTTCGATCCGGCCACCCGGCCGCCAACGTCGGTGTGGTGGCAGATGGTGGCGCTGTAGGCCATGATCTTGCCGTCCACGAAAATCGGCTTGAAGATGAAGATATCGGGCAGGTGCATGCCGCCGTCGAAGGGATCGTTCATGATGAAGACGTCGCCGTCCTCCATGTCGTCCTGGAAGCGGCGCCTGACCGCCTCCAGGGCGGTGGGGATGGATCCCAGGTGCCCGGGCAGGGTCAGGCCCTGGGCCACCAGCTTGCCCTCGGCGTCGGCGAAGGCGGTGGAGAAATCCATGTTGTCCTTGAGCACCCCGGAATAGGTGGTCCTGGTGATGGTCAGCGCCATCTCGTCGGCGATCGAGAAGATGGCGTTCTTGAACAGTTCAAACTCGATGGGATCCCGAATATCGGTCATGCCCAGGTCTCCTGACGGATTTGGTTATGGTCCTAGAAGGTTCGGTCCTTGGTATTAGGCGAGAACGGCGAACGCTGTGCCGCAAATATCATATCGGCACCGTATTTTCACAAATTCGGGCCGCCGCCGGTGGGAAGTTCAGGATATCGCCAGGGAATCCTCCGGACGGGCCGGCCGCGGCAACTCGCAGGGCAGGAAACGACCGCCGCCTTCCGCTCCGACGACGGTTCCTTGCTCGACCACGACGGTGCCCCGGCAGAGCACGGTTTCCGGCCAGCCCTGAACCTTCATTCCCTCGTAGGGTGTGTAATCGACGTTGTGGTGGAGGATGTCGTTGGTGATGGTGACTTGGCGCTCGGGGTCCCAGATCGCCAGGTCGGCGTCGGACCCGATGGCGATGGTGCCCTTCCTGGGATAGAGACCGAACAGACGCGCCGGATTGGTCGCGGTCAGGGCGACGAACCGGTTCAAGGAGATACGCCCCTTGCCCACGCCCTCCGAGAACAACAGCGGCAGGCGCGTCTCGATCCCGGGGATGCCGTTGGGCACCTGGGCGAAGGGGGCGCCCTTGCCGCGAATCATCTTGCCCTTGTCGTCGTGGTAACGGAAAGGCGCGTGGTCCGAGGACACGATATCGAAGACGCCGTTCTCCAATCCCCGCCACACGGCCTCCTGGTTTCGGGCGTCGCGGGGCGGCGGGCTGCAGATATGCTTGGCCCCCTCGAAGCCATCGAGATCCAGGTCCTCGGCGGTGAGGAACAGGTAGTGGGGACAGGTCTCGCCATGGATGGGAAGGCCCCGGTCCCGGGCCGCCTGGATCTGCGCCGCCGCCTCCTCGCCCGACACGTGGACGATGAGGATCGGCACGTCCACCAGTTCGGCCAGGGCGATGGCCCGGTGGGTAGCCTCCCGCTCGACCACCGGCGGCCGCGAGGTGGCGTGGTAGCGGGGCGCCGTCCGGCCGGCGGCCTCCAGCCGTTCGGTCAGCCAGCCGATACAGTCGGCGTTTTCGGCGTGGACCATGGTCAGGGCGCCCTCGCGCCGGGCCACAGCGAAGACCTCCAGTATTTCCCGGTCGTTCAGCTTCAGGTCGTCGTAGGTCATGTAGATCTTGAAGGACGTGTAGCCGTCGTGGATGAGGGCCGGCAATTCCTGGCCTATCACCTGCTCCGTGGGATCGCTGATGATGAGGTGGAAGGCGTAATCGATAAGGGCCTTGCCCTCGGCCCGGCGGTGGTAGTCGTCGACCGCCTCGCGGAGCGAGTGGCCCTTTATCTGGCAGGCGAAGGGGATGACCGTGGTCGTCCCGCCGCAGGCGGCGGAGATGGTACCGGAGCGGAAGTCGTCGGCCATTCGGGAGCCGTCGGACATGAGCTGATCGAGGTGGCAATGGCCGTCCACGCCCCCCGGCAGGACAAGCTTGCCGGCGGCGTCGATGTCTCTCTCGCCGGCTCCCAGGTTTTCCGCCAGGGCGACGATCCGTCCCCCGGCGACACCGATGTCGTAGGTGACGACGTCCGCCGCCGTGGCCACCCTGCCGTTGCGGATCACGAGGTCGAAATCGGCCATCGGTCCTTGTCTCCCCTACGCCCGCTGATTCAGGCCATATCGGCGAACAGCCGGCCCCAGCCCTTGACGCGACCGGGGTCCACGCCCGCCAGCTTGAGGGATTTCCAGATCACGACCGAGACCGAATCGTAAAGCGGAATTCCGGTCTCCCTCTCGAATCCCTCGGCCAGGGGTGCCCCTCGGAGGTTGGTGCAAAGGGTGGTCACCGCCTGGGGTTCCGCTTCCGCCACCTCCCCGAGCATGGTCCGGATGGTCGATTCGCTGACCTCGGAAAAAGCGAAGTTGATGCTCTCGCCCCGGTGCCGCTCGGCCACGCAGCGGAAGCCGGCGGCGCGGTAGTTGTCCAGGATGGCGTCCTGGATGGCATCGACGTAGGGCGTCACCAGGCCGAACCGTTCGACCCCGGTGACGCG
>SMXQ01000127.1 GCA_004356985.1 Alphaproteobacteria bacterium | reverse complement strand
CAGGCGTTTCTCGAGCGTATCGAGCGGATCAACCCGAAGATCGACGCCTATCTTCTGGTCACCGGGGACCTGGCACTCGACGCCGCCAAGGCCGCCGAGGCGGCGCTGGCCGAGGGCCGCGACCTGGGGCCGCTGCACGGAATTCCGGTGGCCCTCAAGGACAATATCGAGACCGCGGGCATCCGCACCACGGCGCATTCCCGGGTGCTTGCCGATCACCTGCCCGAGCGCGACGCTTTCGTGGTGGAAAAACTGAAACAAGCCGGCGCGGTGCCGCTGGGCAAGCTCGCCTGCCTGGAATTCGCCCATGGCGCGCCGTCGCCGGACCAGGCCTTTCCCCCGGCCCGCAACCCCTGGAACCGGGATCACGGCTTCACCGGTGGATCGTCCACCGGATCGGCGGCGGCGGTGGCGGCGGGGCTCGCCATGGCGGCGCTGGGCACCGATACCGGCGGCTCGATCCGCAATCCCGCGGCGCTCTGCGGAACCGCCGGGCTGATGCCCACGTACGGGCGGGTCAGCCGCCGGGGCGTGATCCCTTATTCTTTTTCCCTCGATTCCTGTGGGCCGCTGGCCTGGACGGTGGAGGATTGTGCCCTGGTGCTGAGTGCCATCGCCGGCCACGACCCTTCCGACCCTGGCAGCGCCGCGCTTCCCGTGGACGATTTCACCGACGGTCTTGGCGATGGGATCGAGGGGCTTCGCATCGGTGTGCTGCGCCATTTCTTCGAGGACGACATGATGGCGGACCGGGAGATGGCGGCATCCATCGACGCCGCGCTTGCGGTGCTGGCCGGCCTCGGCGCGGTGGTGGTGGACGCCCGGGCGCGGCCCCTGATGGAGTATCACGACGTCAAGATCCTGATCGGCGAATCCGAATTCTTCGCCGCCCATGAGCGGGATTGGATGGCCCGGGCCGGCGATTTCGGCGCCAGCCTGCAATTCCGCACCGCCGAAGGGGCTATGATCCCGGCGGTCGATTACCTTCAGGCGCAGCGCGCGCGGCGCCATCTGGCGGCGGAAATGGACGCCTTGTTCGACGATTTCGATGCCCTGATCACGGCGACGGTGCTGGATCCAGCGCCGCCCTTTGTGCGGGATTCCGGCGGCCCCAGGGGGCGCAAGCCCAATCCCAGCCAGCCCTTCAACGTTGCCGGCGTGCCGGCGCTGTCGGTCTGTACCGGCTTCAACGCGGCCGGCCTGCCGCTGGCTATGCAGATCGCCGGGCGCGCCTTCGACGAGGCCACCATCTTACGCCTCGGCCACGCCTTCGAGGCCGCCACCCCGCACCGCGAGAGGCGCCCCGACCTGTAGGAATGGTAAGGCCATGCGCATCATGTTTCTCAATCAGGCGCCCAGGGACCCGCGCCAATCGGACGCGGAGGTGGAGACGGTGCGCGCTCTGGTGGCCTCCTACGCCTCACCCGGCACCGAGATCGAGGTTCATTTCCCCGACGATTACCCCGGCGCCTTGGTGCACAAGGTCCAGGGCAGGGCGCAACGCACCAACGGGCTCCACCATGCCATGGAGACGCCGGGGCTGGTGCGTAAGGCGGTCTGGGCGGCGGAGAACGGCTTCGACGCGGTGATCCAGTCCAACACCTTCGATCCCGGGGTCGAGGCCAGCCGCCTGGCGGTGCGCATCCCAGTGATCGGCTTGCTGCGCACCGCCCTTCACGTGGGCGCGAACCTATCCGACCGAATCGCCGTCATCACTCCACTGAAGAGCGACATCGCCAGTTGCCGGCGGACCATCGCAGCCTATGGCATGGATCACGTCATCGCCGCCATGACCAGCCTGGAGATTTATTCCGACGATCTGGATGCGCGCGCCGACGAGATCACGGAACGCGCCGTAGAGCTGATCGAAAGCCTCAAGCGCGACCATGGGGCCGAATGCATCCTGCCGCTGGGCGGCAAGCTGATCCCCTACGTGGTCGACCCCAAACAGCTGGCAACCGCCACCGGCCTGCCGGTGCTCAACACCAAGGCGATCGGCGTGCGTTTCGCGGAAACCTGCGTGTCGCTGGGCTTGACCCATGCCGAGGCCGCCTACCCCTATACCCCGATCCCCTTTGAGACCTTCACCAAAGGGCTTGGCGACGGCTGAGCACGCACCATCAGGCCCCCCAGACAATGTGCAAAAGACCAAGGCGGGGCGAGAGGAGAAAACCATGACCGGGACCGGCACCATCGTCGCCCACAACGTTTCACCCCTTGGCCGCCTCGACATCGCCGGCGGCGGGCAGGTGGTGGTCAAGGGCGACCTCGCCTTCATCGGCCATATGGACCCGCCCCATGGCACCACCATCGTCGATGTTGCCGATCCCGCGAACCCGTCGCTGGTGGCGCGATTGGAGATGCCGCTCCACACCCATTCCCACAAGGTCCGGGTGGCCGGCGACGTCATGGTCGTCAACAACGAGAATTACACCCGGCATATGAAGGCCGCCGGGGCGAAAATTCCCGAAATGCGCGCCCGGCTGGAAACTTCGCTGGGTCGTCCGCCCAGCGACGCGGAACTCGCCCGGGGACTCGGCAATTACCGGGCCGAGGATATTCCGCGCATCCTTGAGGCGGCGGAAATGGAATTCGATGGCGGCGGCATCCGCATCTACGACATTTCCGATCCCAGCGCCCCGGCCGAGACGGCCTTTTTCAAGACCGGCGGCAACGGCGTGCACCGGTTCGATTTCGACGGCCGCTACGCCTATCTTTCCACCCGCATGGACGGCTATCAGGGCAATATCGTCCTCATCGTCGATCTGGCCGACCCCGCCGCGCCCCGGGAGGTGTCGCGCTGGTGGCTGCCGGGCCAGTGGACCGCCGGCGGCGAACGGCCCGATTGGGGCGATCAGCGCTATGAGTGCCATCACCCGCTGCGCTTCGGCGACCGGCTTTACGTGAGCTACTGCATGGCGGGAATGATTATTCTCGACATCAGTGATATCACCGCGCCGCGGCGGATCGGCCACTACGATTATCATCCGCCGTTTTTCAAGACCCACACGGTTGCCCGCATGCCCTTCCCGCTGGACGGTCGGGACATCGCCGTGGTCATCGACGAACAGCCGCCGCGCCCGCGCCCGGGCCAGGTGCCCGCCTTCATGTGGGTGTTCGACGTGACGGACGAAACCAACCCCCGCCCGCTTTCGGCCTACACCATGTCCGAAGCCGACACGCCCTGGAAGATGGGCGACCTCAAACCGGGCGACGCCCGTTTCGGGGCCCATCAGTGCCACGAAAAAATGACCGACAGCCTGGCCTACGTCGCCTGGTTCCGGGGCGGCCTTCGCATCGTCGATATCCGCGACCCGGCCCGGCCCGAAGAGGTCGGCTATTTCATTCCCGAACCGGGCAAGGGGGCGCCCACGGTGCAGTCCAACGACGTTTTCGTCGACGGCCGGGGACGCATCTACCTGCTCGACCGCTTCGCCGGGCTGGAAATCCTGGAATACACCGGCCCCCCCGGCCAGCAGGCACCCTGAAACGGTTGGTCGTGCTTCCCGGGCAATCTATCTTGTCCCCTGCAACGGTGGAACACTAAACCCAGGGAGGAAAGGACATCATGGAGATCGACAGAATTAGGCCGGGCGAATGGAACTGCCGCGCCTGTATTCATGGGGGCCTGGTCTTTCTTTCCGGCACCGTCGCCGACGACAAGACCTTGCCCATGAAGGAGCAGACCGCCCAGGTGCTGGCCAAGATCGATGCCGTCCTGAATGAGGCGGGCACCGACAAGACGCGGATTCTCAGCGCCACCGTCTACCTGGCGGACATTGGCCGCAAGGAGGAGATGAACGAGGCCTGGATGGCGTGGGTCGACGCGGACAACCTGCCCACCCGCACCGCGGTGGGCGTTGCGCTTACCCCCGGCACGCTGGTCGAGATCACGGTCTCGGCCGCCCGGTAAAAGGCCCGCCCGCACCCCCTTAGTTAGCGGCCAGCGGTCCGCGCAGCACCCGGCCCGGCAGGGCGCCGGTGTGTTCGTTGTTCCGCATCAAGACCTCGCCGGCGACGATGGTGGCCAGGATGCCGTCGGCCTTCTGCTTGAGCCGGGGCGCCCCGCCGGGCAGGTCGTGTTCCAGGGTTGGCATGCGCGGCGCCACGGTGTCGGGGTCGAAGATCACCAGGTCCGCCACCTTGCCCCGGCGCACCAGGCCGCGGTCGTGGAGCCCCCAGAACGAGGCGATATCGTAGGTCATCTTGCGGACCGCCTGCTCCAGGGTGAACTCGTTCTTCTCGCGCACCCAATAGCTCAGCATGTGGGTTTGCAGCGACGAATCCATGATCTGCGAGACATGGGCGCCGGAATCGGAAAACGTCACCGCCGTGCGCGGGTGGCGCATCATGAACAGCACCACGTCCCAATCCTCGTTGAACAAGGGCTGCATGAAAAACTGCTTGAGGTGCTTGTCCAAGGCCATGTCGATGACCACGTCGATGGGCGCCTTGCCTTGGGCGCGGGCGAGATCGCCCACCGAGGGGTAGGGCGGGACCATGCGTTCCAGCGGGAACAGCCAGTCGTAATCGACCTGGGTGCGCACCTCGGCGGCGACGCCGGTTTCCGGCTGCTTGGCGAATTCCAGGGCGGCGGCGACCAGCTTGGCGCGCATATCCGGGTCGCGCAGCGCCGCTTCCTGGTCGGCCAGGGGGCGGGTGCGCAATTCCTTCCAGATCGGCGCGCCGTCGTAGGGCATCTTCGACTCAAACGACAGCAGGGCGCAGGCCCAGCGGCAATGGGCCTGGATCAGCGCCTTGCCGCCGCGCTCGACGATCTCATCGGCGCAGTTGTAGAAATTGAGCCAGAAATCGCCCCGTTCGCGGCCATAGTTGCCGGCGAAGGTGACCGGCACCTTGGTCTCCACGGCAAGGTCGCGCACCCGGTCGAAATAGTCGCGCACGGCCTCTTCGCTGGCCATGACGTTCTCGCGGGTGAGCTCGAATATGCCCGCGCCCTCGTCGGCCATGACGCCGACCAGCTCCCTGACCTCGTCCCAAGTGGCGAGCCGGCTTGAGACCGGCTTGTCGTCGGCGGTGCGGTGATTGGTGGAGCGCGATGTGGAAAAGCCGATGGCGCCGGCGCGCAGGCCCTCGGCAAGCACGCGCTTCATGGCGGCAAGGTCGTCGTCGCCGGCCGCTTCCTCGAAGGCGCGTTCGCCCATGACATAGTTGCGCAGCGCCGAATGGCCGAGATAGGCGCCGTAATTGATGCCCTTGGGCTGGGCCTCCACGGCGTCGAGGTATTCCGGGAAGGTTTCCCAGGACCAGTCGGCGATGCCCGCCTCCATGGCCGCCGGCGAGATGTCCTCGGCCCGTTCCAGATTGCGCAGCACCATGTGCTTGTTCTCTGCCGCGCAGGGCGCCAGGGTGAACCCGCAATTGCCCATCATCACGCTGGTCACCCCGTGCCAGCAAGAGCACGTGCCCAGCGGGTCCCAGAAGACTTGGGCGTCCATATGGGTGTGGGCGTCGATGAAGCCGGGCGCCACCACGTGGCCCTCGGCGTCGATGACCTCGGCCGCGCTGCCCGACAGCTTGCCGATCTCGGCGATGCGCCCATCGACCACGCCGATGTCGCCTTGGGTGCGCGGTAGGCCGGAGCCGTCGACGATGGTTCCGTTGCGGATCAACAGGTCAAAGTCCATGGATCTCTCCTTGGCTGGTGCACCAAGGCGCGCCCCGGCGGCGGCCTGGGGGTCTCAGTTATGGGCCAGCGGACCGCGCAGCAATTGGCCGGGATAAGCGCCGGTGTGCACGTTGTCGCGCATCAGGACCTGGCCGTTGACGATGGTGGCCTTGATGCCGTCGGTCTTCTGCTTGATCCGGGGGGCGCCCGACGGCAGGTCGTGGAACAGTTCCGGCAGGGCCGGGGCGATGGTCTCGGGATCGAAGATGCAGATGTCGGCGTGATAGCCCTCGTGCAGCCAGCCGCGTTTCTTCAAGCCCCAGAAAGACGCGATATCCAAGGTGATCTTGCGGATCGCTATTTCCAGGGGAATCTCCTGGGCGTTGCGCACCCAATGGCCCAAGAGGTGGCCATGGATGGGGCTGCAGGTGGTCGCCACATGGGCGCCGGCGTCGGAGAAGGTCACCACCGAATGGGGATGGCGGATATGGGCGAGGACGTAGTCCTGGTCGTCGTTGAAGCTGGGCTGGATGAAGAACAACTTCAGGTGATGCTCCAGGGCCAGGTCGATGAAGGCGTCGATGGGCGCGACGCCGCGCTCCGCCGCCACCTCGGCCACCGAACGGAAGGGCGGCAGGGTATGGTCGTAGGGGAACATCCAATCCCAGTCCACCGCCCGCTGGTAAAGGTTGGGCAGCCGTGGGTCGGGCTTGTGCTTATGGGCCTTGACCGCATCCGTCAGCTTGGCCCGCATTTGCGGATCGCGCAGGCCCTTCTCCTGGTCTTCCAGCGGCAGTTTGCGGAATTCCTTCCACACCGGGATCATGTCGTAGGGGGTCGCCGTCTCGAACGAGCGTAACGAGCCGTTCCAGGTCGCCGTTCCCTGGACCATCATCTTGCCGCCCGCGGCGATGGTCTCGTCGACCATGCGGAACTGGGTGCGCCAGGCCTCGGGTTCGGGCCGCCGGTACCAGGTGCCGCCGAAGGTGACCGGCACGCCGGTCTCCACCGCCAGGTTCTTGATCTGGTCGTGCTCGGCCTGGCGCTCAATGGGGTCTTGGATGACGTTCTCCCGGGCGATCTGGAAGATGCCGGTGCCGAGATCCACCATGACATTGGTGAGTTCCTCGACCTCGCCCCAAGAGGCCAGGCGGCTGGCCACCGGCTTGCCTTCGGGGGTGCGGTGGGAGGCGGTGCGGGAGGTGGAGAAACCGAGCGCCCCGGCGCGCAGGCTGGCGGCCAACTGGACCTTCATGGCCGCGATGTCTTCGGGCGTCCCCTCTTCTTCCATGGCGCGCTCGCCCATGGCATGGGTGCGCAGGGACGAATGGCCGACGAAACCCGCGTAATTAATGCCCTTGGGCAAGGCGTCGACGACGTCGAGGTATTCGGGGAAGGTTTCCCAGGTCCAGGGGATGCCTTGGATCATGGCTTCGCGGGGGATGTCCTCGGCACGTTCGAAATTGTGCAGCACCAGGTCCTTGTCGGCCGCCGCGCAGGGTCCCATGGTAAAGCCGCAATTGCCCATGACCACCGACGTCACCCCGTGCCAGCAGGAATTGCTGCCGATGTCGTCCCAGAACACCTGGGCGTCCATGTGGGTGTGGCCATCGACGAAGCCGGGCGCCACCACCATGCCCTCGGCGTCCATGATCTCGGTGGCGGCCTCGCCGCCCAGGTCGCCGATTTCCGCGATGATGCCGTCGGATACGCCGATATCGGCGCGGTAACCGGGCATGCCGGCGCCATCGACGATGGTGCCGCCCCGGACAATCAGGTCGAATGCCATTTCGTTTCCTCCTAAAGCGGGCCTCGTTGACGCCCCCCGGGAATTCGCCGCCGCGGGGCTCTGGATTGCTTGGGCCCGGCTTGAAATTTCAGCCTGGCCCAAGAGTACCGGCTTTGCCCGGGAGGCGCAATCGGTCCCGCCCGGCCATGGCCCATCACCGTCGCGGTTTCCCTTGCCATGGGGGAGCGAGGCACACCCGGCATCGCGGCCGGCCGAAATTCGCGGCGTTTATTCCTGTGGACCCTAGGCGTGTTCTTTATAGACTACCCGTCATCCGCCGATTTGAAGGGGTGTTTCCCCTCATGAAGGCGAAGCGAATTCCGTTGGCCACCGGAGAGGTTGGGGAACCGATATGAGTGAGGCGCTAAAATACTATGTCGCTTTCAATAACGGCCTGAAAGTCATGCGCGCCAGGGGAACTTCGATGACCGAGATCGGAGAATTCTTTCCCGGCAAGACCCTCGAACACCTGATGGGCTGTCGCCACAAGCCGCAAGTGGTTTTCGCCGCCGTGGCCTTCGATGGCGGCTACCGGACCGAAGACGGGGGCAAAAGCTGGCGGAAAGTGCTCGACGGGGACGTCCGCACGTTCACCGTCGATCCCCATGACGAACGCGTGATCTACGCCGGCAAGGGTCCCATCGGCCTGCTTCGCAGCGAAGACAATGGCCTCTCCTGGGAGCCCCTGGACGGCCTGTTGCGGATGCCCGACGCGGTTAAAAGCAAGTGGAGCGTGCCGGCGGCCTACCACGGCAAAATCCCCCCCCACGTTCGCCATATCTTCGTTCATCCCGACGATGCCCGATTGATCTATCTCACCCTCGAACACGGGGGAATCGTCTTCAGCCGCGACCGTGGCGAGACCTGGCAAGATGCCAGCGCCGGGATAGCCTATCTCGACATGCACATGCTGCGAAATCACCCGGGGTACAAAGAGCGCTACTTCGTTTCATCGGCCCGGGGGTTTTACCGGAGCGACGACGGCGGTGGGGAATGGCGGCGCGCCGAGCAGGGAATGCCCTGGGCCTACACCGAGCGCTACAGCTATTCCCACGAGTGGCTATTTTGCGCCGGGGAGCCGCTGCGGATGGTTCTTGGCGGCGCCAAGGGGTCGCCCGGCGTCTGGCGGCGGGAAAACACCACGCCGCTGGGGCACGTTCTGCTCAGCGACGACGATGGCGAAAGCTGGCGGCCGGCGGCCAACCTGCCCGAAGACATGCCATGGGCGCCGTGGGTGTTGCTGCACCACCCCACGGACCCCAACACCATATTCGCGGGCATGGGAGACGGCGCGCGCGGCTTCGGCTTCGACCCCACCCAACGCGGCGAGGGCGGTTTCTATCTGTCCGAGGACCGCGGAGAAACCTGGCAATGCATCATGTCGGGATTGCCGTCGGTGCTGACCGCATGGGTCGCCGCCGATTGATGGCCTAGCCGTCTTCCTCGATGATCTCCACGGTGACGTCGCCCAACACCTTGGCCATGCAGCACAGCCGGTCGTCGGGGCCGGCGTCCATGGTCTCCAGCGTAATGTCCTCGGTCTCGGTCTTTGCCGACAGGTTTTCCGCCCCCGCGGTGATCCGCGCGATATCGGTGCCGCAGATGCCTTCGGTGCAATCGTGGGTGATGGCGATACCCTGGCGGGTGGCGCCCACCAAGATGGTGGTGCCCGCCGCGACCTCGATGACGCGGTTAAGGGGGATCAGGGTGATCTTCGGCATCGGTGCGCCCTAGGCCAAGGCTTCGAGGCGATTGACGGTTTCCTCGACCATCCATTCCGGGGTCTCGTTGGCGCCGATCACGCCCACCGATTGGGCGCCGCGGAACCAGGCCGGGTCGAGGTCGTCGGGGTGCTTGATTTCGAACACCTTGTCGGTGCACGACTTGGCGGTCTCCACCATGCGCGTGGTCATGCCCTCGGTCCAGCCGACGATGACGATGGCGTCGGTCGCCCGCGCCAGTTCCACCACCACCGGCAGGCGCTGGAGCGAATCGATGCAGGCGGTGTTGCGGATATGGACATCGGCGAAACGGTCGAGAAGTGCTCCGATGATTTCCTTATAGGATTCGATCCAAAACGTGGTCTGGACGATGACGCCGATGGGCTCATTGCGGGTGAGGTTGATATCCTCGATCTCGGCCACCGTGGGCACGATGAACAACGGCCGCCCGAGCTTCTCGGCGATGCCGCGGATGCGCGGGATGCCGTGGTGGTTGGGATCCGACAGCATCACCAGGTTGAGCCCAAGCTCGAGGAATTTCACCGCCGCTTCCTCCTGCTCGACCACGTAGGGGCAGGTGGCGTCGGCGACGATCTCGAGCCCGCGCTTGGCGGCCTCTTCGCGCACCTGGGGCGGCGCGCCGCGGACGCCGAAGATCAGGGCGTCGTCGATCTCGTCGAGGTTGTCGGTGGCGCTCAGGCCGCGGTCTTGGAAATCGGCCTTGTCGTAAGCCAGGAATTCATTGTCGGGACGCAGCGACCAGATGGTCAGGGGACGGTTGAGTTTCTTGGCGAGACGCCGTTCTATGATTCCGGCGCGGTGCACGCCGAGGCACAGCCCGTTCCTGGGGATGCCCTTCTTGCCCTTGAGATTGCCGCGTATGACTTTCATGGGGCTCTGCTTCGCCTCGATGAATCAATTGGTAGCCACACTAGTCAAGAAGTGGGCGGGCGGCAAGCCGGCCCCGGGGCGGGCGCCCCTGACGGTATCAAAAGGCGTTAACCAAAGGTCCGCTTATGACGGTGACCTCAACCGGTCGATGCAACACAAGCGTTAAATCTTTCTGCTGGAGTTTCAAACTTCAGCGTTTTTCGTGGCCGTTCGTTGAGCTGACGCGCCACAGGCGACGCCTTAGAACGCCGCCTTGCGGATCAGGTTGAGGCCGATCATGACCATGGACACCAGAAGCACCTTGCGGAAGCGCTCTTGGTCGATCCTTTTCCGCACCCATTGGCCGATCAATAGCCCCGCGCCCACGGGAATCAGCGCCGCCAGCCCCGGCACGACGTGCTCGGCCCGGAGCACCCCCATGCCGGCCAGGGCGAAACCGGCCGGGATCAACTGGGTCAGGTAGACCAGGCCGATGATGCCGATGAACTCCTCCTTCTCAAGGCGCAGCGCCACCAACAGCATGATCACCGGCGGCCCGCCGATCAACGTCATGCCGCCGGTAAAGCCGCCCAGCGCGCCGGCGGCGATACTGACGGGTCTTTCGAACCGGGGCGCGATGGCCATGGTGGGCCGGATCAACGAGGCTGCCGCGAAGGCGGTGACGGCGCACCCCAACAGGATGGCAACGGTTGCCGCGTCGAGCCGAACCAGGGCGAAGGAACCCAACGGGATGGCCACCATGGTCGCCGCCAGCATCGGCCAGAACCTGCGGATGGCCACGGTGAAGTGGCCCCCGGCGAGGGCCTGATAAAGATTGGCGGCCAGGAGCGGGATATAGGTCAAGGCGACGGCGTCGGGGATGGGCGCGAAGGTCGAAAAGACCGGGATCGTCACCATGGGCAGGCCGACGCCCAGCACGCCCTTGGAAAACCCGCCCAGCGCAAGGGCGGCGAAGGCGACGATCATGGTCGAAGCGGTAAATTCCATGATTAAGGCTAACCCCGAATGAATTTGGCCCCCAATGGTTTTGGCCTGAATCTAACTGAAAAGCGTGCCCGGTCGCGGCGCCGGACCGGACCCCACCCCACCCCATAGGGGCCGGGCGGCACCCGGCCGGGTTTCTGATCGCCGTAAAGCGCCCGCGCGTCAACCCAAAAGCCGGTGCGCCCTGTGTTGCCAGACCGGCCCATTGGGGGCACAGTGGCGTGAAATTCGAGGGAGACGCGGGCATGGCGGGGGGTAACGACGGCGGCACGGAACTTAAAGCTTGGATCGGCCGTACCGAGACCATGACCGAATTGGTCGCGGCGCGGCCGGTGGCGGCGCTGAACGCGACCTTGGACCGCGGCGAAGCCCTGCCAAGCCCCGGCGACCCGCTGCCGCCGCTTTATCACTGGCTCTATTTCCTGCCCCTGGCCGAGACCGCCGAGCTCGATGCCGACGGCCACCCCCGGCGCGGCGGCTTCCTGCCCCCGGTGACCTTGCCCAGGCGCATGTGGGCCTCGTCGGACGTGGCCTTCACCGGGCCCATCCGCATCGGCGAAGAGGCGACGCGCAGCTCGGTGATCGAAGATATCGCCGAGAAGCAGGGGCGCACGGGGCCGCTGGTTTTCGTCACCATCCGCCATGAGATCGCCTGCGCCGACGGCATCGCCATCACCGACCGCCAGACCATAGTCTACCGGGGCGTCACCCGGGACGCGGCCGGCGGCGGCGGGCCGCCCGCGGGCAGGCCGGCGCCGGGCACGGGCGATTTTTCGCGCACCATCACGCCATCCGCCGCGCTTCTGTTCCGCTATTCGGCGCTGATCTTCAATGCCCACCGCATCCACTACGATCATCCCTTCACCACCGAGGTGGAAGGCTATCCCGCCCTGGTGGTCCACGGGCCGCTGCTGGCGACGCTGTTGGCCGACCTGGTGCGCCGCGCTCTGCCCGACGTTTCCATCACCCGGTTCCGATTCCGCGCCGTGGCCCCGGTCTTCGATGACGCGCCCTTTACCATCTGCGGCCGCCGCGACGGGGAACACGCCGTCGCCCTGTGGGTGCGCGACGGCGCCGGCGATCTGTGCGTCGATGCGGCGGCGGAGCTGGGCTGAGGCTTCGCCCGGCTAAGGGGCGGGCCCTGGAAACGGCGTGCCAATGGTGATAACCAGGGGCGCGGGCCGGTGGGCCGAAGCAGGGCCGCCATGGACAGGGGGAGAAAGCATTGCCGGGTGGTGGAACCATGGTGATCATCGGCGCCGGCCACGCCGGGGGCAGGGCGGCGGAAGCCATGCGGGGCGCGGGGTTCGAAGGCGCCATCGTGCTCATGGGCGAAGAGGCCCACGTTCCCTATGAACGCCCGCCGCTTTCCAAGGAATTGCTCAGCGGCACGGGGGGCGCGGAAACGACGTTTCTCAACCCGCCCGCTTTTTACCACGAAAACGACATCGACCTCCGTCTCGGGACCAGGGCCAAGGCCATCGACCGCCCTGGGCGCGCGGTGGTGCTCGCCGATGGCGGGCGGGTCGGCTATGACAAGCTTTTGGTGACCACCGGCGCCCGGGTCCGGCGCATCGATTGCCCCGGCGCCGATCTCGCCGGCATCCATTACATCCGCACCATCGACGATACCCTGGCCTTGCGCCCGGCGCTGACCGACGGCGTCCGGGTGGCGGTGATCGGGGGCGGCTTCATCGGCCTCGAGGTGGCAGCCAGCGCGCGAACCCGGGGCGCCAGGGTCACGGTGGTCGAGCTGGCCGGCCAGGTTCTCGCCCGGGTCGCCGATCCGGCGGTCGGCGCCCTGGTGGCCGACCTCCACCGGTCCAAGGGCGTTCATATCATGACCGGCACGTCGGTGGAGCGCATCGACGGCAACGGCCGGGTCGCCGAACTGATCTGCACCGACGGTGAAACCATCGCCGCCGACGTGGTGGTGGTGGGGATCGGCATCGTGCCCAACCAGGAAATCGCCGGAGACGCGGGATTGGATGTGGGCAACGGAATCATGGTCGATGAATACGGCCTGACATCGGATGCCGATATCTTCGCGGCGGGCGACGCCGCGTGCCATTTCAATCCCATCCTGGGCCGCCACCTGCGCCTCGAATCCTGGGCCAATGCCCAGAACAGCGGCATCGCCGTGGCCCGCAACATGGTCACCGAGCCCGTGCCCTATGCGGAGCTGCCCTGGTTCTGGTCCGACCAGTTCGATCTCAACCTGCAGGTGGTGGGCGCGCCCGAGAGCTGGGAGCGGCTGGTGACCCGGGGCGATCCCGCGTCCGGCCGGGGCATCGTGTTCACCATGGTGGGCCCCCGCGTGGTCGGCGCCACCGCCTTCAACCAGGGCCGGGAAATGCGCGCCTGCCGCCAGTTGGTGGAAAGCGGCAAGGCGGTCAGCGACGAGGACCTGGCCGACGAAGCGACGCGGCTTCGCGACCTGGCGCGGCCCTAGAGCATCTTCCAAATTTCGCTGAAGGACCCGTGCCCGGCAAAGGCGGCCTGGGCGCGGGTCATGGGGACCCCGGTCCCCTCTGCCGCCGCCGGGTTATTCCGCTTCGGCTTCGGAGCCCTGCTGCCCCGCCGTTCCACCCGCCGAGTCGCTATGGGTCAAGGGATCACGGGCCAAAATCTTCTTCCAAACGGGTTCGCTGAAGAGGTGGATGATCCTGCCGATTATGATCCAGCCGATCAGGGCCAACAGCCCGAACAGGACATCCCCGAAAAACATGACGATGCCCACCAGGAAGTCTTTTACGAAACCAAGCCCCAGTTCGTGAAACACCACGGCGGCCCCGGTCACCATGGTATCGCCCGGGAAAAAGAACAACATCGCCCAGAAACCGCGTACCGGGCGGATGTTCTCGAGGGCGTCCTTGTCATCGGAGGGGTTTGGTTTTTTCTTTGCTTTCGCCCCGCCGCAGACGGAATCGGCACGCAATGCCACTTGTTCCAATTCGTAGCTTGAAATGCGCGCCAGGATAGCGCCCCGGCGCCGTTTCGCATCCCGTCCCAAGACCTCGGGCAGGCCAATTGTCTGCGCGCAACTGAACCATACCAGGGCGTCCTCAAGGCTTTGTTCGACTTCCAACCCGTCGCCATAGATCACGCCCATGTAATATTGCGCCACGGCGTCGCCGCCGTAGGCCGGGCGCTGAAACTCTCGCCTGGCGATCGAGTAATCGCCTTTGTTGAAAGCGCTCTGCCCCGCGGCGAACTCCGCCAGCGCGGGCCGGGCGCCGGCAAGGACGAAGACCATGCCCAAGGCGATGATCGCCGCGGCGGCGAATCTTTTGGTTCTGGAAGCTCTTGGTCTCATTTTCATTATTTACCGAATGTCTATCAAGCCGACCGCGTTACTTGAACATCGTGTGGGCGAGGCCAACGGCGAAAAAGAAAATCAGCATCCCCATGGTCGCCATGGCGATGACGTTCATCGCCGTGAGCACCGGTTGACGCAGCCGTTCGAAACGCCGGCGTTCCCGGGATCGCTGCTCCTTGCCCAAGAGCAGCACGAGGTAGCGTCGGCCCCCCGGCAGCGGCACGGAGACGCGGATATCGACTCCGTGGCGCCCGCGCCCGAAGGCTTGTTCGACGGCGGCGATCTGCCGATCCGTGAAGGTTTCCCGGATTTCCTGGGGAATCCGCTCGAGGAAATGGCCGTCCCTGATAATGGTCTCTTCGTCACGTGGCATTTGTGACCCCCGATAGAATTACGCGTTCACTATTCCTTAAATGTAATCGGCGAAAGTAAAACAAGTATGAATGCCGCCCAACGCACGTTCGCCTTCCTAAAAACTGAGGCAAGGTGTTGAATTTAAGTGGCTATATTCTCTACTTAGGAAATACGTGCAGGCACGAAAGCGGGACGATACTCATGAGAGTGATGATATTCTCTACACTCCTGATCCTTATGCTTGCCCTGCCGGCAGGGGCGCAGACCGGCAAGGGTTACCTCGGTTTCGCCCATAAATCCGACACCGGCGGGGCCAGTGGCGCGGCCTGCCGGTCCTTTGGCGGCCAATTGGTCCTCGACGAGCATTACGGCGTGGTCATGCGCATGGGCAGGCGCGACGCCAAGCGCGCCAACGTGATCTACCACGGCGGCCATCAATACGTGACCTTCAGCATCGAGACCGCGAGTTTTTGGGGCCGCAGGGATACCGTGATCGCGTTGTGTCACTTCGCGGGATAGGCGCGCGCCGTTTGCCGGGGCGGGGTTCACCCGGCCGCCCGGTTCCCACCTTCCAGCATTTTCCCTCTCTCTCCCAAACGGGCCCAAACGGGCCGTCCGGTTGCGGCCGGTTCCTTCGATGGGGCGGTGCACCAGGGCGAATTCCCGCCAAATGGTTTCCAATCGACTGCACGCTTCGCATGACATGCGATGCGCGCCTAGCCTTGGGGTAAAATCATCCCGGTCAAATGGTTCAATTTGGCCGGATAGTGCTCTAGTCTCGCGCGCCATGCTTGGTGCCTTCTTCGCCATCTGCGCCGCCGCCACGTTCGGCTTCAACACCGCCACCGTCCGCCGCGGGGTGTTGACCGGCAGCGTCCTTCAGGCCATCGCCATCACGGTGCCCCTCGGCGTGCCGCTGTTTGTCGTGGCCGCCCTGGCGGCGGGGCAATTGGGCGCCATCGGCCAATTCGGCTGGGCCGGGACCGGCTACCTGGCGCTCGCCGGGATCCTTCATTTCGTTTGGGGCCGCTATTGGAATTACCGTGCGGTCAGGGAGATGGGGGCCAATCTGTCGGGCCCGGTGCAGCAGGTCTCCCTGTTGGCGGCGCTGGCCTTCGCCGTGATCCTGCTCGATGAGAAACTGACGGTCCTGCGCGTCATCGGAATCGCCTTAGTGGTTTTGGGGCCGCTGGTCATGGCCCGGCGCTCGCCGCGGTCCAGGGGCGGGGCGGGTGAAAACACCAAGGCCTTCCAGCCCAACATGCTGGCCGGCTGCATGGCCGCGTTCATGGCCGCCCTGGGATACGGGCTGAGCCCCACCCTGGTGCGCGCCGGCCTTGCCGATACCGGGCTCGCCATGGCCGGCGGGTTGATCTCCTACGTCTCGGCGACCATGGCCTTTTTGCTGGTCCTGCTGCTGCCGGGCCGGTGCGCCCATGTCCTCAGGGTGGACCGGGCTGCCGCCAAGTGGTTCACCATCTCGGGCTTATTCGTGTTCGTCGCCCAGATGTTCCGCTACCTCGCCCTTGCCATCGCCCCGGTGACCGTGGTCGCCCCGATCCTGCGCCTGTCGCTGGTGTTCCGGGTGGGGCTCTCGACCGTGCTGAGCCGCGAGCACGAGGTGTTCGACGCCCGGGTGGTGATCGGCGTCGCGGTCTCTCTTCTGGGCGCGCTGGCGCTGACCCTGAGCGTCGATTTCGTCGCCGAATTGGTCGCCCTGCCGCAATGGGTGATCACCTGGCGTTGGCCATGACCCCGGCCTCGGCGCCCCAGCGGCGTACCCCTTCTCAGGGTAGGGTTGACAAGGTTCCCAAACGAAAGTACGAATTCTAAGCATTAGATAGGAAGGCATTTTTGTGCCCGGCCCCCGGCGGCCGGCGCGGCGGCGGCGGGAATCGACGACAGCCTGGCTGGCGCCAAGGGGGTGCTCGGCCGCGCGTGGCCTGAGGCCGCGGGCCCGCCCCGGGCTTGAAGACCAGCACCATGGCGGAGTGTTTTATGGCAGCATCCCATTTAGTCGCGAAGACCACGGAGATTGCGGAAGACGAGGCGAAGCGGGTCACCGTGGGCGACCAGCAGATCGCCATATTCAATCTGGACGGCACGTTCTACGCCACCGACGACGTCTGCACCCATGCCTATGCATCGTTGTCGGAAGGCTATATCGAGGACGGCTGCGTCGAATGCCCGCTCCATGCCGGGCTGTTCGACATCAAGACCGGCAAGGCCAAGGGCGTGCCGGTGGTGGAGGACATCAAGACCTTCCCCGTCCGCGTCGAGGGCGAGGACATCTACGTGGAGGTTTAGGGGCTTTCGGCGGCTTGGCCCGCCAATCCCCGGCCCCGGGGCCAGGACCCCGGGGCCAGGACCCCGGAGAGAGAGAGGGAGACCAATTCATGAGCGAGACCATCGGCCCGGACCTGATCCCGCGCATCGCCTTCGAGGATTTCGCGACCGACCTCAAGGAGTCGCTCCGGCCCAAGGTGGAGCGGCTCGGCTATTGCGGCGAAATCTGGCAGATCGGCGCCAACGTGCCGCAATCCATGTACCAGTTCTGTGAACTGACCGAGGCTCTCAAGCAAGAAATCGACGCCAAGGCGGTGGAACTGGTGGCGCTCACCACCGCCGGCGTCATGGGCAACACCTACGAGCGCAACCAGCACGAGGGGCTCGCCGACAAGCTCGGCTTCGGGCGCGAATGGATCGCCCAGGTCAACCAGTTGCAGGCCGAGCCCGGGGGCCACATGAGCGACGCAGAATGCGCGGTGCAGAAATTCACCATGGCCGCCATCTACCGGCGCGGCCACGACTGCCAGGACCTGTTCAAGGAGGTGATCGCGGCGGTGGGGCCCGAGCAGGCGACCGGCATCCTGCTGTCGGTCGGCCGCTGCCTGATGCACGCGATCTTCTGCAACACCCTTGGGCTGGAGCCGCCGGTGGCCTCGCTGTTCGAGGGCGACGAGGCCGGTGACGAGGCCGGTGACGAGGGAGGCCGGGCGGCATGAGCGCCGATATCCCCCGGCTCGAGTTCGAACAGCTCACGCCCGCGCTGCAAGAGGTTTTCCGCGCCCGGGTGGAAAGGCTCGGTTATCTCGGCGAGTTCTTCAAGGTGATGTCCCATGCGCCGGAAACCATGGGCGGCTTCCACACCATCACCGAAAGCCTCAAGCAGGCGTTGCCCGACAATTTCACGGAAATCGTGTCGCTGGCGCTGTCTTCAAGGCTTGCCAACCGCTACGAGCAGTACCAGAACGAGCGCCTGTCCCGCCGCCTGGGGTTTTCCGACGACTGGATCCGCGAGGCCATGACCCCCGCCCAAGGTGACGGCGGCGTGTTCGGCGCGGAAGAACGCGCGGTCCAGGCCTTCGCCATCGCCGTCATGGAGGGCAGCGGCCGGGGCGTGGAAGCGCAACTCGACGCCGTGATCGCGGCCATCGGACCGGAGCAGACCGTCGCCGTGATGTGGCTGATCGGCCGCACCGTGACCCACGCCATGATATCCAATACCCTGAAACTGGAGCCGCCGGTGGCCTCGATCTTCGGCGCAGAGACTTAGCACCACCGGGCGCCGCGCCCCGGGCGGGAATAACGCAGAGAAGGAACACCACGCCATGGCCGACATCAAGGTACCCGATACCTTTCTCTGGATCACCGAGGCCGACGTCTGCGATCTGATCGACCTTTCGGGCTCGGCGCAAGCATTGGAAAAGGGCCTGGTGGCCGAGGCCGAGGGCAAGGCGGTGAACATGACCAAGACCCAGACGGTGTGGGACGTGGGGTCGCTCAACGTCACCGGCGCCCAGTTCACCGGCGACGGCCTGGTGGGGGCCAAGGTCTGGTCCAACGCCAATCTCGGCGCCGCGCCCCTCATCGTCATGCACAACTCAGAAGACGGCCAGATCGCCGCCATCGTCGAGGCCTTTGCCCTGGGCCAGATGCGCACCGCCTCGCTCAGCTCGGTCGCCACCAAATGGTGCGCGGCGGAGGACGCCGATGAAATGGCCATCATGGGGTCCGGCCACCAGGCCCTGCCCCAGGTCGCGGCCATCGCCGCCGTGCGCGCGCTCAAGCGGGTCAGGGTGTGGAGCCGCACCCCCGCCAACCGCGATGCTTTCGTCGACCAACTCAAGGCCGCCTTCGATTTCGAGATCATCGCCTGCGACAATGTGGAAGACGCGGCCAAGGATTGCCCCATCATCACCACCTTCACCCGCGCCAAGGAACCCTTCCTGTTCGCCGATCACGTCTCGCCGGGCACCCATATCAACGCCGGCGGCGCCATCATCCCGACCAATGCCGAGATCGACCAAAGCGTGCTTGAGCGTTGCGACAAGATCGTCTGCGACAACCTGGCCCAGGTCCAGAAGGGCTCGCGCGAGCTGATGGAATACGCGGCGCGGGCCGGCGGCTGGGATGCCGTCACGCCGATCTGCAACCTGGTGCGGGACGCCAAGCCCCGGCCCCAGGGCGCCGACATCACCATCTACAAATTCATGGGCATGGGCCTGGCCGACATCGCATCCGCGGTGGAGATACTCAAGCGCGCCCGGGCCAAGGGCATGGGCACCGAAGTCCCCCATCCGCGCCGCTCCAAGCCCCGGCTGACGTGACCGGCCGCCGCCCCGGGCCTATGATCATGCCAAGATACCCGACATGCGGACTACGGAGGTTACCGATATGACCGAACTCAAAGACGTAGAAGCCAAGCTGGTGGAACGCTCGGGGCGCCAATCGCCCGACAGCCACGTTTGGGGCGATCACTCGTTGGACCTGTGGGAACCGTTCATCGTCTGCAAGGATGCCATCGACGCCGAGGCGGCGCGGTTATCCCGCATGGCGGCGCCCAATAACGGCGTCCGGCGCACCTATTTCGTCCATCCCCGGGCCGAGGAGGGGACCCTCAGCTTCACCCCGGGCATCTCTTGTTCCCTCGACGTGCTCAACCCCGGCGAGGAGACCGCCTTCGTGCGCCAGAACGCCTCGATCATCGATTTCCCGATCCAGGGCGGCGGCAAGGTGGTGATGGGCGAGAAGACCTTCGGGATGAAACAATACGACCTGCTGACGGTGCCGGCCATGTGCGTCCATAAATACGTCAACGACACCGACGCCGTGCAGGTCCGGCTGCGTTATTCCAACGCGCCCATGCTGGAACGCCTCAAGGTCCATTGGCTGGACGAGGACCCACCGCTGCCGGGCGCGGCGGACCACGGCGCGGTCGAGGAAGAGGGCGAGGCGGAGGAGAAGCCCAAGAGCCCGTACGGCACCTTCCAGCTGACCGACGACGGCGCCTATCTCAAGCCCTATGAAGAGCTGATCAACCCCCAACCCATCGAGGTCAAGCCCCATCACTGGCCCTGGGACAAGGTCAAGGAAGAGCTCGACAAGCTGGCCGCGCTCGGCTCCAAGTACAAGGGCCGCAGGCTCTATCTGCTCTACGATCCGGTCACCGGGCGGACCAACGGCACCAACCCCAATTTCTTCTCCTGCATCACCATCCGGCCGGCCGGCATCGTCGATCGGCCCCACCGCCACGCCTCGGCCGCCATCAATTACTATTTCGGCGGCGAGGGCCATTCGGTGGTCCAGGGCAAGCGCTACGATTGGAAGGCCGGCGATCTGATGCTGTCGGCGCCGGGCTGGGCGATCCACAACCATGCCTCGGACGTCGGCCCGGTCTACGAGATGACCATCCAGGACATGCCCTTCCTGATCAACGCCGATTCCCTGCTCTGGCAGGAAGACCTCAAGGGGGCGATCTCTTTGTTGGGGTCCCAGGCCGGGTTCGAGACCAACCGCGAAAAGGTGGCGTGACGTGATCAAGCTGAAGAAGAATTTCCTGCGGGGCTCGTACCCGCCCATCATCACCCCGTTCAAGGTCAACGGCGCGGTGGACATGGACTCGTTCCGGCGCTGCGTCGATTTCTCCATCCGCAACGGCAGCCACGGCATCCTGCTTTCGGGCACCACGTCGGAGCCCTCCTCCATGACCATCAATGAGCGCATCGAAATCTACCGGGAAGGCATCGACGTCGGGCGCGGCCGGGTGCCCATGGTGTGCGCCACCGGGTCGCAGTCGGAATCGGAAACCATGGCGCTCTCGGAAGCCGCCGAGGCCGCCGGCGCCGATGCGCTGTTGATCGTCACCCCGTACTATATCCGCCCGCCCCAGCGCGGCCTGGCGCGCTATTACATCAACCTGTGCAAGCGCACCTCCTTGCCGGTGATGATCTATCACATCCCCGGCCGGGCGGCGGTCAACGTGACCCTGAATACGCTCCGCGAGATCACCGCGGCGGCCCCCAACATGGTCGGCATGAAGCACGCCTTCAACGATCTCGGCTTCGCCACCTCCATGATCCGCGAATTCGGCCCCGATTGGCGGGTCTTCGTGGGGCTGGAAGACCTTTCCTTCCCCATGCTCTGCGTCGGCGCCTGCGGCTTGATGAATGCGGTGGGCAACCTGCACCCCAAGAAGCTCGCCCAGATGTGCGAGGCGGTCGATGCCGGCGACCTGAAGCGCGCCAAGGCGCTCCACTACCAGCTGGCCGAGCTCAACGAGGCGGTGTTCTACGACACCAACCCGATCCCCATCAAATACATGATGTGGAAGATGGGGCTGATCGCCCGCAACCACCACCGCCTGCCCATGGCCCCGGCCAGCCCCGAGGTCGCCAAACGCCTCGACGGCGTCATGAAACGCGCCGGGCTGAAGCGCGCGGGGCGGGCGAAGAAGTAGGCCGCGGCGCAAGGCAGCATAGGCTCAGGCTCCGGCTTGCGCCCCATCACGGCGCGCTTTCAACACCAAAAGGCCCGGCGTGATGCCGGGCCTTTTGGTGTGGTCTCCGTTTGGTGATTTCTAAGGCTTCCAGTCGGTCCTAAAATCCAGTGTCTCAATGAGATCAAAAAGGGTGTAGCACTGAACTCCTAATGCCTTGCACACGTCCGGAATTTTTCGGTTGGCTCTTTGTTTTTTCGGAGCCGAAACTTCGAAAGTCACCACAGAACGTTGTTGCTTCAACTCGTATCCATAGGCAATCAGAAATGGATCGCGCCCGAGTTTTGCTATTTCTGCTTCATCAAGATCCGGAGCATATCCATTCTCCGTTACCTCTGCAACGAGGCTTGGGTCTGCCTCCGCATCAAAAAGCAGCGCGGCCTTGTTTTTCTCGTCCTTCAACCAGTCGACAAGTACCCCATTGCCAACTACTACCTCTTCGTATTGCTCCACCGGAATTTTGACATGCCCCGCATTGCCGTTGTGCTGGAGCCAATCCCAGAAAACTGGGAACCGCATCAGTGGATAATAGACCCTATCGGCGCGTATCAACGTGTCGGCGTCGAGAAGGAATACCATAATGTTCAGGCTGTACTGACGTTGTCTATAAGCCGGTTTACGGCGGTTGCCTTGACGCCAAGAACTTGTCCAGCCTTAGTTGTGGACAAAGTGCCATCGGCAACCATCCGCTTTACAAAGGCGACCAACTCAGGACCGATACGATGCCTTCTTACTGTGTAATAGTTGGGGGTGCCACTATGCTCGCTGTCGTCCTTTGCGCTTGCAATGCGATCAGCATCAAAAACAGCACTTATCTCCCTGTAGGTTCCACTATCAATGTGACCGAATCGTAATAGGTTGTAGGCCACCATCTTACGACTAAGGTTTCCGGCGCTCGCGAACGCACCAATCCGTCTGACAATTTCTTCAAGGCCAGTATTTTCACGCCTGATTATTCCTACCAGTTCAGACGGATTTAAGAGGAATAGCCCGGCGACAGAGTCGCAAAACTTCTCAATCTCCGCCTCTCCGTCGTATCCGCTTATGCCGGTCTGCCCCAAAAATATGTGAGCGAGTTCATGAAGAAGCGTGAAAGACCAAGCTGCACGAGAATCGTTTTCATTGATGACGATAAAAGGCGCGACTTCGTCGGCAAGGGCAAAGCCGCGAAACATTCTCGTGTCTACGTTGGTGTGGTGGGTCCCAAGGTTGCCCATAAGTAGAACAAACACACCGGCCTTTTCCGTTGCGCGACGTAAAGCTGCGAAGGCATCAGTAACGGTCCGCCTTGCACGAAAGTCTTCCACAGAGAAGCCCAACACATCGCGCATATTTGTGACAACAGCATCTATGCCATCGCCCATTCTATAAGAACCTACGAAATGGAGCGGTTCATCGTCTTCGGCCTCGTCAAGCGCTGAGCGAACTAACCCTTGCCGAACATGAATGTCGCGGAGGAGTGCGTCGAGTAGGGCGTTGGAGCCGGGAGTTGTCGCCTCAGGAAGTGTGCGAAAATCTTGACCTTTGTCGCTCTCTTTAGGCGGCGTCGGCAAATAGAACGTCAGAAGCGGGCGGCGATATTTTTGAGACATGTTAACCAGTTGACGCCGACTCGGTTCGCGCTCACCAGACTCAAGTGCTTTCAGTCGATCAGGCCCGCTTAGGCCCAATTTTTTCGCAGCCTCCATTTCGGAAAGCCCGGCGGTTTCACGCGCCCAAATAAGAATGTCAGAGTTTACCTTCGGCATAAGTGTATCTTGCAGCACGTTTTGGCGTTGTCGAGGAATCTTTAATCACCATCTTAACGCTGAATCTCTTCAAGTGAATCTAATTGCTGGTGCAACTGCCACGGGTCGGAGGGGGATATTAGAGGAGAACCTGTCCGCCCATGCCCGCCGCCGCCCCATCTGCTAAGCTCCGCCCTTATCTTTCATTCGGGGGAAGCGATTGCGCGCCTTTGCCATCTACGTTGCCGCCGCCATCGCCGAGATCGGCGGGTGCTTCGCGTTCTGGGCGTGGCTGCGGCTCGGGAAGAGCGCGCTGTGGCTGGTGCCCGGCATGGCCGCGCTTGTTCTCTTCGCCTACCTGCTCACACGCATCGATAGCGTCTATGCGGGCCGCGCCTTCGCCGCCTACGGAGGGGTCTATATCGCCGCATCGCTCGCCTGGCTAT
>SMXQ01000126.1 GCA_004356985.1 Alphaproteobacteria bacterium | reverse complement strand
GAAAAGGTCACGGCCCTCGCGTGGGTGACGCCGAGGATGGCGACATTTTCCGGCTCGGCCATGGGACCCCGCCGATAGACCGAATCCGGGGTCGCGGGGTCATGGTTGCCGGGCAGGATCACCACCGGCATGCCGCAATCGCCCAAAATTCGCGCGGTCCGTTCCAGGAATTCCAGCGCCAAGCGATTGTGTTCGAAGATGTCTCCCGCCAGAACAACAAGGTCGGCCTTGACCGCGCCCGCGGCGGCCAACACCTGGCGCAAGGGCAAGGTATCGTCGCCGCCCCAGGCGGCGGCGGTGGCGACGTCCCCCAGGTGCAAGTCGGATGAGTGGACGATCACGATATCGCGGTCCGCGCCGGCCCCATGGCCTCGGTTCACCTTGCCCTGTCGGGTGTCCTGTCTTGATCGCACTAGCACCGCCCAACGCCTCCACCGCAGCCCTTCAAATCGCGTAAGAATTCTAGCCCTGGGGGCCGCTGTCAATGATTTGCTGGGGTGGACCCGGAGACACCCCTCCCAGGAGAAAGATTTCCTTAAGACTCGGTGGAGTACAAATACCTTACCGATTACCCAAGTTCATAAAGAATTAGCGATAAGAAGCCCCCGCGCCCGGGGGGCCGACCACAAATATGGGGAAGGAACTGCATGCCGAGACGATGGCTATTCCTGTGGATATGCTTGAGCGCGGCCGCATTTTGGCTGATCGCCGTGTTGTGGTTCCAAATTTTGGGGATCACGGGCGACGGCACCCACCCAACCCCTTGGTCCTTCGACATGGTGTGGCATTCCGCCGCCTTGCTGCCTTTCGCGGTACTCCTTGCCGTCCTCTCCGCCGCGATTGGGAGACGCGTCTATTCCCGTGACCTTTCCCAAGGCGAGGCACGGGTAGCGAAGCTCGAAAATTCCCGCGAAGCGCTGGAACGCGATTACGCGCAGATGCTCGATAGCCGGGAGCGGATCGAGGAACAGGCCGAGGCATCGATCCGAATAGCCGAAGAGCTTTCCATCGCCCGCGACGCGATCAAGGAAAGCGAGCAACGGTACAAAACACTGGCCGAAGTGATCCAGGTGGGCATCTGGCAAATCACCGAGGACGGGCGGACGCAGTACACCAACCCGCCGACCCGCGAAATCATCGGCCGGGACACCATGGAAGACGGCGAGGACTGCGCCTTCCAGGATCTTCTCGCCAGCGATGAATTCGGGTCCCTCGGCGATGCCTTCGAAGCCTGGCGCCATGGATCCCGCAGCCGGTGTGAAATCCGGATCGCCGGCACCCGGCCCGGCCATCACCGTGATATCGACATGGTGGGATCGCCGTTGGTGGACGAAAGCGGCCATGTGCGGAGCATCCTGATCACCCTGACCGACATCACCGAGCGCAACCAGGCCGATGCCGTCAAATGGAAGATGGCCCATACCGACCCGCTGACCGGGCTTCCCAACCGGCAATTGTTCCGCGACCGCCTCGATGATGCCGTCAAGAACGCGCAACGCCTCGGCACCCGGGCGGCGCTGATGTTCCTGGACCTCGATCATTTCAAGGACATCAACGATTCCCACGGCCATCCCATCGGCGACAAGCTGTTGCGCCTGGTGTCTAAGGAGCTCACCGGCGCGGTCCGCGAAACAGATACCGTGGCGCGCCTGGGCGGCGACGAGTTCGCCGTGATCATCACCCATCTGGAGGACGATAAACGCCTCAGCATGCTGGCCCAGCGGATCATCGACAAAGTGTCTCAACCACGGGTGATCGACGACTGCTTTGTGAAAGCCGGCACCTCCATTGGCATTTGCTTCTGCCCGCTTGACGGGACCGATCCCGACGAACTGATCCGCAAGGCCGACCATGCCCTCTATCAGGCCAAGGCCGACGGGCGCAATTGCTATCACGTCTACGACAAGGCCCTGCACGCCAGGATCGCTTCCATGGCCGCCCTGGAAAGCGAATTGAGCCAGGCGCTCGACCTCGAAGAATTCGTCCTCCATTACCAACCGCAATACGACATCACCGGGACCCATGTGATCGGCGCCGAAGCCCTGATCCGCTGGAACCATCCCCAGCGCGGCTTCCTGTACCCCGGGGACTTCATACCGGTCGCCGAATCCAGCGGTCTCGTCATCCCCATGGGAAAATGGGCGCTGGCGACGGCATGCCGTCAGAACAAGGCTTGGCAGGATCAAGGGCTCCCGCCTTTCCGGGTCAGCGTCAACGTTGCCGCCTGCCAGTTCCAAACCGAAGATTTCGTCGCCTCGGTGGAACACGCCCTGGCACGGTCCGGCCTGGAGGCCCGCTGGCTTGAGGTGGAAATCACCGAGAGCATGATGCTGAGCGACACCCCCGAGGGGATGGATGAGATCATCGAAAAGCTCGGGCGCTTGCGCGAAACCGGGGTCGAAATCGCGGTGGATGATTTCGGCACCGGTTATTCGTCACTCAGCTACCTCAGGCTTCTGCCCATAAACCGGCTCAAGATCGACCGTTCCTTCGTGGAGAATATCGATACCGATTCCTCTTCCGCCGCCATCGTCGCCACGGTGATCGGACTGGCCCATAGCCTTGGGCTGAAGGCCATCGCCGAAGGGGTGGAGACCGCCGCGCAACACGCCGTCCTCGACGACCAGGGATGCGATGAGATCCAGGGTTTTCTTCTTGGCCGGCCCCAGAGCGCCGAGAAATTCGTCCGCTGGATATCAAACCCAATGCCGATGCAAACCGCCCGCCGCGGGTAATAAAACCGGCGCCACGCCGACGCCGGGTCAGTAGAACGCCTGGATGCCGGTTTGCGCGCGGCCGAGGATCAGGGCGTGGATATCGTGGGTGCCTTCGTAGGTGTTGACGGTCTCCAGATTGCACATGTGGCGCATCACCGGATAGCTCTCGGAGATGCCGTTGGCGCCGTGCATGTCGCGCGCGGTCCGCGCGATGTCGAGAGCCTTGCCGCAATTGTTTCTCTTCAACAGCGATACCGCCTCAGGGGCCAGGCGCCCCTCGTCCATCAGCCGGGCGGCGCGCAGGGCGCCCTGAAGCCCCAGGGTGATCTCGGTCTGCATATCGGCGAGCTTCTTCTGGATCAGCTGGTTGGCGGCAAGCGGGCGGCCGAACTGCCGGCGGTCCAAAACGTAGCGCCGGGCCCCGTGCCAACACGCCTCGGCCGCGCCCATCACCCCCCAGGCGATGGACAGGCGCGCCCGGGTGAGGCACGCCAACGGCCCATTGAGGCCGGCGGCGCCGGGCAGCAGGTTCTCCTCGGGCACCAGGACTCCGTCCATCTCGATGGCGCCGGTCAGTGACGCCCGCAGGCTCAGCTTGCCCTCGATCTTGGGCGTGGTCAGTCCGGCCATGCCGCGCTCCAGGATGAAGCCGCGGATATCATCGTCATGGGCGGCGGACTTGGCCCAAACGATGAAGACATCGGCCAGGGGCGCGTTGGAAATCCACGTCTTGGTGCCGGTGATCTTGTAACCGCCATGGGCCGCCTCGGCGCGGGTGGCCATGGACAGCGGATCGGACCCATGATCGGGTTCGGTCAGCCCAAAGCAGCCCAGCCATGTGCCACGGGCCAGGGGGGCCAAGTACTTTTCCCGCTGGGCATCGGTGCCGAAGGCGTCGATGGGATACATCACCAGGGATGACTGGACGCTCACCAGGGAACGGTACGCGGAATCCACGCGCTCCAGTTCCCGGGCGATGAGACCATAGGTTACGCTCGAGGCGCCGCCGCCGCCGGAGGCCTCGGGCAAGGTCACGCCGAACAGGCCGAGGGCGCCCATTTCTTCGACGATTTCTCCATCGAAGCGTTCTTCGCGATAGGCCGAGACGACGCGCGGCGCGAGCTTGTCCCGGGCATAGGCCTGGGCGGTGTCCCGCGCCATGCGTTCCTCCGCCGATAACTGGTCTTCCAACAACAGAGGGTCATCCCACTGAAAGGACATCGGCCCCTAGAACCCCTTGGTTAGCGATCCGCCGCGAAGGGCGGCCTTGGTTTCAACGCTATCACAAACGCCGTCAACGGCGCGGCCCGTTTTCGAATTCCGGGGCCCGCGCAATCCAGACGCTGAGCAAACCCAGAAGCACGAGGCCGGCGATGCCGATGATGAAAAACGCATTGTCGAGGCCGACGATTTCCGCCAACACCCCCATGGCGAACGGGACGATCGCCCCGCCGAGGCGGTTGAAGGTGATGCGCAAGGCCACTACGCGGCCCTGCATGTGCGGCCCCACGGCGCGCGAGGCGATGGCCAGCATGAGCGGAAAATTCAAGCCCTGGCCGACGCCGCGAAGAGAGATCATCAGCGCCAGGGCGATGAACCCACCGAGCAGCGGCGTGACCGCTATGGCGGCGATGGCGAGCGCGGTCGCGGCGATCAACAACCAGTGTTCGGCGAAACGCCGGGTCAGGGGGCCGATGGTCAGTGCCGAGACGGCGGACGCGGCGTTGGCGATACCCAACAGCAGGCCGATGGCGCCGGCCTCGAAACCGATTTCCTTGAGCCACACGCCATAGAACGACGCCTGGATGCCCGACCCGGTCTGGCGCAGGAAGGTGACGGCGATGACCAGCGCCACGGTGGGAAGAAGGAGAAGACGGAAGGTGGCGGCGTAATCCGCAAGGCTGGGTAAAATGCTGCGCCGGGGCCGGGGTGCGGAAACCGGGTGCGCGGCGGGCGGCGGCGGCGCGGCGGCCGGGGATTCGGCGCTCGGGGATTCGGCGGCCAGGGCGCCGTCGTCCCTCGGCAGCAGCAACGCGGTGAGCCCGCCCATGAAGATCCACGCCGCCATCAGCCAGAAGGCGATATCGGACCCAAGGTATTGCCAGGTGAGCCCCGTCGCCAAGGGCCCGATGAAACTGCCGATCCTAGCCGATGCGGTCAATCTCCCGGCGTAGACGGGCCGTCCGCCCAACAGCCGGCCGACCAGCGCCTGGGCGCCGATCCAGGTGGTGGTTTCGGCGAAACCGGAAATCATTTGCAACACGACGATCACGGCGACAAAAGGAAAGAACGGGAACAGCGCCATGGTCGCGGCGCCGATGCACCCCATGAGGATGATGACGATCCTGGGGCCGAACCGGTCCAGAAGCGCGCCGCCATGAACCGCCATGGTGATCACCAGGATCTGCCGGCTGGAAATGATCAGACCGATGACCAACGGGCCCGATCCCAGTTCCAACGCCCACAGCGGCATGATGACCGAAAGCATGATGAACGGGCTGCCCGTGAAGAAGGCAACCGCGTAGACCGCGGCTTGCACGGCAACGGGCTTTCTATCCTCGTCGATCCGGGTCACGGCGCGGCGGGCTTCCCAGGCAATTCCGCCGCCCTTCTTCGTCCTGGCGGGTCGATCACGGCGCGCTCATCATCGCTGGTAG
>SMXQ01000125.1 GCA_004356985.1 Alphaproteobacteria bacterium | reverse complement strand
TGGCTGGAACACGCCAACGCCCTCCCCTCCGCCTACACTCTCGATTATCAGGCCCAGAACCTTATCGCCGGGATCGGCAAGGACGTGTTTCTCGACAAGCTGACGCCAAGCGACGTGGCAACCTATGTCGCTCGGCGGCGCGCCAAGGTCTCGGATGCTTCGGTAAACCGGGAACTGACCCTGCTCCGGGCCTGCTTCAACATGGCGCGCAAGAAATGGGGCGCCAAGGTCGCCGATATTGACTGGAAAGCGCAATGGCTGATCGAACCGGATGGGCGCAAGCGATACCTGAGGGCGGGGGAAGAAGCCCGCCTGATGGCCGCCGCCGCCCCTCACCTAAGGGCGCCGATTGCCTTCACCCTTATGACCGCGGTGCGGCGTTCAAACTGCACCACCCTCGACTGGTTCCAGGTAGACATGGAGGGTGAAGAAATTATGTTTCAGGTGAAGTCACGAAAGCCGGGCGGCAAGACGGTAATCGTGCCGATGTCCAATCAATGCCGGGCGCTACTCTCGACGCTCAAGCCGAAGGACAGCGGGCCGGTGTTCCTCTACAAGGGCCACGCCATCAAATCGTTCAAGACAGCCTTCAAGGCGGCCCTCAGACGCGCCAGTATCGAGGATTTCAGGTGGCATGACCTCCGCCACACGGCGGCTTCCAGGATGGTCGCCGCTGGCGTGCCGCTCGACGTCGTTAAGGAGATCATGGGCCACGAGAGCATCGAGACGACGATGAGGTACGCACACCGAGAGGACAGCGCCCGGCGCGAAGCGGTGGCCGCATTGGGGGCACAATTTGGGCACAATGGCGGCCCGCCAATCTCGGATGTTACTGAAAAGAAAAAGGATTTAGAGGGATGAACGGTTGCTCCCAAAGCAGGTGCGCTACCTAGCTGCGCCACTCCCCGGTGGGCGGAACGTAATCGCTCTCCGGACCTTTCGCAACCGGCTCGGCGCCATTTTCGCCAGGCCCGGCGCGCCTGCGGCCTCAGCTTGCGCGCCGCGCCCGGCGGCGCAGCCAACGCCAGGCGGTAACGGCGGCATGGAGCGCCAACGGCGCGGTCCAGAACACCACGGGATCGTAGAAAAACTCGGAGATGCGCTCCAGCATGGCGGCCCTCAGCCCGCCGGGCGCGGCCACAGGCGCGGGAAATACGCCCCCACCCGGGCCTGGTAGCGGACATAGTCTTGGCCGAAGACCCGCAGCAGGCGGCGTTCCTCGTAATAGCCGCCGATGAACATGTACGCGGCGTACATGACGGCATAGACCAAGTTGTTGCGCGACGGCCCGCTGGTTAGCAGAAACAGCAAGCCGGCCGCCAGCATGGGATGGCGCACCCAGCCGTAGACCCCGCGGACCACCAGCCGATCGGTTCCGAACAGCGGCTTCGGCGGGCCCTTGATGGGCTTGCCGACCAGGGCCATGATCCCCCGCCCCGCTTGCTTGAGGCCGAGGAATTCCAGGTAATCGCTTTGCAGGAAGGCGACATAGAGCAGCGCGATGGACCCCAGGTGCAGCACCGTGATGGCCTGCCACAGCGCGTCGGGATAATTAAACAGCCAGACGTCATGGGCGGTATTGCGCGCCCAGTGCAGGGAGGCGATGGCGGTGTAAAGCGCCCAGAAGCTGAGCCCGCAGTACACCAGGCGCCAGAAGTGATCGACGAAGAACGCGCCGGTGATCCGCCCAAGGGCGTTCTTGAACGGCTCATGGGCGCCGATGGAATGCAACAACCCAAACACGGCGAACGCCGCCACCGACGCCCAATAATCATTTAAGTACGCGGCGAGCGGGGAAAGACCGTCCATCGCCTGGGTTCACCGAAGGGAAAGGCGGCGGCGCCGGGGCGGGGCGCTCAGCCCTTGCCCTGGGCGGCCTCGAACGCCTTGATCGCCCGCTTCAGGTCGTCGAATTCCTCGCAACCGAAGTAGCATATGGAGTCGAGCCTATCGAGCCGCACCCGGGCCTTGGCCAGGTCGCCGGTCTTGAGGTACAGCTCGCCCAGGTACTCGTTGGCGCCGCGGTGGTCGGGATCGATGGCCAGTGCCTTCTTATAGGCCACCAGGGAATCTTTGAATCGCTCCAGCTTGCGGTTGGAAAAACCGATCCAGTTCCAGGCATCGGCGTTTCGCGGGTCGGACCGCACCACCTTTGCCAACAAGCCCAGCGCCCGCCCGAAGTTCTCGGCCTTGACGGCCTTGAGCCCGAGATCGAAATTCGACTCCGGCGCCGGCCGGCGCGAGGGACTGGATGAGCCCGCCGCCATGGCGGTGGATGCAAGGCCCAGAATAAGCAGGGCGGCAATAAGGATTTTGTGCGCCATGGTTCATCTCCCTGTGCGTGTCATCGGCGCGCCGGCACGATCGCCTCCCCCGCGCCTAGAGGTGGGAATCTATCCCCGGCGCGCCGCCAAATCCAGTGCCGGTCACGCGAATGTGACAGCGCGCGAAGACCAGGGGGGCGAACACCCGCGCGCCGACCCAGGCGGACTTTACCGCGCAGTGCTTCCCCAGGCGTCAAAGGGCGCCATCCCCGGCGGCCGAAAACGCAGGCAACGCGGCCAGGCCGCCCCGGTCAGTCGATGATCTGGTAACACCACACCACCGCCCGGGCGCCCTGGAGAGCGCGGGTCTCGCTCTGGATGGATTCGTGATCGGTGCTTTCGCGGTAGCGGTCGATGTCCTCGAGGCTGTCCCATTCCGCGTACGAGATATAAAGCCCGGGCCGGTCGAGGGACTTCATCAATTTTTCCGACCGGCAACCTTGCTGGCGGGCCATCAACGGCGCGCATTGCGCCTTCCACACGCGCTCCGCCTCGATGGCGTTCTCCTCGGGGACGTTGATCAGGATCACGCGGGCGACGGTCATGGGCCTCTCCTCGAACGGTGCCGTGGGTCTGAAGCCGATTAAACACCGCCCTGGACGCCGGCGCCACAAGGATAAGCGCCCGGGGCCTAGTTTTCCGGAACCACGCGGACGAAGCCGCCGCGGCCGTAAAGCACCACCGCGCGCCGCCCCTTGGCCAGGACCTTATCGCCGCTGCCGAGAGCCTGGACCACGGCGAAAGGCTTGCCGGTCTTGGTCTGGAGGATGTATTCGGCGCCCGGATGGCGGTTCTTGCGTTCCTCGATGATGGTTCCCACCATGGCCCCGCCGATGGCGGCGATGATGGTGACGGCGACGCCAAGGGGCGTATCGGCCCTGGTCAGGCCATAGGTCGCGGCGCCGGCGACGGTGGCGCCGACCAGGGTTCCCCAGCCCACCGACTGGTCGTCCTTGAGCCCCTCGATCATCACCTTGCGGCTGGACACTATCGTGACCCTCTTGACCTGCATGACGGTGCCGGTCTCGTTGGGCTTGTATGTGCTTGCGCTCTTGAAGGTGCACCCGGCGAAGGCGATGGAAAGCACGGCAAACACGGTGACGATGGCGCGCGGCATGGCGGTACCTCCTTGCTCCCTGGAAAGATAGGGCCGAATTTGGCGCAGGCAAGCTGAACCGCGCATGAACGGCGCCATGGACTGCCGACAACGAGGGATAGAATCATCGGCGATCTGGGAGTACCCTAAGATTTAGCTCGGTCGGGCCTAGCCACCGAAGAGCTTAATTATTAGATCAATAAATCATATCAAGTATTTAATAAACAATAATAAAACACATCTCTCCAGCATGGGAGATTGCGGTGAAGGACGGATCTTTCCCGGGAAAAGCGGCGCTTGTTTTTCTCGTCCTGGTGTTGATATCGGCCAGCGGCTGCGTGGCCACCGCCTACCGGGCGCGTCCGAACCTTGCCGCGGACCCGGAAAAGCGCCGCATCGTCTTGCTGACGCCCGACGTGGAGCTCAGCATCCTTCATGCCGGCGGCCTTCCCGAACCCCACGCGGAATGGACGCGGCTCGCCAAGAAGTACATCGCCGAAAACCTTGCGGTCCGGTTCAGGAATATCAACGCGCTATTGATCAAGCGGGCGGAAATACCCGAAGACGTGGGGGGCGACCCGCGGGAGGTGCAATTGCTCAAGCTTCACGGCGCGGTGGGGCGGTCCATCCTCGTCCACCAGTATGACGGCGCCCCGCTTCAGGCTGCCCACCAAGAAGGATAAGTTCGCATGGACCATGGGGCCCGGCACCGCTTACCTCAAACAAAAATACGGCGCCGATTACGCCTTGTTCGTCTTCGTCCGCGACAGCTATTCGAGCAGCGGCCGCGTCGCCGCGATCATCTTCGCCGCGCTTCTAGGGGTCCAAATTCAGGGCGGGGTTCAGCTTGGGTTCTCCTCGCTGGTGGATCTGAATACCGGCGAGGTGGTGTGGTTCAACCGGCTCTTTCGCGGGACCGGCGATCTTCGCACCCCGGCGGGCGCCAATGAAACCGTCGGCGTGCTGCTCAGCAATTTCCCGCAATGAACAATACCTCTGCCCTCGTATCCTGCCTGGCCGCGGTCCTCCTGACCGCCGCCTGCGCCGCCGACGATCTCGGTTTCTACAAGAAAGGCCTTAACCAGGGGCAAGGCGGGGCCACGGCGGGCATGGACGGCGGCGATGCCTCCGCCTACCGCATGGCGGACCTGGCGCCTTCGCACAAGCCCGACGCGAAAAGCGACGAGGCCGGCATCTGGCTGCAGGTGGAAAATGTCGAGCGCCGGGTCAAGACCGCGGGCAACCGCATGCGTCTCGCGCCGCTCAACGCCTATATCGAAAAAGTCACCTGCCGGGTGACGGGAACATACTGCAAGGACATCCGCGTCTATGCCATGCGCGCGCCCGGGTTCAACGCGGCCATGTATCCCAACGGCATGATGCACATAAGGTCCGGTCTCTTGTTGCGGGTCGAGAACGAGGCCCAACTGGCCGCCGTCATCGCTCACGAGGCCGGTCATTATCTCCGCCAGCACAGCCTTAAGAAGATGCGCGACGTTCGCGAGAAGACCAACTCCCTGTTGTTTTTCCAAATCGCCCTGGCCGGGGCCGGGGTGCCGGTGGTGGGCGATATCGCCATGCTGGCCACCCTCGCCGTACTGTCCGCCTTCAGCCGCAACATGGAACGCGAGGCCGACGGGTATGGGCTCTTGCTGTTGAACCGCGCCGGTTACGATCCCGGTGAGGCGTGGAAGGTCTGGCAATATCTGGTCAAGGAAAAGAACGCCGACAAGGACGCCGAAACGCCATCGTTCTTCATGGCCACCCATCCCCAATCGAAGGAACGCCTCGATATCCTGCGCGATCTGGCGGCGAAAATGCGGACGCCGGGTGCCGCCGACAAGGGGCGCGAACGCCTGGCCAAGGTCGTCCTGCCCATCCGCGCGGGATTGATTCGCGATGAACTGCACCTGAGGAACTTCGGCCCCTTCGAGTTTCTCATGGACGAGCTCGTCGAACGGGGGGACAACCTGGCGGAGCTCTATTTCTTCAAGGGCGAGATGCATCGCCTTCGCAATAAGAAGGACGATGGGCCAAAATCCCTGGAATTTTACGCCAAGGCGCGAAAGGCCATGGGGACGCCACCGCCCGAAATCCATCGTTCGATCGGTCTCGTGCACCAGAAATTAGGCCATGCCAAGGACGCCCGGGCCGCCTTCAAGGCCTACCTTGCGGGCAATCCCAATGCCGGCGATAGGGCAATGATCAAATATTTCATTGGGAAACTTGGACCATGATGAAGCGATGCCTGGGAATGTTTCTTGCCGCCAACCTTTTGCTGACGGGATGCGTCGGCTATACCCTGGTCAAAGGCGGACAAAAACTGGAGCTCGGCCAGGGGCTCTCGGTCAAGCCACCGCGTGACTGGAACCGCAGGACCGATGGCAAACACAAAGTTTGGACCCTCGATGGGCCGCGGCTGCAGTACATCCTCTTCGTCAAGGGCATCGAGGACGGGGGTCGGATATTTTCCGCCAAAGCCTCTCGGCGCGGTGCTTCAGGAAAGGATACCTTGCCCAAATTCCGCAAGGGCATGAACTTGTTGGAGGTGGGCGAGCTGTTCGTGGCCTCCCTCGCCCGCCGCGGAGCACAGAAAATCATCACCGCCGGGTTCGCGCCGGCGGAGTTCGGCGGCAAGGATGGATTCCGTTTCACCTTCACCTACCGGACCATGGCAGGGTTGAATATGCGGGGTATCGCCGCCGGCGCGTTGCTTGGCGATAAGCTCTTCATGGTCATATACAATGGCACCGAAGAGTTCTTTTTCGATCGCAGCAAGGGCGATTTCGAGAAAATTTTGGCTTCCCTCACCTTCGGCCCAGGATCTTGAAATTTGTTGAAATAACCGTATTTTGGGCGAATAGCGTAATATAATTGCGTAGTTTGTCGTCGTATTTTAGTAAAATGTTAAATTCCTTGGGTTAGGTTGACCTCCTAATGCCGGTGGTTCTCACGGCGGAAAAGGAGTTTCCCCGGCTACCGGCAAAAGGTAGCGAAAATGTTCAAGATACTTATCAGTGCTGCCCTCGTGACCGCCGGTCTCGCCTTGGCGGCGGGGCCGGTTGTGGCCCAGGAAACACCCTGCGTCGAGAGGACCGCCATCCTCAAGCAACTTGCCGGGCTCTACAGCGAAGCCCCGGTGGCCATGGGCCTGGCCAATAACGGCGGCGTGATCGAGCTGCTCAACTCCCATGACCGGAAGACCTGGACCCTGATCATCACCATGCCCGACGGCATGACATGCCCCATCGCGGCCGGCGAGAGTTGGGAATCGATCCCGATCCTGGTGGGGTCGCGAACCTAGAGCACTTGCCAACGCGCCTAGCGGGTGCCCAACGCCTCGGCCAAGACCTTGTCGCCGGGCCGGAGACCGAGCCGGGAGACCGTGCCGCCGCGAAGTTCCAACACCGCCCGCGCCCGTTGTCCCGAACTGATCGCCGTGAGCGTGCCTGGCACGGCGCGCTCCTTGATGCGCACCACCGTGCCCTTGCGGTCGATGAACAGCATGTCCAGCGGAATCAAGGTGTTCTTCATCCACATCTCGATGACCCGGTCCCTCGGATAGAGAAACAGCATGCCGCGGTCGGCCGCGAGGCGGCGGCGCCACATCAGGCCCTGGGCGCGCTGGGCGCGGGTGACGGCAAGTTCCACCGTGAAGCGATGGGAATTGCCCGCCGATGAAATGGCCAGCGGGGCGGTCGGGAATCTCTCCTGGGCCAAGGCGCCGCCGGCCAACATCAAGGTTGCCGCCGCCAGCACCAGGGCGCGGCGGCGCCAGCGCGGCCAATTTCGGCGCGGCACCGGTTGGGGCATTAAAACAGAGGGCCGCGAAACGCGGGGCTGGGCCATGGGCGTGGATATCGCGATAGAGGCAAGGCGCCGGCTGGTTAAGGTTACAATCCGCCCTTGCCCGCCCCAACGGGGAAAGGCACAGGGACGCGGTTCAGACTCCCCAGGCTAGAATCCCAACTCGATTTCAGTTGCCTGAGGTCCCTTCGGTCCTTCGGCGATGCGGACCTTCACCGTCTGGCCCGGCTCCAATAACTCAAGGCCGGAGCGGCGCAACGTCACCATGTGAATGAAGACATCCCGTTCGCTATCCGTCCGGCACACGAAACCGTAGCCCTTATCGGCGTTAAACCACTTCACCGTCGCATCCACGAAGTCTCCAGAAGGCTCGAGGCTGTCGTACTGGCCCGCCGCTTCCGCGGTGGACGGCTCGACCGGCGCCGCCGTGCTATCGTCGACTTCAAGGATTCGCGTGACCTGCAAACCCTTTATTCGGTCGGCTACTTCACACCTGACTGTCGCCCCCGGCAACAGATTCTCGAAACCCGATTCCTTCAAGATCGACAGGTGAAGGAACGCGTCACTGGAACTGTCTGCAACCGTGACAAAACCGAATCCTTTTACCGCGTTGAACCACTTGACGATACCGCTGACCTCACGGACATCGTCGGGCTCACTGGACATACTCTCGTCACTCATGAGCAATGTAAGCCTCCCACTATTTTTATTGCGAAAGGTTAGCATCATTACAAATTCGAAACAAATTGATGGCTAATGAATAAACGCGCGTCGATTGGCCGCCGATACTGATTAATTCACGCCTTGGGCTTCCATCCCCGGGGCATGAATTGACCCGTTCATCGGCTTGACGGGACAGGACCGAGCCGGTATCCCCTTCACGGACCAGAGGCCACGCACCCGCCGCCAGAATCGGGGCGAAAAGAGTTCGACAGGAGAAGGCGTTTCATCCCCATGAAAGTGAAGGCACGCTATATCCACGCTGCCGGGCTGTGGCTGGTGTTATTTGCGCTGTGGCTTGTTTTGTCCGGCCACTATGTGCCGCTTTTGCTGACCTTGGGCGCCCTCAGTTGCGCCCTCATCGTCTGGATCGCCGCCCGGCTCGACGTCATCGATCACGAGGCGATTCCGCTCCAACTCAAAGTATTCGGCTATTTGCGCTATCTCGTCTGGCTCGGCAAGGAAATCACCAAGGCCAATATCGATGTCGCCAGGATCATTCTCGACCCTGCCCTGCCCATTTCCCCGGTCATGGTGCAGGTGCCGGCAACCCAGCGCACCGACGTGGGCAAGGTCATCTACGCCAATTCCATCACCCTCACGCCGGGCACCGTGGCGGTCGAGGTGATGGACGAGCAAATCCTGGTCCATGCCATTACCAGGGAGGCCGCGGACGGTCTCACCAACGGCGACATGGACCGAAGGGTCGACGCCATCGAGGCGCGCTAGCCATGTTTGCCGTGACCATGGCCGCCCTTCTCGCCGCCATGATTCTGGCATTGGGGCGGCTCTACCTGGGGCCCACCCTTTACGACCGGGTTCTTAGCGCCAATTCCTTCGGCACCAAGACGGTACTTCTGATCGGCGTCATGGGGTTCCTCACCGGGCGGCCCGACTTTCTCGATATTTCCCTCCTTTACGCGCTTCTCAATTTCATCGGCACCATCGCCGTGCTCAAGTTCTTCCGATACCGCACCCTGGGCGACGGCGTGAATCCGGACGGGGATGGGCCATGACCGCGCTGGTCACCGACGCGGTCAGTTGGGCGTTTCTCGCGTCGGGGTCGTTTCTCGTCGTGGTCGGCGCCCTGGGCCTCATCCGCATGCCGGATTTTTATACCCGGTTGCACGCGGCGGGCATCACCGACACCCTCGGCGCCGACCTGATCCTCATGGGCCTGATGGTCCAGGCCGGTTTTTCCCTGGTGACCGTCAAGCTGCTGTTGATCGGCGCGTTTTTGTTCTTCACCTCGCCCACTTCCACCCACGCCATCGCCAATGCCGCGCTGACCGCGGGGCTCAATCCGCGCATCGCCGACGGCGCCGGTGCCGGGACCGATTCCGCGGCCCCCGAGGGGGACGGGAAATGAGCATCGCCGCCGTCATCGACATCTCCCTGTTGGTCTTCCTGGGGCTCACGGCCTTCGCCATCCTGAAGCTCAGGGCGTTGTTCGCCGTGGTCATGCTGTCGTCGGTGTTTTCCCTGGTTTCGGCGGCGTTGCTGGTGCATCTCGACGCGGTGGACGTGGCCTTCACCGAAGCCGCCGTGGGCGCCGGCATTTCAACGGTGTTGATGCTGGCCACCCTGGCGCTGACCTCGCGCCGCGAAAAGGCCCCCACCCGGTCCCAGGCCCTGCCCTTGATCGTCGTCTTCCTCACCGGGTTGGCTTTGGTATACGGGACCCTCGACATGCCGCGCTTCGGCGATCCCCAGGCGCCCATCCAGGTCCATGTGGCGCCCAAGTACATCGCCGATACCCAATCCGAGATTGGCATTCCCAATATCGTCACGGCGGTCCTGGCCTCTTACCGCGGGTTCGACACCTTGGGCGAGGTCACGGTGATCTTCACCGCGGGGATCGGGGTCCTGCTGCTGCTGGCCGGCTTCATTCGCGAACCCGAGGGCCTTCGGGTGCAGACCATGGACCACCACCTGGTGCTCCGGGTGGTGACCAAGATGCTGATCGGGCCGATCATGCTGTTCGCGCTCTATGTTCAGTTCCATGGCGATTTCGGGCCCGGCGGCGGATTCCAGGCCGGCCTCATCTTCGCCTCGGCTTTCATCATCTACGCGCTGGTTTTCGGTTTAGAGAACGCACGCAAGGCGGTGCCCGGCAGGGCCGTTCGGCTGTTGGTCGCCTGCGGCGTGCTGCTCTATGGCGGCGTCGGCTTCGTGAGCTTCCTGTTCGGCAAGAACTACCTCAATTATTCGGTTCTCGGCGTCGATCAGGTGGCGGGCCAGCATTTGGGAATCTTGTTGGTGGAATTCGGCGTCGGGCTGACGGTTGCCGCCGTCATGGTGTCGACCTTCTATGCCTTCGCCGGACAAAACCAGCCGATCAGCGACGAGGACTGGTGATGGGTGTCGACGACATTCTCGGCCTCTTCAATTACTGGATGGTCATCGTCTTGATGATGATCGGGCTTTACACGGTGGTGTCGCGCGGCAACTTGGTGAAGAAGATCGTCGGCCTCAACATCTTCCAGACCTCGGTGTTCCTGCTTTATATTTCCATGGGCAAGGTCACCGGCGGCACCGCGCCGATCCTCACCGGCAAGCCCGAGGTCTATTCCAACCCGCTTCCCCATGTGCTGATCCTCACCGCCATTGTCGTCGGGGTCGCGACCACGGCGCTGGGCCTCGCCCTGGTGGTGCGCATCAAGAACGCCTACGACACCATCGAGGAAGACGAGATCCAGGCGGCCGACGACGAAAAAGAGTTCGGCGATGCCGCGGCGGCGGAGGACGGTCGGCGGTGATCGCGGCGCACCTTCCCATCTTGCAGGTGGTGGTTCCCCTGATCGCCGCGCCGCTCAGCGTCTTCTGCCGCCGGGGGTCGACGGCGTGGGCCCTCACCTTCGGAGTCAGCATTGCCGCGTTGGCCATCTCCATGGCGCTTTTGGGCCAAGTCCTGGATCGCGGGACGCTGTCCTACGAGCTGGGCGATTGGGCCGCCCCGTGGGGCATCGAATACCGGGTCGATGCCGCCAATGCCCTGGTGCTGCTGATCATATCGGGGATCAGCACGGTGGTTCTTCCCTACGCGCGGGTCTCCATCGCCCACGAGATCGAGCCCCATAACCAGACCCTGTTCTACACCTGTTATTTGCTGTGCCTGACCGGCCTGCTGGGCATGGTGATCACCGGCGATGCCTTCAACGCCTTCGTCTTCCTGGAAATTTCGTCGCTCTCCACCTATGTCCTGGTGGCCATGGGCGCCAAGCGCGACCGCCGCGCCCTGACCGCCGCCTATACCTATCTGGTGATGGGCACCATCGGCGCCACCTTCTTCGTGATCGGCGTCGGCCTGCTCTACATGATGACGGGCACGCTCAACATGGCCGACCTGGCCGAGAGGATCCCGGCGATCGGCGCCAACCGCACCCTGGTGGTCGCCTTCGCCTTCATCGTCACCGGCCTCGGCCTCAAGCTGGCGCTTTTCCCGATGCATCTTTGGCTGCCCAACGCCTATGCCTTCGCGCCGTCCGCGGTCACCGTGTTTCTGGCGGCCACCGCCACCAAGGCGGCGGTTTACCTACTGCTCCGTTTCCTGTTCACGATCTTCGGCACCACCTTCCCGACCTTCGAGCCGACCCTGACCTATCTGCTTTTGCCGCTTGCGGTGATTGCCATGTTCGCGGCCTCCACCGTCGCCATCTTCCAGGTCGACATCAAGCGCATGCTCGCCTATTCGTCGATCGCCCAGTTGGGCTACATGGTCCTGGGGATGAGTTTCGCCACCGTCACCGGGCTCACCTCCACCATCCTTCACCTGTTCAACCACGCCCTCATGAAGGGGGCGTTGTTCATGGCGCTGGGCGCGGTGGTGATGCGTTTCGGGGACGCCACCATCGACACCATGCGCGGCCTTGGCCGGGTGATGCCCTGGACCATGGCCGCCTTCGTCGCCGGCGGCCTCAGCCTGATCGGCATGCCCCTGACCGTGGGCTTCATCAGCAAATGGTACCTGGTTGCCGCCGCCCTGGAATCCGGCCTCTGGCCCATCGCCGTGTTGGTGGTGGCGAGTTCGTTGCTGGCGGTGATCTATATCTGGCGGGTGGTGGAAGCCGCCTATTTCGACGACCCGCCCGAAGGGGTCACGGCGGGCGAGGCGCCGCCGGCGCTGTTGATCCCCACCTGGACCCTGATCGGCGCCAATATCTATTTCGGCATCGACGCCAGCCTGACCACGCGGGTCGCCGGCGAGGCCGCCCGGGTTCTTCTGGGGACGGCATCATGACGGCCACCGCCGCACTGGCCCTGTCGCTGCTGATTCCGTCCGTGGGAGCGGTCCTGATCGCCCTGACCGGTCGCCATCCCAACCTGCGCGAGACCGTGACGCTGACCACCGCGGTGCTGCTTTTCGCCGATGTCGTGTGGCTGCTGTCCATGGCAACCGGCGGTGGGCCGGCGCCGGCGCTGATGATCGGCGAAATCATGCCGGGCCTTAGCTTGGCGCTTAAAATCGAGCCGCTGGGCATGATGTTCGGGATGATCGCATCGGGCCTGTGGATGGTGAATTCGATCTATTCCATCGGCTACATGCGCGCCAACTCGGAACACAAACAGACCCGGTTCTACGTCTGTTTCGCCATCGCCATCGCCTCGGCGATCGGCGTCGCCTTCGCCGCCAACATGTTCACCTTGTTCATCTTCTACGAGGTGCTGACGATCTCCACCTACCCCCTGGTCGCCCACAAGGAAACCCCAGAGGCGCGCCAGGGCGGGCGGACTTACCTGGGGGTTCTCATCGGCACCTCCATCGGCCTGCAGTTGGTGGCCATCATCTGGACCTGGGTGGCGACGGGGACGCTGGACTTCACCAAGGGGGGCATCATTTCCGGCAAGGTCGCCGAAGCGCTAGTGCCGGTGCTGTTGGCGCTCTACGTGTTCGGCATCGGCAAGGCCGCGCTGATGCCGTTCCACCGCTGGCTGCCCGCCGCCATGGTGGCGCCGACGCCAGTCAGCGCCCTGCTGCATGCGGTGGCCGTGGTCAAGGCCGGGGTCTTCACCGTGATGAAGGTGATGATCTATATCTTCGGCATCGATTTCCTGGCCGCCACGGGGGCGTCCACCTGGCTGATCTGGGTGGCGGCGGCGACCCTGCTCGCCGCCTCCATCATCGCCATGACCAAGGACAACCTGAAGGCGCGCCTCGCCTATTCCACCGTCAGCCAGCTCGCTTACGTCACCCTGGGGGGGGCGCTGGCGACATCCATGGGGGTGCTTGGCGGGTCCATGCACATCGCCATGCACGCCATGGGCAAGATCACCCTGTTCTTCTGCGCCGGCGCCATCTACACCGTCACCCACAAGACCGAGATCAGCGACATGGACGGGCTCGGGCGCCTCATGCCGTTCACCTACGGCGCCTTCCTGATCGGCGCGCTTTCGGTCATCGGCCTGCCGCCCATGGGGGGATCGTGGTCCAAGTGGTATCTCATGCTGGGCGCGGCGGATGCCGGTCAGCTGGTGATCATCGGCGTGCTGATGCTGAGCTCGCTGCTGAACGTCGCCTACCTGTTGCCCATAGTCGGCCGCGGATTCTTCGCCACCCCCCCCGATGCGGCCGGCCACGGCGTGCCCCAGGCCCAAGCGGTAGGGGCCGCCGCGGCGCCGGGACGGTTTCTTTCGGGCATCCGCGAAGCGCCGGTGTTCTGCGTCGTGCCGCTTTGCCTCACGGCGGCGGGATGCTTCGTCCTGTTTATTTACGGCGACGCGCTCTACCGGCTGTTGGAACCCATGGTCGGGCGTTAGGGGATAGACATGACCGAACACAGCGAAGACGGCAAGCGCCAAGAGGAAAAGACCTATTGGCTGGATAAGCCCAGCAGCGTCACCCTGGTCTACCGGTCCGTCTGGGCTGTTTGCGGCTTGCTTGCCGTCGCCGATTTCTTCTACGCCCAACACCCGGTCTTCAGGTTCGAAAGCTTCCCCGTGTTCTACGGGCTGTACGGCTTCATCGTCTGCGTCGGCCTGGTGCTTGGCGCCAAGGAGCTGCGCAAGATTTTGAAACGGGCCGAGGATTACTATGATCACTGATCTTCCTCCCGGCCTGATCCTGATCCTGGGCGCGCTGGCGATCCCCTTCATTCCGGCGGGTCTGCGGCGCTATTACGTTTTGGCCTTGCCGGCGCTGGGGCTGTTGCAACTGCTCTTGCTGCCCACCGGCATGCAGGGGCAGGTCGAGATGTTCGGCCACACCCTCACCTTCGTGCGGGTCGATGGATTGGCCAAGGCCTTCGGCATCATTTTCCTGATCGCCGCGTTCATATCGGTGATCTACGGCTGGCATGAGCAAGAGGCGGCTCAGCACGTCGCCGCGCTGATTTATTCCGGCGCCGCCATCGGCGCGGTGTTCGTCGGCGACCTGATCTCGCTGTTCATCTTCTGGGAACTGACGGCGATCGCCTCGGTCTTCCTGATTTGGGCGCGGCGGACCGAGCGCGCCTATTGGGCCGGCATGCGCTATCTGGTGGTGCAGATCGGCTCGGGGGTGATTCTCCTGGCCGGGGTGGTGCTGCATTACCGCGCGACCGGTTCCATCGCTTTCGAACATCTCGGCGTGGTCAGCCTCGGCACCACGCTGATCTTCGTCGCCTTCGGCATCAAGTGCGCGTTTCCCCTGCTCCACAACTGGCTGCAGGACGCCTACCCGGAAGCCACCGTGTTCGGCGCCGTGGTGCTTTCCGCCTTTACCACCAAGCTGGCGGTCTATGCCCTGGCCCGGGGCTACGCCGGCACCGAAATGCTGATCTGGATCGGCGCCGTCATGGCCGCCTTCCCGATCTTCTACGCGGTGATCGAAAACGACCTTCGGCGGGTGCTGGCCTACAGCCTCAACAACCAGTTGGGCTTCATGGTGGTGGGGATCGGCATCGGCTCCGAGCTCGCCATCAACGGCACCGTGGCCCATGCCTTCACCCACATCCTCTATAAGGCGCTTTTGTTCATGTCCATGGGCGCGGTGCTCTACCGGGTCGGCACCATCAAGGGATCGGAGCTCGGCGGGCTTTACAAATCAATGCCCATGACCGCCGGATTCTGCATCGTCGGCGCCGCCTCGATCTCCGCCTTCCCGCTGTTTTCGGGGTTCGTGTCGAAATCCTTGATCCTGACGGCCGCCGCCGGGGAAGGCCACTGGCTGGTCTGGCTGGTGTTGTTGTTCGCCTCGGCCGGCGTGTTCCACCATTCGGGCATCAAGATTCCCTTCTTCGCCTTCTTCGCCCACGACAGCGGCAAGCGGTGCGCGGAAGCGCCCACCAGCATGCTGATCGCCATGGGCATCACCGCGGCGCTGTGCATCGGCATCGGCGTGTGGCCCACGGGGCTGTACCGGATCCTGCCGTTCCCGGTGGATTTCGTGCCCTACACCACGGCGCACGTGATTACCCAGTTGCAGCTCTTGATGTTCTCGGCGCTGGCGTTTTCGGTGCTGATGCGCACCGGGCTCTACCCGCCTGAGCTGCGCGCCACCAATCTCGACAGCGATTGGCTTTACCGGCGCATGTGCCCGGCCATCCTGCGTTTCCTGAGGGACGTGGTCAGGCAGATGCATCTTCGCGCCCTGCTGCGCGCCCAGGTACGCCTGCAAAGATTCGTCGCCACGGTCTACCGCCATCACGGTCCCCAAGGGGCCCTGGCCCGGACCTGGCCGACCGGATCGACGGTGTTGTGGGTGGCGGTGTTGCTCTGCGCGACCTTGTTCTTGTACTACGTCTAGGGGCGGGACGGCCGCCGGCCCGATCCCTCAACCGCCCACGGGGACGGCCATGGCATCAAGATTGCGTTGCGGACCGGTTCGGGCAAGCGTGCTCTTGGCCGGCGCCCTGGTGCTCGCCGCCTGCGCGCCCTTGGGTGCGGGCGCCGATCTCCGGCCCTGGAAAGCCGGCCTGCTTCGCGACCATCCCCTGACCGGGCGCATCTGGTTGCCAAACGAGGCGCGGTTTATCCCCCCCGAGAGGCTGATCGAGAGGCTATGGGCAACCAAGTTCATCCTTTTGGGCGAACGCCACGACAACCCCGACCACCACCGCATCCAGGCCTGGATCACGGCCCGCCTGATCGGCCGCGGCCGCCGCCCGGCACTGGTCATGGAGATGTTTCGGGCACCCCAGCAAGCCACCATCGACGCCTACCTCAACGCCCATCCGGGGGACAGCGCGGGGCTCGGCAAGGCCACCGGCTGGGACCGCTCCGGCTGGCCCGATTGGCGGCATTATGAGCCCATGGTCCGTCCGGTGGTCGCCAAGGGATTGCCGCTGATCGCCGCCAACCTGTCGCGCCGCACCCTTCGCCGGGTGCTCAAGGGCGGTCTTCGATCCCTGGCCCCCGAGAGGCTCCGCGCGCTGTTCCTCGACCGGCCCATCGAGGCGGGCACCCTGGCGGCCATGGACCGGGAAATCGTCGAAGCCCATTGCGGTCTTCTCGAGGCCGGGCGGGCCCGTCCCTTCACCCGCATCCAGCTGCTGCGCGACGCCCGTTTCGCCGAGGCCCTCAGGCGCGGCGCCGCCGGCTCCGGGGGTGCCGTGCTGATCGCCGGGGCCGGGCACGCGCGCCGCGACCGGGGGGTGCCCCTGCACCTGCGAAGGGCCGGGGCCGCGCCGCGCGACATCTTCGCGCTGGGCATCGTCGAAGTATCGGAAAAGCAATTTACGCCGCCCTCCTACGGCGCCGCTTACGGGGTGGAACGGCCGCCCTTCGACGCGGTGTGGTTCACCCCGCGCCAAGCCCGGAAGGATCCTTGCGAGAAGTTCAAATCCTCTCGTCTCGGGAACCAGTAGACCAAATCGGCAAAAATGATGGATGGGTTTTGGCGGCGCGGCGCCGGCCGGTGCCTAGAACAAACCGCTGTAGATCACGCCGGGCCTCAATGGATTCTTGGAGTTGAGCACCTGTTGGCCCCATTGGTAAGCCGAAGCCGCGCGATGGTGCGGGTTTTCCATGTTGCTGGCATGGGTGAAGCGGGCCACCGGCGGCGACGGTGCCCCGGGGCCTTGATCTTCCGGCCCTGCCAAATTGATGCCGTCGAGATTGTCCAGCAGGCGGCCGAGGGACTCTTCGCTCTTGCCGTCGCCCACCAGTTGGCGCACCACCACCAATCCGGGATGGTCGGGCGGCGCCCCTGCCCCGCGCCCCATGGACAGCGGGTTTTCGGCGGCGCCTTGGCCCTGGTCACCGGCTCCCTCCTGCTCCTGCTCGAAATCGGCGAACCCTTCGTAGAAGTTGCCTGAATTCCCGCCATCGGGGCGCGCGAAACCGGCACCGGCGATACTCCGCGGGGCCGTTACGTTGCCAATGTGGTTCACATCCGAGATCGGGTTTCTCCCACCCCCCCCTATTTGGAATGAGACAATTACTTTAGTCTTATGAGGAATTGTATTCGGATAAGCAAGTTATACAGTTTTTTATTTAAACTATATTTAGATAGTATTTTAGATAAATTTCCCGATACATCGCCATAGGCCACGGCTTAGGGGAATCCGGTGCATGGCCCGGCCCCCCTGGGTGCTTTCCATCAACCGGGCAACTAGCCTCCGGAGCAGGAACCGCCGCCGAGGACACAGAATTTCGCGCAGTGGGGATGGTTCAGGGAAACCGATTGATCCGCATGGGCCAGGGTGGCCCCCAGTTCGAACCTGGAGTCGTAGGGGATCAGGGTGCAGGCCATCACCACCGGGGCCTGGGCGCCCTTGCGCAGCACCACCATGCGCGAGCTGGCACACATGACATCGCCGGGATCGACACCGAGAATATCCCAGCACGCCGCGGTGATCTCGGGGACGTCCTCGGCCTCATTCATTTCCGGGAACAGGACCAGGTATTCGGGATCACCGGTATCGATGCCGATGCCATGGCGGCGAAACAAGTCGCGGTAGCCGGCACGGAGTCGCGCCGTCCCCTCTCCCCACATGGTGCGCCCGGCGATTCTCGGATCGAAGCCGCTATCCCACAGCCATTGGATCCCCGCCAGCGCCGGTTCCCAGGTGCCGGCGCCGCGTTCCTCTTCATGCCGCGCCCGGGTGTAATGATCCAGCGACACCCGGATCCGCAGCGCATCGCCGAACTCCCGCCGGAGTTCTATGAGCGCCGCTTTCTTTTGGTGCATGGGCGCCATGGCATTGGTCAGGACCAGGGCGCTCAGGCCCCGGGCGAGCACATCGCCCAGCATGGCGGCCAGGTCGGGGTTCATGAAGGGCTCGCCCCCGGTGAAGCCGACCTCCCCGGTGGCCAGACCGTCAGCGGCGATCTCGTCCAGATAGGTGATCAGATCGCAGCGCCGGAAATAAGCCAGGCGGTCGTTGGTGGGGCTTGATTCGATATAACAATGTTCGCAGGTGACGTTGCACAGCGTCCCGGTATTGACCCACAAGGTCTTGAGCCCGCGAAGCGAAACCCTTGCCCGCGCCGTGCCGTCCAGGGTGATGTCGGGATCGCTGAATTTCGCACCCGGGCGCGGCGCACCATGGGCTGATCGGACGTCTTTGTGGGATTCCGGCATATCGCTCCTCTTTGGGCGACCAAAGTACAAAAGCCCGCGGCCCGAGCCAATTAACTTTTTCGTGAGCGGGCCCGCTTTGCCATGATACCGCGCCGTGCTATATCTTCCGGGCACCGAATACCGGCGCGCTTAAGTCCCGGTTGGCGAAAGAAGTGAAAGATGAGCGACGACACCATCAGCGATAACGAAACCGAAATCTACATAAAACCCGGCGAATCCGGCCACAATGCCGGGAAGGAAGTGGTTTGGGCACGCTGGCAAAAGAAGCGCACCTTCGTGCGGGCGCTGGAGGGCACCTATGGGGAGGTGTACAAGAGCCTCTATGCCCAGCCCCGCATCTATTCTCAGGGCGACTGGGAATGGCGTGGCGGCCCGCAATTGTACGGCAAGACCATCATCAACCCCCAAGCCGTGCAAATCGCCCAGTCCATCGAATGCCATCTCAACGTTTTCTCGCCCCATGGCACCGGCCAGAAGCACGGCCACATGAATTCCGCCGTGTTTTTCATCCTCAACGGCACCGGCCATGATGTTCACGACGGGGTGTCGCTGCCCTACGTGGCGGGCGACGCCTGCATCGTGGAGAACGGCTGCGTCCACCAACATTTCAACGACGGCGACGGCCAATTGGCGGTCCTGGTGATGAAGGCCAAGCCGTTGTTCCTGTTCATGCACATGATATTCCAGAAATTGGTCGAATACCCCCCCAAGGAGCCGTCGCGGGGGGGCGAAAACTACACGCCGCCAGACGACTTTTAGGGGGCCCTGCCCACCATGGCCGGGGCGCAATGGCCGCACCGGCGTTTACGCCGGGCGCCCCATGAGGCGGAACCCCACCCCATTGAGGCGATTGGCCCTCCCATGACAGACCGCAGCCAAGGAAAACCCCCCGCCACAAAGCCCCCCGGCCCCGGCCACAACCGCCCCGAAGAGGGCGAGGTGGTGTGGGAATTCTGGCAGAAGAAGCGCACCTTCGTGCGCGCCCTGGAAGGCACCTACGGCGAGCTCTACCAGAGCCTCTATGCCCAACCCCGGGTGATGCCCACCACCGACTTCGCCTGGAAGGGCGGGCCGCAATTCTGGGCCAAGACGGTGATCAATCCGGGATCGGTATCCATCGGCCAATCCATCGAATGCCATATCAACCTGCTGGCGCCCGGCGCCATCAGCCAAAAGCACGGGCACATGAATTCGGCGGTGCTCTATATCCTCAACGGCCGCGGCGCCGATATTCACGACCGTGTGGAGCATTCCTACCAAGCCGGCGACGCCTGTATCATCGAGAACGCCTGCGTCCATCAGCACCGCAACACCGGCGATGAACAACAGGTCGCCCTGGTGATGAAGGCCAAGCCCCTGTTCCTGTTCATGCATATGCTGTTTCAGAAGATCGTGGACTATCCTCCCGCCACCCCGGTGCCGGGCGCCGAGGACTACCGGCCGCCGGACGATCTCTGAGCCCCCCGCCCCCTCCCTTGCCAGGCCGCGGCGCGGGGGCTATGACTCCTTCGAAGAAGGATGGGGAGCAGGGCCATGAGCGAGGACATCGACACCAAGGGAGATCAGGGCGCCGCCGGCCACAACCAGCCGGTCTGGGAACGCTGGCAGAAGAAGCGCACCTTCGTGCGCGCCCTGGAAGGCACCTATGGCGAGGTATACAAGAGCCTCTATGCCCAGCCCCGGGTGATTCCCGCTGCCGCCACCGAATGGAAGGGCGGGCCCGCCTATTACCACAAAATGGCGATCAACCCGCAGAACGTGGAGATCGCCCAATCCATCGAATGCCACGTCGATTGCTTCGGCCCCAAGGTGAGCGGCCAGAAGCACGGGCACATGAATTCGGCGGTGTTTTTCATCCTATCGGGCACGGGCTACGACGTGCACGACGGTGTGCGGCTCGATTATCAAGCGGGCGACGCCTCCATCGTCGAGACCGCCTGCGTGCACCAGCATTTCAACGCGTCGAACGACGCCCAGATGGTCGTCCTGGTGATGAAGGCCAAGCCCCTGTTCCTGTTCATGCATATGCTGTTTCAGAAGATCGTCGAATACCCTTCCGACACCCTGCCCGAGGGCTGCGAGGACTACACCCCGCCGTCGAATTTGTAACCTCGGCGATTACGGTCCTCTTTTCCTTCACGCCCCGCTTCATTTCCCTCGTCATGCCTACGTACAGCGTGCCATTGGGCCTGTTCGTCATGATGTAGACCGATCCACCCGGCATGAGACAGCAAGAGATGCCCCGGACAAGCCGGGGCATGACCGTCTTATATATCGCTTCAATTCCCTCGTCATGCC
>SMXQ01000124.1 GCA_004356985.1 Alphaproteobacteria bacterium | reverse complement strand
TTATGACCCAAAGCGGACATAACCACCCTACCAAAATCAGCCTTTTGGGTGTCTAATACTGGCGTGGTTGTCGGAAGGGAATCATGATTTTGCCTCACTATAGCAAACTGAAGCCAGAGCCTGAACGCGAGCACGACCCCAAGGTGCGCAACTGCCTGGCTTGCCGGCAGCCGTTCACCAGCGAGTGGGCGGGCGAGCGCATCTGCCCCAAATGCAAGCACTCGTCATCGTGGCGCATGGGCTCCCTGCCCCAGTGGCATGTGCACTCCAAGAAGTAGTCCCCGTCAGCAGCATGGCACGTGATGCACACTCCGACATACCGCCCGGGCAGCGCTTTAAACAGAATGGCATTGTGTGGGAGGTTATGAAATTCACTTCTGTGCACGGTATCCCCCACGTCAAAATCATGAAGGTCGACGATGCCACGGAGCACAAGCTAATCTCGGTGCGTACCTTGCGCGATGACTACGATCTTGCCCCGGAGTAAGGGCCAGAGGCGTCTACACCGAAAACAGATAATTCCGATACCCCTCTTAATGTCCGCTTATAGCCAGAAGCGGACATAGAGACAGGCAGGCTACTTAAACCCGATTCACTTAATCCCTGAACCGCCATCGGCGCTCGGCCCGCCGAAGGATACGCGGGCCAGTTCGGCGATCCCGGCGATGGAGCCGATCAGGCTGGAGGCCTCCAGCGGCATCATCACCACCTTCGTGTTGTCGGCGGAGGCGATGTCCTTAAGCGCCTCTATGTAACGCTGGGCAACGAAGTAGTTGAGGGCCTGCACGTCGCCCGCGGCGATGGCCTCGGACACCATGGTGGTGGCCTTGGCCTCGGCCTCGGCTTCGCGTTCCCGCGCCTCGGCGTCCCGGAAGGCGGCCTCGCGGCGCCCTTCGGCATCCAGGATGGCGGCCTGCTTTTCACCCTCCGCCTTGAGGATCTGGCTCTGGCGCTGGCCTTCGGCGGTCAGAATCTCGGCCCGCTTGTCGCGCTCCGCCTTCATCTGCCTGGCCATGGCGTCGACCAGTTCGGCCGGCGGCGAAATGTCCTTGATCTCGATGCGGGTGACCTTGACCCCCCAAGGCGTCGTCGCTTCGTGCACGACCTTCAAGAGTTGTGCGTTGATCCGGTCGCGCTGGGACAACAGCTCGTCCAGATCCATGGAACCCATCACCGTTCGGATATTGGTGGTGGTGAGGTTGAGGATGGCATTCTGAAGGTCCCTGACCTGATAGGCCGCCATGGCCGCGTCCACGACCGTGGAGAAGACGACACCGTCGACGGCCACCATGGCGTTGTCCTTGGTGATGACCTCCTGGTTGGGAACGTCGAGCACCTGTTCCATCATGTTCAGCTTGGCGCCCACGCGGTCGACCAGGGGCACGATGAAATTAAGCCCGGGCCGCAGGGTGTGGGTGTAGCGGCCGAAACGTTCGACGGTGTACTCGAATCCTTGGGGAACGATCTTGACCGCAAGGAAGATCACCACAAGGGCCAGGACGACCAGGACCACGGCGAATAAGGCAAAGGGGCTGATAAAGGTCATGAAAGATCTCCCAATAGTGATTTGCTCCGCCCACTGGCGGGGTTGGAAAAAGGCCGGGTCGAGCGTCATCCCAGGATTGGCACGGCGAACAGGGGACTGCAACACACCCACGAACTATTTAAACCGACATTTCCCAGATAGCTTTCAAATCCATGACGATCATACCCAAATTGCACCGTCGCTGGAATGGTTCCCCTCCGCTGCCTCCGATAGTCCGATTTTGGTGAGTTGGCCGTGCCCGGAAGGCCATTTTCCCATATTTTCCGCCATCCAGGCGTACCTCTCCCGCACTTTTCACCTCGCCGTCGGTTCCCTCGGCCTACGCCGGAACGGGTCTTCGTCGTAGATCATCAATCAGGCCCAAGATTTTCTGGAACAAGCTTCTTGGCACGGCAACCTCGGCCAATTGGAAAGTAACATAGCGGCCATGGCGGACGACCTTGGCTCCAATCTTCACCAGCTTTTCCCGTAGCGTGGTTAGCGACCAGTGTTCCACCTCCTTCGGCAAGGCCAACGTCCGCTTCTGGCTAAAAGCAGACATAACCTTAACGGCGAGATGATCGGCCCTCGGGCTTGTTAACCTCATGTCCGCTTATGGCTACAAGCAGACATCAGGTTAACAGGACTTGGATTGAAATTTGGGTAGGTGGCCGTTTGTACCCCCGCCCAATCAGCCAGGGGCGAACACCACGAATTCGTCGATCACTTCGTGGCCGTGGCGGGGCAGAGCTGAGGCCTTCACAAAGGCTTTGGCGCACGGTCTCAGGGCAGGCCATGGCGCCTTGACATGGACCGGGCCAGGAGATACATCAAGCCCTCTCAGCGTCGCTCACGCCGTGCCGGAGAGCCCCTTGAGGGGGTGTAGCTCAGTTGGTTAGAGCGCTGGCCTGTCACGCCAGAGGCCGCGGGTTCGAGTCCCGTCACTCCCGCCATTTCCGGGCCTTGCAGGGGAATTTCACCGTTTGTTGGCGATGAGGCATTGTTTACTATTCATGCCGTCCTTAAGTTTATAGTGTAGCGGCGCCAGGATGGCTCTCCGGCTTGGTCAAGGCGCCGCTTCTTCGATTGTTTCACGGGGCTTGGGGTTGGTGAGATGCAGGAACTTCTCGTTCAATACCTTCCCATTCTGATCTTTCTCGGCATCGCCGTCGCCATGGCCGTCTTGATGCTGGCCGCGTCGCTGATCGTCGCCCAGCAGAAGCCCGACCAGGCAAAGCTTTCACCCTATGAATGCGGCTTCGATCCTTTCGAGGACGCGCGCGGCCGTTTCGACGTGCGGTTTTACCTGGTCGCCATTTTGTTCATCATCTTCGACCTGGAGGTCGCCTTCCTGTTTCCCTGGGCGGTCGCGCTGGGCGACATCGGGCAACTGGGCCTGTGGTCCATGATGATATTTCTGGCCGTGTTGACCATCGGTTTCATTTACGAATGGAAGAAAGGGGCGCTGGAGTGGGAATAACCCGATCTTGCGCCATTGCCAGGTGCCGCCATGACCGTCACCGGTGACAGCGCCGCGCTGGGCGGTGCATCGGGGCCGAAAACCGAGCAGGACCGGGTCTTGCGCGGGGTATCCGAGGAATTCCAGCAGAAGGGATTCATCGTCGCCAAAGTCGATGCCCTGGTGAATTGGGCGCGGACCGGTTCGCTCTGGCCCATGACCTTCGGCCTCGCCTGTTGCGCGGTGGAGATGATGCAGACCGCGGCCAGCCGCTACGATCTCGACCGGTTCGGGATCGTCTTTCGCGGGAGCCCGCGCCAGTCCGACGTGATGATCGTGGCCGGCACGCTGACCAACAAGATGGCGCCGGCGCTGCGCCGGGTATACGACCAGATGGCCGAGCCGCGCTGGGTGATCTCCATGGGGTCTTGCGCCAATGGCGGCGGCTATTACCACTATTCCTATTCGGTGGTGCGCGGCTGCGACCGCATCGTGCCCATCGATATCTACGTGCCGGGCTGTCCGCCGACGGCCGAAGCATTGCTCTACGGCATCCTCCAGCTGCAAAAGAAAATTCGCCGTACCGGCACCCTCATGCGTTGAACCCAACGCCGGCCCAACCGGGAATTGGCAGACCAAGAATTCATGGACGAACAAAGCGAACGCCTTGAAGCCCTCAACGAGTTGGGGAACTACATCCGAGTGCTGCTGCCCGACGACGTGCTCGGCGTCGTTCTCGTCAATGGGGAATTGACCGTTTCCGTCCGGCGCGAGCCGATCGTCAAGATATTGACGGCGTTGCGCGACGACACCAGTTGCCAGATGCATCAGTTGATCGATATCTGCGGCGTCGACTATCCCGACCGCAAAGAGCGGTTCGAGGTCGTCTACCACCTGCTTTCCATGCGCCAGAACCACCGCGTGCGGGTCAAGCTTACCACCGATGCGGTGACGCCGGTGCCGTCGGTCACGGCGGTCTATTCGGCCGCCGGCTGGTGGGAACGGGAAACCTGGGATCTTTTCGGCGTGCTTTTTTCCGGCCATCCCGACCTGCGCCGCATCCTCACCGATTACGGTTTCGAGGGGCATCCGCTGCGCAAGGATTTTCCCCTCACGGGTTATGTGGAGGTGCGCTATGACGAGCAGCAGAAACGCGTCGTCTATGAACCGGTCAAGCTCGACCAGGAATTCCGCAACTTCGATTTCCTGAGTCCCTGGGAAGGGGCCGAGGCCATGCGCCAGGCCATGCCGGGGAGCGGCGACGGCAATGGAGAGGGCAATGGCTGAATCCCAGATCCAGAATTTCGCGCTTAATTTCGGGCCCCAGCATCCCGCCGCCCACGGCGTCCTGCGCCTGGTGTTGGAGATGGACGGCGAGATCGTCGAGCGGGCCGATCCGCATATCGGCCTGCTTCACCGCGGCACGGAGAAGTTGATCGAATACAAGACCTATCTCCAGGCGGTGCCCTATTTCGACCGTCTCGACTACGTCGCGCCGATGTCCCAGGAACACGCCTTCGCGCTGGCCGTGGAAAAGCTTCTGGGCATCGTCCCGCCGCCCCGGGCCCAGTACATCCGGGTGCTGTTCGCCGAGATCAGCCGCATCCTCAACCACATTCTCTCCATCACCACCATGGCGTTGGACTTGGGCGCCATGACGCCGCTGCTTTGGGGCTTCGAAGAGCGCGAGAAGCTGATGGAATTCTACGAACGCGCCTCGGGCGCGCGCCTTCACGCCGCCTATTTTCGGCCGGGCGGGGTGCATATGGACCTGCCCCATGGCTTGACCGAGGACATCCTCGCCTTTTGCGATTCCTTCCCCGCCCATCTCGACGACGTCGAGGGGCTTCTGAGCGACAACCGCATTTTCCGCCAGCGCACGGTGGATATCGGCGTGTGCTCGGCCCGCGAGGCCATCGACTGGGGTTTCACGGGGCCCATGTTGCGGGGCTCCGACGTGGCCTGGGATCTCCGCAAGGCCCAGCCCTATGATGCCTACGCCCGGGTCGATTTCGACGTGCCGGTGGGCAAGACGGGGGATTGCTTCGCGCGCTATCTCGTGCGCATGGAGGAAATGCGCCAGAGCCTCAAGATCATGCGCCAATGCATCGATGACATGCCCGGCGGGCCGGTGACCGTGGACGACCATAAGATCGTTCCGCCGCCGCGGGCCGAGATGAAACACTCCATGGAAGCGCTGATCCACCACTTCAAGCTCTATACCGAGGGCTATCACGTGCCGGCGGGCGAGACCTACACCGCCGTCGAGGCGCCCAAGGGCGAATTCGGCGTCTACGTGGTGTCCGACGGCACCAATCGACCCTACCGCTGCAAGATCAGGGCGCCGGGATTCGCCCATCTCCAGGGGCTGGATTTCCTGTGCAAGGGCCACATGCTGGCCGACGTGGTGTCGATCATCGGCTCGCTGGATATCGTTTTCGGGGAGATCGACCGGTGAGCGAGATCATGGAACAGCCGGTCAGCTTCGCCTTTAACGACGAAAACATGAAAACCGCCGAGGCGATCATCGCCAGGTATCCCCAAGGCCGCCAGCAAAGCGCGGTGTTGCCGCTGCTCGATCTCGCCCAGCGCCAGACCGGCTGGCTGCCCCGGGCGGCTGTCCATGCCGTTGCCGAGCTGCTGGAGATGGCCGAGATCAGGGTATGGGAGGTGGCGACCTTCTACACCATGTTCGACCTCGATCCGGTGGGGCGCACCTGCATCAATGTTTGCACCACCACGCCCTGCTGGCTTGGCGGGTCGGCGGGGATCGTCGCCGCCTTGGAAGGCGCGCTGGGCATCGCCTTGGGAGAGACCAGCGCGGACGGCGCCTTCACCCTGCGTGAGGTGGAATGCCTGGGCGCCTGCGTCAACGCGCCCTTGGTGCAGATCGGCGACGATTACTACGAGGATTTGAGCCCCGAAAGCGCCGTCGCCCTGGTCGAGGCCGTCAAGGCCGGGACGGCCCTCACGCCGGGGCCGCAATCGGCGCGCCGGGGCACCGAGCCGGTCTCCGGCGCCAAGACTCTCCGGGGCCAAGATTCCCCGGGGGAGGGCTGAGATGCTTGCCGACAAGGACCGCGTCTTCACCAACCTCTACGGCTTCGAGGATTGGCGGCTGGACGGCGCCCGCGCCCGCGGCGACTGGGACGGGACCAAGGCCATCATGGCCAAGGGCGCGGCCTGGATCATCGAGGAGATCAAGGAATCGGGCCTGCGCGGACGCGGCGGCGCGGGTTTTCCGGCGGGGGTGAAATGGTCCTTCATGCCCCAGGATTCCAAGGACGGACGGCCCAATTACCTGGTCATCAACGCCGACGAAGGCGAACCCGGCACCTGCAAGGACCGGGACATGATGCGCAACGACCCCCATAAGCTGGTGGAAGGGGCTTTGTTAGCCTCTTCCGCCATGAACGCCCATGCCGCCTATATCTACATCCGCGGCGAGTTTTATCGCGAGGCCGAGAACCTTCAGGCGGCCATCGACCAGGCCTACGCGGCCGGCCTGATCGGCCCCGATGCCTGCGGTTCGGGCTTCGATTTCGACCTTTACCTCCACCGCGGCGCCGGCGCTTATATCTGCGGCGAGGAAACGGCGCTCCTCGAAAGCCTCGAGGGCAAGAAGGGCCAGCCGCGCCTGAAGCCGCCGTTTCCCGCGGCCGCCGGACTCTACGGATGCCCGACCACGGTCAACAACGTCGAGACCATCGCCGTCGCGCCGACGATCCTCCGCCGTGGCGCCGCGTGGTTCGCCGGTCTCGGCCGGCCCAACAACACCGGCACCAAGGTGTTCTGCATCTCGGGGCACGTCAATGAGCCCTGCAATGTGGAAGAAGAAATGGGCATCCCCTTGAAAGAGCTGATCGAAAAGCATGCCGGGGGGGTGCGCGGCGGCTGGGGCAATCTGCTGGCGGTGATTCCCGGCGGCTCTTCGGTGCCGTTGATCCCCAAGTCGATCTGCGAAACCGTGCATATGGATTTCGACGCCCTGAAGGACGTGAAGTCGGGCTTGGGCACGGCGGCGGTCATCGTCATGGACAAGTCCACCGATATCATCGCCGCCATCGCCCGGCTGTCGAAATTCTACATGCATGAAAGCTGCGGCCAATGCACGCCCTGCCGGGAGGGCACGGGCTGGATGTGGCGGGTGATGGAACGCCTGGTGCAAGGCCGGGCGGAACTATCGGAAATCGACATGCTTCTGGAAGTGACCACCGAGATCGAAGGCCATACCATCTGCGCGCTGGGGGACGCGGCGGCCTGGCCGATCCAGGGCCTGATCCGGCATTTCCGGCCGGAGATCGAAAAGCGCATCGAAACCACCCAGGCCGCCAAGGGCGGCCGCGCGGCGTAGGCGGGGGCCATTATGCCGGAGTTGAAGATCGAGTATCTCTTGCTATTCACCGGGTTCGTGTTGCCTGGCGCGATTTCCATGTATGTTTATGGTTTAAAGGTGCCACAAGAATCACACTTGCTGCGTGACAAGGTTCTGGAAGCGATCTGCTTTAGTTTGCTGAACTTTGTAATCCTCATTTGGCCAATACAATTTCTTTTTGTCGATGGGTTCGTGGCGCTTCACCCCTCGCGGGCTTGGGGCATCGTCGTTGTGTGTTTCATTGTCATGCCCGTGATCTGGCCAATTCTAATGGTGTGGCTCCTCCGCGTTGCAGAAAAATGGCACTGGATTGGTCTGCAACCAAAGACGGCCTGGGATTATTTTTTCAAGAAAGGCAGTGCCTGCTGGGTTCAACTCACACTTAAAGATGGCACCGTCGTGGGTGGCCGATACGATATTCATTCCTATGCCAGCGCCTACCCGGAGCCAGGCCATATCTATATCGAAGAACTTTGGGAAATCGATCTCTCGGGTAATTTCATTAATCCACTAAACGGTAGTCCCGGAATTATTCTGAGGCCAGATGACTACAAGCACATCAAGGTGTTTGACCCCGAGTAACCACAACGCCAGGAGACAACGTATGGCTGATACGCCGATAAAGACCCCGCCAAAACCTTCTGCTCCCAAAAAAAGTTGGACTGATAGGCTCGTTGGAACAAGGCTCATCATTGAGAGTGGGGGTTATCAACCGACCACGTCTGGGTCATCGACTCCGCCGACCTCGAAGCCCAAGTCGGGGAGCGGGGGCGGAGGTTCAGGAAGCTCGTCTGGTGGCGGCGAGAAATAGTATTGGCAATCCTTATTCTCATTGGTAATCCCTGATGCTCAAAGTCACCATCGACGGCACCGAGATCGAGGTCGAGCCCGGCACCACGGTGCTGCAGGCCTGCGAACAGGCGGGGGTCGAGATTCCGCGCTTCTGTTACCACGACCGGCTGTCCATCGCCGGCAATTGCCGCATGTGCCTGGTCGAGGTCGCCCCCGGCCCGCCCAAGCCGGCGGCGTCGTGCGCCATGCCGGTGAGCGACGGCATGGAGGTGAAGACCAATTCGGAAATGGTGGTAAAGGCCCGGCGCGGAGTGATGGAGATGCTTCTCATCAACCACCCGCTGGATTGCCCGATCTGCGACCAGGGCGGCGAATGCGATCTCCAGGACCAGGCGCTGTACTACGGCTTGGACCGCTCGCGGTTCGCGGAAAACAAGCGTGCCGTGTCCGACAAGGATTTCGGCCCGCTGATCAAGACCGAGATGACGCGCTGCATCCACTGCACCCGCTGCATCCGTTTCGCCACCGAAATCGCCGGCGTCGAAGAACTGGGCGCCACCGGCCGCGGCGAGCACATGGAGATCGTCACCACTGTGGGCAAGGCGATCACCTCGGAAATGTCGGGCAACATGATCGACCTTTGCCCGGTGGGCGCGCTCACCTCCAAGCCTTTCGCCTTTACCGCCCGGTCCTGGGAATTGCGCAAGGCCGAATCCGTGGACGTCCTGGACGCGGTGGGGTCCAACATCCGCGTCGATACCCTGGGCGCCGAGGTCAAGCGAATCCTGCCCCGCCTCAACGAGGACGTGAACGAGGAATGGATCTCCGACAAGACCCGTTTCGCCTATGACGGGCTCATGCGCCAGCGCCTGGACCGGCCCTATGTGCGCCGCGGCGGAAAGCTCACCGCCGCCAGCTGGGACGAGGCCTTCACCGCCATCGCCGGGCGCATCAAGGAACTCGATCCCACCGCCGTCGCCGCCATCGCCGGCGACCTCTGCGATTGCGAATCCATGGCGGCGCTGAAGGACCTCATGGCGGCGCTGGGCTCGCCCCACATCGATTGCCGCCAGGACGGCGCCAAGATCGGGCGCGACGCGCGGGCCGCCTGGCTTTTCAATTCCACCATCGCCGGCATCGACGCCGCCGATGCCTGCCTGATCATCGGCGCCAATCCGCGCTTTGAGGCGGCCATCATCAATACCCGTTTGCGCGGGCGTTGGGCGCGCGGCGGATTCCCCATCGGCGTCATCGGCGAGGATGCCGACCTCACCTACCCAACGACCCATCTTGGGCCCGGGCCGGAGACGCTCAGCGCCGTCGCCGAGGGCCGCCACGAATTTTGCGCGCGCCTGGACGACGCCCGGCGGCCCATGGTGATCTTGGGGTCGGGCGCGGTCGCGCGCGCCGACGGGGCGGCGGTCCTATTCGCCGCCCGCGCGGTCGCCGAGCGCTTCGGCTGTGTCGGTGACGACTGGAACGGGTTCAACCTGCTGCAGCGCGCGGCGAGCCGGGTGGGGGGCATGGAGCTCGGAGTCCTGCCGGGCGACGGGGGCCGCGATGTCGGCGGCATCCTGGCCGGCGCCAAATCCGGGGAGATCGGCCTGGTCTGGCTGTTGGGCGCCGACGAGATCGACATGACGGGCCTGGGCGATGCCTTCGTGGTCTACCAAGGCCACCACGGGGATGCCGGCGCCAATCGTGCCGACGTGATCCTGCCGGGCGCCGCCTACACCGAAAAGAACGCCACCTATGTCAATACCGAAGGCCGGGTGCAGCGCGCCCTGGCGGCCCATTTCCCGCCGGGCGAGGCCAAGGAGGATTGGGCCATTATCCGCGCCTTCTCGGCGGTCCTGGGTAAGACCCTTGCCTATGATTCCATCGACGCCTTGCGCGCCCGCATGGTCGAGTCCAACGCCATCTTCGGCGCCCTTGACGCGGTGGTGGGGGCCCCGTGGGCCGCCTTCGGCGCCGCCGGCGACATGGACCGGGCGCCCTTCGTGGCAACCATCGACAATTTCTACATGACCGACCCCATCAGCCGGGCGTCGGTCACCATGGCGCGATGCACCGAATCGTTGGCCCGCGGGGCTGAGAAGACGGGCACCGATGGCTGAATTCTGGTCGCTTTACGTTTGGCCCGGCGCCATTATCGTCGCCAAGATCTTCGCCATATTGGTGCCGCTTCTGGTGGCCGTGGCGTACTTGACCTTGGCCGAACGCAAGGTCATCGCCGCCATGCAGCTGCGCAAGGGGCCCAACGTGGTGGGGTGGTTCGGGCTGTTGCAGCCCTTGGCCGACGGGTTGAAGCTGTTCGTCAAGGAAACGGTGATCCCATCCGGGGCCAACAAGGTGGTGTTCATGCTGGCCCCCATGGTGACCTTTGTTCTGGCCCTGGTGGCCTGGGCCGTCATTCCCTTCGATGAGGGCGTGGTGCTGGCGGATATCAACGTCGGCATCCTCTACCTTTTCGCCATCTCGTCGATGGGCGTGTACGGGGTCATCATGGCGGGCTGGGCATCGAATTCGAAATACGCCTTCCTGGGCGCCTTGCGCTCGGCCGCACAGATGGTGTCCTACGAAATTTCCATGGGTTTCGTCATCGTCACGGTGCTGCTGTGCGTGGGTTCTCTCAACCTCACCAAGGTGGTGATGGCGCAACAGACCGTGTGGTTCGCGGTGCCGCTGCTTCCCATGTTCGTGATCTTCTTCGTCTCGACGTTGGCCGAGACCAACCGCGCGCCCTTCGACCTGCCCGAGGCGGAATCGGAGCTGGTGGCGGGCTTCAACGTCGAATATTCGTCGATGCCTTTCGCGCTCTTCTTCCTCGGCGAATACGCCAACATGATCCTGATGAGCGCGTTGACGACGATCCTGTTCCTGGGCGGTTGGTTGGCGCCGTTCGGCGTCGCGCCCTTCACCTGGGTGCCGGGGCCGATCTGGTTCGCGGCCAAGATATCCTTCGTGTTGTTCCTGTTCCTGTGGGTGCGGGCGACCTTCCCCCGCTATCGCTATGACCAGCTGATGCGGCTCGGTTGGAAGGTATTTCTGCCGCTTTCATTGCTCTGGGTGGTGGTGACGTCGATCGCCCTGGTCACCTTCGGATGGCTGCCCCAATGAGCGCGGCATTGCCATACAAGGGGAGGGCTTAGCCATGGGGACCATCCTTCGCGGCGTGCGGGCGATGATTTTGGGCGAACTGTTGTCGGGCATGTGGCTGACGCTGAGATATTTCTTCAAGCGCAAGGTCACCCTCAACTACCCCTATGAGAAGGGTGTCCTTTCGCCGCGCTTCCGGGGGGAACACGCGCTGCGGCGTTACCCCACGGGCGAGGAACGCTGCATCGCCTGCAAGCTATGCGAGGCGATCTGCCCGGCCCAGGCCATCACCATCGAGGCCGAGCCTCGGGAAGACGGCTCACGCCGCACCACCCGCTACGATATCGACATGACCAAATGCATCTATTGCGGCTTCTGCGAGGAATCCTGTCCGGTCGATGCCATCGTCGAGGGCCCGAATTTCGAATTCGCCACGGAGACCCATGAGGAGCTGCTGTACAACAAGGAAAAACTGCTCGCCAATGGCGACCGCTGGGAAAACGAAATCGCCCAGCGGCTGGCGGCGGACGCGCCGTACCGTTAGGGGAGGTGAGAGTGCCTGGGAATATCGCCATGAAATCAAACTCGCCCATGGGCAGGGGGGCGGCGCGATGATCCTGTCGGCGATCGCCTTCTACGGCTTTTCTTCGGTCGCCATCGCCGCCGGTGTGATGGTCATTTCGGCGCGCAATCCGGTCCATTCCGTGCTGTTTCTGATCCTCGCCTTCTTCAACGCCGCCGGCCTGTTCATCCTCATGGGCGCCGAGTTCATCGCCTTCATCCTGGTGATCGTCTATGTCGGCGCCGTGGCGGTGCTGTTCATGTTCGTGGTGATGATGCTCGACATCAATTTGGTGGAGATGCGCCAGGGATTCCTGCAATACCTGCCCATCGGCGGGCTCATCGGCACGGTTCTCCTGATCGAACTGATCTTCGTCGTGACGAGCTGGGCGGTGGCGCCGGAATCGGGGGGATTGCTCGCCGCCAAGGCGCCGGCCCTGGCCGAGGTCCACAATACCGAGGCACTGGGGCGGCTGCTCTATACCAAGTACATCTACCTGTTCCAGGGCGCCGGCATGATCCTCCTGTTGGCCATGGTGGGCGCCATCGTCCTCACCCTGCGCGCGCGGCCCGGCGTCAGGCGCCAGAGGATCGGCGATCAGGTGGAATTGCGCCGCGAGGACGTGATCGAGGTCAAGAACGTGCCCACGGGGACGGGCATCTGACATGTTCGAGATCACCCTTGGCCATTACCTAACGGTTGCCGCGATCCTGTTTACCCTGGGCGTGTTCGGGATCTTCCTCAACCGCAAGAACGTCATCATCATCCTGATGTCCATCGAGTTGATGCTGCTCGCCGTGAACATCAATTTGGTGGCGTTTTCCGCCCATTTGGGCGACCTGGCGGGCCAGGTGTTCGCCATGTTCGTGCTCACCGTGGCCGCCGCGGAATCGGCCATCGGACTGGCCATTCTCGTGGTCTATTTCCGCAACCGCGGTTCCATCGCGGTCGAGGACATCAACAGGCTCAGGGGTTAGGCGCGGATGTATTCGGCGATTGTTTTTCTTCCCCTGCTCGGCGCCCTGACCGCCGGCCTGTTGGGCCCCTGGATCGGCGACCGCGCCGCCCGCTGGGCGACCACGGGCGCGTTGTTGCTGGCCGCGGTGCTGGCGGTGATCGCCTGCGTCCAGGTGGTCTTGTCCGGCCCGCCCAGGGACATCGAGGTGATGCGCTGGATCGTGTCGGGCAATTTCGAGGTGAGCTGGGCGCTTCGCTTCGACACCCTGTCGGCGGTGATGGCGGCGATGGTCACCGTGGTGTCCTCCATGATCCATATTTATTCCTTCGGCTACATGGCCCACGACAAGTCGATCCCGCGCTTCTTTGCGTATCTGTCGCTGTTCACCTTTTTCATGCTGATGCTGGTGACCTCCAACAACTTCGTGCAGATGTTTTTCGGCTGGGAAGGGGTGGGGCTGTCGTCTTACCTGTTGATCGGCTTCTGGTACGACCGGCCCGCCGCCAACGCTGCCGCCATCAAGGCGTTCCTGGTCAACCGGGTGGGCGATTTCGGCTTTGCTTTGGCGATTTTCGGGATCTTCATGGCATTCAACGCGGTCGGTTTCGACACCGTTTTCCAGGCGGTGCCGGCAATGGCCGACAAGCGCTTCGTCTTCCTCGGCATGGACCTGCCGCTGATCACCACCATCTGTCTCCTGCTGTTCATCGGCGCCATGGGCAAGTCGGCCCAGTTGGGGCTTCATACCTGGTTGCCCGACGCCATGGAGGGCCCGACGCCGGTCTCCGCCCTGATCCACGCGGCGACCATGGTGACCGCCGGGGTGTTCATGGTCGTCCGCCTGTCGCCAATCTTCGAATATTCCGAGTTCGCCCTGGCGGTGGTGGCCATCGTCGGCGCATCGACGGCGCTGTTCGCGGCCTCGATCGCGCTGGTGCAGAACGATATCAAGCGGGTGATCGCCTACTCCACCATTTCGCAATTGGGGTATATGTTCTTCGCCATCGGGGTTTCGGCCTATTCGGCGGCGATGTTCCACCTCATTACCCATGCCTTCTTCAAGGCGCTTCTGTTCCTGGGCGCCGGCGCGGTCATCCATGCCATGGCGGATGAACAGGACATGCGCAAGATGGGTGGCATCGCGCGCAAGATCCCGGTGACCTACGCCCTCATGTGGATCGGTTCCCTGGCGCTGGCGGGACTGCCGCCCTTGGCCGGTTTCTATTCCAAGGACCTGATCATCGAATCCGCCTTCGCCGCCGGGTCCGGGGTGGGGTACTACGCTTTTACGATGGGGGTGATCGCCGCAGCGTTCACGGCCTTCTATTCCTGGCGGCTTTTGATGATGACCTTCCACGGGGCGCCCCGGGCCGGCCAAGAGGTGATGTCCCAGGTCCACGAATCGCCCAAGACCATGACCCTGCCGATGATGGTGCTGGCGGTGGGCGCGATCGTCTCGGGGGTTGCGCTGGCCGGCTTGTTCACGGGCGGCGACCAGGGCCAGTTCTGGGGAACGTCGATCTTCGTCGCCCAATCGCACACGGCGCAGGCCGATTCGCATAACGTGGCGCTCTGGGTCAAGGTGTTGCCCATCGTTGTCGCGCTGGGCGGCATCATGGTCGCCTGGGTCTTCTACATCCGCAATCCCGGCCTGCCCGGGGTGCTGGCGGCGCGCTTCGCCTGGCTTTATTCGTTCCTGCTCAACAAATGGTATTTCGACGAACTCTACGACCGCATTTTCGTGAATCCGGCCAAGCGGCTCGGCCGCAGCCTGTGGCTCGGCGGTGACGGTTCCCTGATCGACGGGGTCGGCCCCGACGGCATCGCCGCGGCGACCATGGCCCTTGCCCGCAGGGCGGCACGGTTGCAGTCCGGTTACATCTATCACTATGCCTTCGCCATGCTGGTGGGGGTCGCCGTCCTGGTGACCCTATTCATGTTCGAGGGGGGTGCGCCGTGAGCGGCTGGCCCATCCTGTCGCTGACCATCTTCGTGCCCCTGGTGGGCGCGGGATTCATCTTCCTGATCCGCGGCGAGGACGCGGTGGTCGCCCGCAACGCGCGCAACGTGGCGCTCTGGACATCGCTCATCACCCTGCTATTGGCGTTGATGGTGTGGGCCAGTTTCGACCCCACGACCGCGGCCTTCCAGTTGGAGGAGCGCGCATCCTGGATCCCCGCCTTCAATATCAACTATCACTTGGGCGTGGATGGCATATCCGTCTTCTTCGTGCTGCTGTCGGCGTTTCTCACGCCGCTTTGCGTGCTGGCGAGCTGGACGACGATCACCGTGCGGGTGAAGGAATACATGATCGCCTTCCTGGTGCTGGAAACCCTGATGATCGGGATGTTCACGGCGCTGGATCTGGTCCTGTTCTATCTGTTCTTCGAAGGCGTGCTGATCCCGATGTTCCTGATCATCGGCATCTGGGGCGGGCCGCGCCGGGTCTATTCGGCCTTTAAGTTCTTCCTCTACACCCTGACCGGCTCGGTGCTCATGCTGATCGCCATTCTGGCGATCTATCACACCGCCGGCACCACCGACATCCCGGTGCTCATGAAGACCGTCTTTTCCCGGGAGATGCAGCTTTGGCTGTGGCTGGCCTTCTTCTCCTCTTTCGCGGTCAAGGTGCCCATGTGGCCGCTGCACACCTGGCTGCCCGACGCCCATGTGGAGGCGCCCACCGCGGGCTCGGTGATCCTGGCCGGGGTGCTGTTGAAGATGGGCGGCTATGGGTTCCTGCGCTTTTCGCTGCCCATGATGCCGTTGGCGTCGGACTTTTTCACGCCGCTGATCTTCACCCTGTCGCTGATCGCCGTGATCTATACCTCCTTGGTGGCGCTGGCCCAGGAGGACATGAAGAAACTGATCGCCTATTCGTCGGTCGCCCATATGGGTTTCGTGACCATCGGCATCTTCACCTTCAACGTGCAGGGCATCGAGGGCGCCATCTTCCAGATGCTGAGCCACGGCGTTGTCTCGGCGGCGTTGTTCCTTTGCGTCGGCGTGGTGTACGACCGCATGCATTCGCGCATGATCGGATCGTATGGCGGGCTGGTCCACCGCATGCCCGCTTACGCGGCGGTCTTCATGGTGTTCACCCTGGCCTCCATCGGCCTGCCCGGAACCAGCGGTTTCATCGGCGAGATCTTGGTGCTGGTGGGGATTTTCCAGGTCAGCACCTGGGTGGCGGCGGGCGCGGCGCTCGGCGTGATTTTGAGCGCGGCCTACATGTTGTGGCTGTACCGGCGGGTGATCTTCGGCGCCCTCACCAAGGACGACCTGAAATCGATCCTCGATCTTGACCGGCGCGAGATTGCCATATTCGCGCCCCTGGTGATCGCGGTGCTGTGGATGGGAATCTATCCGTCCTCGTTCCTGGATGCGATCACTGTTTCGGCCCAGAACCTCGCCGACAATTACGCGGCGGCGCTCAAGGCGGCGGGGCTGGCGCCGCCGCAGGTGCTGGTGACGGGGGTGAGCCCATGACCGCCTGGATCCCCGAACAAATGGTTTCCGCTTTGCCCGAGGTTTTCCTCGCGCTTTCGATCATGGCGCTGTTGATGATCGGCGTTTTCAGGGGCGACGGCCATACCCGGGCGATCGGTTGGTTCGCGGTCGCCGTGACGGTGGTGGCCGGGATCGTCGTGGTGGGGACGTCGGCGGGCCCGGGCGAGGCCTTCGGCGGCATGTTCATCGCCGACGCCTTTTCGCGTTACGCCAAGATTCTGGCGCTGGCCGGGACCGCCCTGGCATTGATCCTGTCGATTTCCTATATCGAACAGGAAGATTTAGCGCGCTTCGAATACCCCATCCTGATCCTGTTCGCATGCCTCGGCATGATGATGATGATTTCCGCCAACGATCTGATCGCCCTTTACATCGGCTTGGAGCTTCAGTCCTTGGCGTTGTACGTGTTGGCGGCCTACCGCCGCGACTCCCTGCGCTCGCCCGAGGCCGGGCTCAAGTATTTCGTCCTGGGCGCGCTGTCGTCGGGCATGCTGCTTTACGGTGCGTCCCTGGTCTACGGATTCGCCGGCACCACCGGTTTCGAGGGAATCGCCAAGGCGGTGGGCGGCAGCGATTCGTCCTTCGGCGTGCTGGTGGGCCTGGTTTTCATCACCGCTGGGCTCGCCTTCAAGGTCTCCGCCGTGCCCTTCCACATGTGGACCCCCGATGTCTACGAGGGCAGCCCGACCTCGGTGACGGCATTCTTCGCCATCGCGCCCAAAATCGCCGCCGTGGCGCTCTTCGTGCGGGTGTTGGTGGGCCCGTTCGCGCCGATCGCCGCCCAGTGGCAGCAGGTGGTGGTCTTGATCGCCATCCTTTCCATGGTGTTGGGCGCGTTTGCCGCCATCAACCAGCACAATATCAAACGCCTGATGGCGTACTCTTCCATCGGCCATGTCGGCTATATGCTGGTTGGGCTGGCCGCGGGAACCCAGGCCGGGGTACAGGGCGTGCTGATCTATCTCGCCATTTACCTCGCCATGACGGCCGGCGCCTTCGCCTGCATACTCTGCATGCGCGTTCACGGCCGCATGGTGAACGACATAGACGACCTCGCGGGGCTCGCTCAGACCCGGCCCTTGCTGGCCTTGGCCATGGGCGTATTCATGTTTTCGCTGGCCGGTATTCCGCCGCTGGCTGGATTTTTCGGCAAGCTTTACGTCTTCCTGGCGGCGGTCGAGGCAGGGCTCTACGGTCTTGCCGTGATCGGCGTGCTGGCGTCGGTGGTGGCCGCCTTCTATTACATGCGCATCGTCAAGCTCATGTATTTCGACGAACCGGGTGAAAGTTTCGATCGCCTGCCGGGCCGCGAGGTCGGGTTCGTGTTGGCGGGCACGGGCCTGTTCACGGCGTTTTTCTTCATCGTCCCGAGCCCGGTGTTGAGCGCGGCGGCGACCGCCGCGAAGTCCCTGTTCGCGGGGTAGCGTCCTGCCCCCCAGGGCGCGGAGATCGATCCATGACCACAGGCGCGTGCCACATCGAGCTTCCGGCGTTCTATCATTTGATCGCGCTGGACGGTGTTGCCAGCACCAATGACGAGGCGCTGGACCTGGCCGCCCGGGGGGCGGGCGAGGGCACCGTGGTCACCGCGCGCCGCCAGAGCGCGGGGCGCGGGCGCCGGGGCCGGAAGTGGCAAAGCGATGAAGGCAACCTGTTCCTTTCCCTGATCCTGAGGCCCCGGGGCGGGCCGCGTGCGGCGAGCGCCATGGGCTTTGCCGGCGCCTTGGCCATTGCCGACGCCATCGCCGAGCTGATGGGGGGCGTTGCCAGGGCGCGTCAAACGGGGCGCGACGCCGGGATCGCCCTGAAATGGCCCAACGACGTCCTGATCGGCGGCCGCAAGGCATCGGGGCTGCTGATCGAGCGCGGCGCGGGTGATGCGCTTGTTCTCGGCGTCGGCATCAATCTGGTCTGCCATCCCGCCCATACGCGTTATCCGGCGACCGATCTTTCCGCGGAAGGCGCCTTCGATGTTCCGGTGCCGGTGGCGCTTGGCGCGTTCTGCGCCGCGTTTCTTCGCTGGTACCATTGCTGGCAGGATGACGGCTTCGGGCCCTTGCGCGAAGCCTGGCTGGCGCGCGCAAAGGGCATCGGCGAGGGCATCAGCGTCGAGATCGAGGGAACTCGGTTCGATGGCATCTTCCGCACAATCGACGAGAGCGGCGCCCTTTGCCTTGACCTCGGCCCCGCAGGCATGAAAAAAGTCACAGCGGGCGACGTTTATTTCCATGCCTCGCCGGGGAAGGCACCATGCTGATCGCCATCGATTGCGGCAATACCTCTACCGTCGTCGGTCTTTACGACGGCGAGCCGCCCCATGGCGCCTTCCGCCATGTCTATCACTTCGATACCGAATCCGGGCTCGGCGCGGCGGAGCACCGGGCCCGCCTGGACGACGAGCTTGGGGCCGCGGAGCTGTCCGGCGCCGACCTCCAGGGCGCGGCCATCGCCTGCGTGGTGCCCGACGCCCTGGGCGCCTTGGCCGAATTCGCCGAGGCGGCCACCAGCGTGGGCCCGGTGGTGGTGGGGGCGCTCGGCAATGTGCTTGGCTGCAAGGTGCTGGTCGATCAGCCGGCCAAAGTGGGCGCCGACCGCCTGGTCAATACCCTGGCCGCGCATAGCTTGTACCCGGGCCCGTCGATCATCGTCGATTTCGGCACCGCCACGACCTTCGACGTGGTCTCGGCTCAAGGCGATTATGCCGGCGGCGTCATCGCGCCGGGCGTCGATCTGGCCTTGTCCGCGCTGCACGACGCGGCGGCGCTTTTACCGCCGGTGGAGGTCGCCCGTCCGGAGCGGGTGATCGGCACCGACACCGTCGGCGCCATGCAATCGGGCATCTATTGGGGTTATGTGAGTCTGGTCGAAGGGCTTATCAACCGAATCCGGGCGGAATACGGGGAAACCGGCGACGCCTCTTTCACCGTGATCGCCACCGGGGGGTTGGCGCCGCTGCTGGCCGGCGGCACCGAGCTCATCGACGCCGTCGAACCCAACCTGACCCTGACCGGCTTGGTCCTCAATCATCGGATCAACAGGCCCGCATGAGCACCCACCAAACCGTCATCGACGCGGCCCGGGACGGACTGGTCTACCTGCCCATCGGCGGGGCCGGTGAAATCGGCATGAACATGTACGCCTACGGGTGCCAGGGCAAATGGATCGTCGTCGAATGCGGCGTCACCTTCGGCGACGAAACCACCCCGGGTATCGACGTGATAACCGCCGACCCGGCCTTCCTTGAAGATCTAGGCGACGACCTTCTCGCCATGGTCCTGACCCACGCCCACGAGGACCACCAGGGCGCCGTCGCCTATCTTTGGCCGCGGCTGCGGTGTCCGGTTTACGCCACGGCCTTCACCGCGGCCATGGTGCGCACCAGGCTGGCCGAGGCGGGACTGATCGACGCGGTGCCCCTCAAGGAGCTGCCCGTGCAGGGCGCCATCGAGCTCGGGCCCTTCCGGCTGCGATTCATCACCGTCACCCATTCGATTCCGGAACCCAACGCGCTTGCCATCGACACGCCGCACGGCCGCATCCTCCATACCGGGGACTGGAAGCTCGATCCCGATCCCCTGATCGGCGCCACCGCCGATGAGAAGGCGCTGCGCGAACTGGGCGATGGCGGCGTCCTCGCCATGGTCTGCGATTCCACCAATGTCTTCGTGGATGGGGATTCGGGCTCCGAGTCCGACGTGCGCGAGGCCTTGTGTGAGGTGGTGGGCCGCTTCCGCCACCGGGTCGCGGTGGCGTGTTTCGCCTCCAACGTGGTGCGCATCGAATCCATCGCCAAGGCCGCCGCCGCCCACGGCCGCCAAGTCGCCCTGGTGGGGCGCTCGCTTTGGCGGGTGACCGAGATCGCCCGGGATTGCGGCTATCTGGCCCATACGCCGCCCTTCCTCACCGAGCACGACGTGGGCTTCCTGCCGCGCGACAAGGTGCTGTTCATCTGTACCGGCAGCCAGGGCGAGCGCGGCGCGGCGCTGGCGCGGATTTCGCAAAACGATCACGCCAACGTGGTGCTGGAGGAGGGCGACGCGCTGCTGTTTTCGTCGCGTGATATCCCCGGCAACGAACGCGCCATCTACGCCATGCAAGACCGCTTCGCGGCCCTCGGCGTCGAGATCGTGACCGGACGGGACGCGCCCATCCACGTCTCCGGCCATCCCGCCCGGGACGAGCTCGCCCGGCTCTATGACTGGGTCCGCCCTTCGATCTCGGTGCCCATGCATGGCACCCACCGCCATCTCATCGAACACGCCGCCTTTGCCCGCGCCTTGGGTGTGGCCGATGCGCGGATCGTCACCAATGGCGCGGCGCTGCGGCTGGCGCCCGGACAGCCTAAGATCGTCGGCCAGGTCACCGTGGGCCGGTTGGGGCTCGACGGCAAGCGGCTGGTGGCTCTCGATGACGGCCTGATGACCCAGCGCCGGCGGATGAATTATTCCGGCCTTGCCTTCGTCTCCCTGGCCCTCGGCGTGCATGGGGACGGCGGGTTGCCGGCCCCCCGGGTGACCCTGCGCGGCCTCGCCTCGGAACAAGAGGCCGCGGGTTTGGTCGCGGAAATCGAGGCCGAGGTGGCGCGGATCACGGCCCGGGCCGCCAAGCGCAAACGCGGCACCGAAGAGACCGCCGAAGAGGTCCGCCGCGCGGTCAGGCGGGTCTGCGGCCGCCTGATCGGCAAGAAGCCGGTCACCGAGGTGCACGTTTTCCGGCTATGATGGCGACTTGGACCGGGGGCCGCACCCGGCCACCCCCTTGACCAGGCGGGACCGCCCAGATGAGCCTTTTCACCGGAGCCATGGTCTATGTCATCGTCTGGTGGCTGGTGCTGTTCACCGTGCTGCCGTTCGGCAACCGGGCGCCGGAAACCGTTGAACCGGGTCACGTGGAAAGCGCGCCGGAGCACCCCAGGATGTGGATTAAGGCCGCGGTCACCACCGCCATTGCGACATTGATCTGGGGGGTGATTTACTGGATTATCGAATCGGACCTGGTCAGTTTCCGCGAGTGAGCCAAGGCAGGCGAGCCAACGAGGAGTGCCGAAATGGACGCACCCGATTTTTCAGTCAAGTTCATCGATCATCTGGTCCTTCGGACCGGAGACACGGCGCGGTTGGCCGGATTTTACCAAGATGTGGTCGGCCTCAAGATCGAACGTGAGACCGAGAGCGGCATGATTCAGCTCAGGGCCGGCCAATGCCTGGTCGATATCGTGCCGGTGGACGACCGGGACCTGCCCGGCCGCAACCTCGAGCATTTCTGTTTTCGCATCGATCCTTACGACGAAGAAACCATCCGCGGCCGGCTCGAGGCCGCCGGCGCGCCCATCGTCAAGGCCGGCACCGGCTATGGCGCCGAAGGACGGGGGCCCAATATCTATTTCAAGGACCCCGACGGCAACGTGGTGGAATTCAAGGGGCCTTCCGACGGCAAGCTCTATTCCACATGAGCTATTGCACGATCGCCAAGGGGCACCCGGTTCATGGTCCCCACCATGACCATGAATATGGCCGCCCGGTGGACCGCGACGACGTGCTTTTGGAACGGATGGCCCTAGAAATCAACCAGGCGGGGCTGTCCTGGCTGTTGATCCTGAAAAAGCGCGCGGCGCTTCACGCCGCTTTCGAGGGTTTCGACCCATCGACGGTGGCGCGCTACGGGGCGCCCGAAGTGGCGCGCCTGCTAGGCGATGCGGGCATCATCCGCAACCGGCGCAAGATCGAGGCGGTGATCGAAAACGCCCGGCGCATCTTGGCTATCCGCGAAAGCCATGGCGGCCTGGCCGCCTGGATCGAGGCCAACCATCCTATCCGCCTCGCCGATTGGGTCAAAGTCATGCGGAAAACCTTCGTGTTCATGGGGCCCGAAGTGGTGAACGAGTTTTTCATGTCCATCGGCACCCTGCCGGGCGCCCATGATGCCGATTGTCCCGTGGGCCGGGAAATCGCCGCGCTCCCCCCCGCCTGGATGCGGGCATCGCCGCCGGGCGGTTGGTGAGGGGCGTTTCATGCCCGGCGTGGTGGTGACGCGGTTCCGGCCCGCGTCCGCAGGTGTCTGATGGACTTGATGGGCCGTTGCCGGTTCCTTCAACCGTAAATTCCCGTCCCGGCCCGTCACGACCCGTCCGGCGCTAATTTGGGTGGCAAAAAAAGGAAGGGGGCCGAAGTCCCCCCGAGAGGCAGGCCGACTGGCGAGATGCCGTTAACCTACTGTCTTGTGTGGACGGCTTCAGGCTACAATTTCACGTCAGGTTGCTGCCCGGTTCGAGTTTTTGGCTTTTTGGCATTAACAATAACTAGTCCTTGTACCAAATGGTCGCATCTGCTTTTTATCGACCATGCCGGAAACTTTTAATCGGGTGCATGCCGGATGTTTCAGACCAAGAAAACGTTACCTCTGTTTCCGACCACGATTTGGTCGTTCCAGATACCGGCGGACTCTTCTGGCCCCATAAACACCAGGCTCCGAAATAAGTTAGATCAGCTGATCGCTGCGGCACCTGGCCAAATTCCCACGGGCGGTTGGCAGACCGAGCATGACTTGCACACCCTGCCCGAAATGGAGGAGCTAAACGGCTATTTCATGAATGCCGTCAACGAGGTAATCAGGGCCCTTTCCATAAAACACAAAGACGTGAAAATTACTGGATGCTGGGCAAATATCGGCCCGCCGGGCAGCAGCCACAATGTGCACAATCACCCTAATAATTTTCTGAGCGCGGTCTATTACGTCACGGTCCCGCAGGGCGGCCACCGGATCACGTTCCACGACCCGCGATATCAAATCCATGTCTTGACCCCCGTTTTCGAGAAGATTAACGAACACAACTACGTTTACGTGAATAGCGAGGTCGAGGAGGGACTGTTGCTGCTATTTCCTTCTTGGCTGACCCATTCGGTCCCTGTTAACACCAGTAACGAGCGCCGCATCAGCATTTCCTTTAATATCAACTTCACGGATTTCACGGAACAGGTAAGCCCACCCAATTGGGAACCCGACGTGCCGACGCACCCTGGGCCCTGAAGAAAACGGAGTGCGTGCCTGCGCGGCGACGCTCTCAAATTCGCTTGGGGTTGTCGTCTCAACCGCTCGACGCGCAGGTTGAGGGATGAGTGCCCTTACAGAGTTTTTAACCCAATGCGGGGATCATGGCGCCATGAACCCGTTGCATGCCGCTCGGCCCCCATGGCGGGTAATTTGGATCAAGGCAGCTTTGGTCGCGCTGTTGTGCTGGGTGGCCAACCCGGCGGCGGCGCAAACCGTCATCATCACCCGAGCCGATTGCAGCGCCCTGGTGGCCCATGTCCCCGCTTCGGGCGTCGAATACGCGCCCGGAATCGATGTGCGTGGCCGGCCCGTCGTGCCCGCCGATCTCGGCGGCCGGCCCAGGCTGAAGATGCCGGACACGGTCGATATCCCGGTTCAGATTGATATGGGCGAACGCTATGGATTGCCGGCGAATTCCAAGCTCTATGAACTTGATCACGTTAAGGTCGGCACGGCACGCATTCGCATCAAGGACGGCCGCGCCTGGTTCAACGGCGAACCGCTGACATCGGCGGAACACCACGCCATGGTGCGGGCGTGCCAGAAACGGGGTTCCGGCCCGACGCCCTGATTGGTCGGGGGCTCCTTCGCGCATTGCAGTTTCCAGGGGCATTGCCTAAAGTCTTTGCGCCGCGCCCACCGGGATGCGGAACCGGCACCCAAGGACGGCAGGACGAATGCGCCTCAGCAGTTTTTACCTTCCCACCCTCAAGGAAACCCCCAAGGAAGCGGAGATCGTCTCCCACCGCCTGATGCTGCGCGCGGGCATGGTGCGGCAAATGGCCGCCGGCATCTATTCCTGGCTGCCCTTGGGGCTCCGGGTCTTGCGCAAGGTGGAGGCTATCGTCCGCGAGGAGCAGGACCGGGCGGGGTGCCAGGAAATGCTGATGCCGACCTTGCAGCCGGCGGAATTATGGCAGCGCTCGGGCCGCTACGACGATTACGGCCCGGAAATGCTGCGCATCACCGACCGCCACGGCCGCGGCCTGGTCTATGGCCCCACCAACGAGGAAATGCTCACCGATATAATCGCTTCCACATTGCGCAGCTATCGCGATCTGCCCAAGCTGCTCTACCATATCCAGTGGAAGTTCCGTGACGAGGTGCGGCCGCGCTTCGGCGTCATGCGGGGCCGCGAATTCCTCATGAAGGACTGTTATTCCTTCGATCTCGACGCCCAGGCCGCGCGCCATTCCTACAACAAGATGTTCGTCGCCTACCTCAAGACCTTCCGGCGCATGGGGATCGACGCCATTCCCATGGAAGCCGAGACCGGACCCATCGGCGGCGACCTTTCCCACGAGTTCATCGTTCTCGCCGATACCGGCGAAAGCGGGGTGTTCTGGGATGCCGATTTCAAACCCATGGAACTGGAGGGAATCGATTACGACGATCCCGAGAAGCTGGACGCGGTGGTGCGCGGCGCCATGCAATTCTATGCCCGCACCGAGGACCGCCACGACCCGGCGGCCTTCGAGGCCCAAGTGCCGGAATCGCGGCGCCGCCAGGGGCGCGGCATCGAGGTCGGCCAGGTGTTCACTTTCGGCACCAAGTATTCCGAACCCCTGGGCGCCAAGGTGATCGGGCCCGAGGGCGAGGAGATCACCGTCGAGATGGGGTCTTACGGCATCGGCGTCTCGCGCCTGGTGGGGGCGATCATCGAGGCCAGCCATGACCAAGACGGCATCATCTGGCCCGATGCGGTGGCGCCGTTCGACCTGGCGCTGATCAACCTGCGCGCCGGTGACGCCGATTGCGACGCGGCCTGCGAGGATATTTACGCCAAGCTTTTGGCGGCCGGTGTCGATGTCCTGTACGACGACCGCGACGGGCGGCCCGGCGTCAAGTTCGCCGATGCCGACCTGGTGGGTCTTCCCTGGCGCCTGGTGATCGGCCCGCGCGGCCTGAAGGAGGGCAAGGTCGAGCTCAAGCGCCGGGATGGAAGCGTCGATGAGAACGTGACCCTGGACCAGGCCGTAGCCCGGCTGACCGACGCGGCGGGCGGCTGAGGCGGCGCCATGGCGTTTGACACCTTCGAGCGAACGGTCGCGTTTCGCTACCTGCGGGGGCGCAAGCGGGAAGGCTTCATTTCCGTGATCACCGGGTTTTCCCTGGCCGGCATATCCTTGGGCGTGGCCACCCTGATCATCGTCATGGCGGTGATGAACGGCTTTCGCCAGGAACTGCTGACCCGCATCCTCGGCGTGGGCGGCCACATCATCGTCTACGGCACGCCGCAACCGCTCGATGATTACCTGGACGTCGTCGCCCGGATCAAGAAAGTGGACGGGGTCAAGGAGGCGATGCCGCTGGTCACCGGCCAGGCCATGGCGACCATCGGCAATAAGGCCGCCGGAGTCATGGTTCAGGGCATGCGGCCCGAAGACCTCGCCCGCAAGCGCATCATTGCCCAAAACATCAAGAGCGGCGCCTTGGCTGATTTCAAGGGCCGTTCCACGGTGCTCATCGGCACCCGTTTCGCCCGGCGGTTCGGCCTGAAGGTGGGCGACCGGCTGACCTTGGTGTCGCCGTCGGGCAATGCCACCGCCTTCGGCACCATGCCGCGTTCCAAGGCCTACCGCGTGGTGGGGTTGTTCGAGGTGGGCATGTATGAATACGACGCCAATTTCATCTACATGCCTTTCGCGGCGGCGGAAATCTTCTTCAGGCAGAAGGGGCGGGCCAGCGTCATCGACGTGACCATCGAGGATGTCGACGCCGTGGCCGCCGCCAAGGCGGCCATCCGCGGGGCGTTGGGCGCGGGCGTGCGCCTGCGTGACTGGCAGGAGGTCAATTCCAGCTTCTTCACGGCCATCAAGGTGGAACGGAACGTCATGTTCGTGATCCTCACCTTGATCATCCTGGTCGCCGCGCTGAACGTCATTTCCGGGCTGATCATGATGGTCAAGGAGAAGGGCCGCGACATCGCCATCCTGCGCTCCATGGGCGCCACCAAGGGCGCGGTGATGCGGATCTTCTTCATGGCCGGCGCTTCGGTGGGGGTCGTTGGCACGGCGATCGGGGCGGTCCTCGGGATCGCCTTCGCGGCGAACATCGAAACCATTCGCGGCTGGATCGAGAGCCTGACCGGGACCGACCTATTTTCCGCCGAGATCTATTTCCTGTCCCAACTTCCGGCGAAAATAGACCCCGGCGAGGTGGTGGTGGTGGTAATCATGTCCCTGGTGCTGTCGTTCCTGGCGACCCTGTACCCGTCCTTGCGCGCGGCACGGCTCGATCCGGTGGAGGCGCTGCGCTATGAGTGAGCCCGCCAGGCCCGGCGATGGGTTGGCGCCCGCCCTCAAATTAGCGGGGATCGCCCACGGCTATCGCCAAGGTACCGCCCGGCTCGATGTGCTGAAGGGCGTCGACCTGGAAATTAGTGCCGGCGAGATCGTCGCGCTCACCGGTCCGTCGGGTTCCGGCAAATCGACCCTTCTGCATATCGCCGGGCTGTTGGAACAGGCGACTTCGGGGGATCTATGGCTCGCGGGGCAGCCCGTCAGCGCCCTCGACGATGGCGCGCGCACCCGTCTCAGGCGCGATCGCCTGGGCTTCGTCTTCCAGTTCCATCATCTTCTTCCGGAGTTCTCGGCCGAGGAAAACGTCATGCTGCCGGCCCTGATCGCGGGAAGGGGCAAGGCGGCGGCGCGGGCGCGGGCGCGCGAACTTCTCGCCCTGGTGGGGCTTAGCGAAAGACTGGACCACCGGCCCGGAGAGCTTTCCGGCGGCGAGCAGCAGCGCGTCGCCATCGCCCGGGCGTTTGCCAACCAACCCGATCTCCTGCTGGCCGACGAGCCCACCGGGAATCTCGACCCGGCGACCGCCGACCAAGTGTTCAAGGTCTTCATCGAGGTGATGAGGAACACCGGCCGCGCCGCCCTGATCGCCACCCACAACCCGGTTCTCGCCGCCGCCATGGACCGCACCGTCACCCTCGCCGACGGGCGCCTGGCCGCCGCCTGAGTGGTCGTGCCGACCCCATCTATCGTCATGCCCCGCTTTATGCGGGGCATCTCTCGCTCATCCGGTGAACGCACCAAATGGATGCCCCGGACAAGCCGGGGCATGACAATCTTTTTGTGACGGCCGCCAGGCACGGCTTTTATCCACAAGATAATGGGGATGTGTGGAAAAAATCCCCAAGATGGAGTTGCCCCCCGGGCATGGGTGTGGAATCAATATGCCTCGCCGGGAGGTGACCCCGGAGCATTTTGACCCGCGCCTTTGACCCGCGCGAGGAGACCCCATGGCCCACGCCGATTTTGTCCATCTCCGGGTCCATTCGGCCTATTCTCTGCTCGAAGGCGCGATCAAAATTCCCCAGTTGGCCGAGCTTTGCCGCGGCCACCGGATGCCGGCCCTCGCCGTGACCGATACCCGCAACCTGTTCGGCGCGCTGGAGTTCTCCACCACCATGATCGGCGCCGGCGTGCAGCCCATCATCGGCTGCGAACTCGCCATCGCCAGGGAAGGCGCCGATGCCGGGCCGGCCCCGGCCAATGGCGCCGGCCAGCGCCGGCCGGAACCCGACAAGCTGGTGCTGTTGGTCAAGGACGAGGTGGGTTACGGCCATCTCCTTGAGCTCGTGAGCAAGGCCCATTTGGAGACCCCCGCGGGAGAGACGCCCCAGGTTTCCCTTGCGGCGTTGGACCACATGAACGCCGGCCTGATCGCCCTGACCGCGGGGCCCGAGGGCACCGTCGGGCGGCATCTGCTGGAGAACCGGGCCGAGGAGGCGGAATCGGCGCTGGCCCGCCTCATGGGCCTGTTCGGAGACCGGCTTTACGTGGAGGTGATGCGCCACGGGGTCGCCGACGAAGAGAGCATCGAAGAGGCGATGATCGACTTGGCTTACGCCCACGACCTGCCGTTGGTCGCCACCAACGAAGTCTTTTTCAGCGAAGTCGGAATGTTCGAGGCCCACGACGCCCTGTTGGCCATCGCCGAAGGCGTCCACGTCGCCGATCCCGAGCGTCGCCGCCTGACGCCCACCTACCGTTTTCGAACACCGGCCGAGATGAAGGCCTTGTTCGCCGATCTGCCCGAGGCCATCGCCAATACCCTGGTCATCGCCCGGCGCTGCGCCTTCGCGTCGCCGGAGCGCGCGCCCATCCTGCCGCCCTTCGCCGGGGCCGGAAGGAGCGAGGCCCAAGAGCTTCGCGCCCAGGCCGAGGCGGGGTTGGAGGCGCGGCTGAGCGGCGCGGTGTTCGCCGATTCCATGGATGAAGCGGCCCGCAAAGCCGCCGCCCGGCCCTATGGCGAACGGCTCAAATTCGAGCTGGGGGTGATCGAAGCCATGGGCTTTCCCGGTTATTTCCTGATCGTCGCCGACTTCATCCGCTGGGCCAAGGAGGCGGGCATCCCGGTGGGGCCGGGACGCGGTTCGGGGGCCGGTTCGGTGGTGTCCTGGGCGCTGACCATCACCGATCTGGATCCCTTGCGCTTCGGCCTTCTGTTCGAACGGTTCCTCAATCCCGAGCGCATAACGATGCCCGATTTCGACATCGATTTCTGCCAGGACCGGCGCGACGAGGTGATCGCCTACGTCCAGCGGAAATACGGCGCCGACAGGGTCGCCCAGATCATCACCTTCGGCAAGCTCCAGGCCCGCGCCGTGCTGCGCGATGTCGGCCGGGTGCTCGCCATGCCCTACGGCCAGGTCGACCGCATCTGCAAACTGGTGCCCAACAACCCGGCCAACCCGGTGACCCTGGCCAAGGCCATCGACGGGGAACCGCTGCTGCAAACCATGCGCGACGAGGATGAAACCGTCGCCAAGCTGATGGATATCGCCCTCAAGCTCGAGGGACTCTACCGCCACGCCTCGACCCATGCCGCCGGCGTGGTGATCGGCGATCGCGCCTTGTCGGAACTGGTGCCGCTCTACCGCGATCCCCGTTCCGACATGCAGGTCACCCAGTTTTCCATGAAATACGTCGAGGCGGCGGGCCTGGTGAAATTCGATTTCCTCGGCCTCAAGACGCTGACGGTGCTGGCCGAGACCCTGGCGCTGGTCAACCGGCGGCGCGCCGGGGACGGCGAAGCCGCCGTCGCCCTCGAAAGCCTGCCGCTCGACGATCCCGCCACCTACGCGATGATGGCCAAGGGCGAGACCATCGGTGTCTTCCAGTTGGAAAGTTCGGGCATGCGCGACGTGCTGCGCAACCTCAAACCCGATTGTTTCGAGGACATCATCGCCCTGGTGGCGCTCTACCGCCCCGGCCCCATGGACAACATCCCGCGCTATATCGCGCGCAAGCACGGCCGGGAAAAACCGGATTACCTGCACCCGTCCCTGGAGGGAATTCTCAAGGAAACCTTCGGTGTGATGATCTACCAGGAGCAGGTGATGCAAATCGCCCAGGAGCTCTCGGGCTATTCGCTCGGCGGCGCCGACATCCTGCGCCGCGCCATGGGCAAGAAGATCAAGTCGGAGATGGACCGCCAGCGCCAGACCTTCATCGACGGCGCCGTGGCGCGCGGCGTCGAGGGGCACACGGCGCGGCACATCTTCGAGCAGGTGGACAAGTTCGCGGGCTATGGCTTCAACAAGTCCCACGCCGCGGCCTATGCCCTGATCGCCTACCAGACGGCCTGGTTCAAGGCCAATTACCCGGTGGAATTCATGGCTGCCTCGATGACCCTCGACATGGGCAACACCGACAAGCTGAATATCTTTCGCCAGGAGCTCGACCGCCTGGGCATCGCCCTGCTGCCGCCCGACGTCAATGCTTCGACGGCGCGTTTCGCGGTGGAAGTGGTGGCCGGCGCGCGGGCCATCCGTTACGCCCTGGGCGCCGTCAAGGGCGTGGGGGTCGCGGCCATGGAGTCGCTGGTGGCGGAGCGGGATAAGGGCGGGCCCTTTGCAACCCTGTTGGAATTCGCCGACCGCTGCGATCAAAAAGTCGTCACCAAGCGGCAGGTCGAAAACCTGGTTTCGGCCGGGACCTTCGATGGGCTCAACCCCAACCGCGCCCAGGTGCTGGCCAGCGTCGGCGAGTTGACCCAGCGCGCCCAGGCGGCGGCCAGCGAACGGGCGAGCGGCCAAGGCAGCCTGTTCGACGGCGAAAGCGACCGCGAGACCACGGCCTCACGTTACGCGGAAGTGGCACCGTGGCCGGCCATGGAACGCCTGCGCCATGAATTCGAGGCCATCGGGTTCTACCTGTCGGCCCATCCTCTCGACGCCTATGGCAGCAGACTGGAACGCCTCCACGTGGTTCGCGCGTCGGCGCTTCTCGGCCAACTCGGGGCCGGTGGGGATGTCCGCCTCAAGCTCGCGGGGACGGTGATCTCGAAAAAGGAACGGACCTCGGCGCGCGGCAACCGCTTCGCCTTCGTCCAAATGTCGGACCCTTCCGGCATCTTCGAGCTCACCGTCTTCTCGGAAATTCTCGGCCGTTCCCGCGACCTCCTGGAGGCCGGAACCAACGTGTTGGTGAGCGCCGACGCGCGCCGCGAGGGCGAGGGAATGCGGCTCACCGCCCAGGCCATCGAGCCCCTGGACGCGGCCATCGCCCATGCCGCGCCGGGCCTCAAGGTAACGGTCAGCGCGGCGGAGGCCTTGGAGCGGTTGCGCGATATCATGGCGCACGCCGCCGGCGGCAAGGGCGAGGTCGACCTCATCATCGGCCTGGAATCGGGCGAGGAGGTGGAAATCGAGATTCCCGGACGCTACGCGGTCTCTCCGGCGGCAATCGCCGATCTCCGCGCGGTGCCCGGCATCGCCGAGGTGCGGGAAATATAGCGTCCAGGGTAGGGTGCGTCGGAGTCGCCGTGCCCGCTCGATAATCCTTGCAATTCAAGCCCCTTGGCGGTATTCAAGCGCCGATTAAATTCGCACGCGGGAAAAGGCGGCCTGGGCCGTCGATCCGGTGCCCGGTTCGTCCGGGCTCACCTCCCGCGGAGGCATAACCGGAGAATAAATACCATGGCGATCCCCACCTTCACCATGCGTCAGTTGCTGGAAGCTGGCGTTCATTTCGGTCACCGTAAGGGCCGCTGGAACCCCAAGATGGGGCCCTATATTTACGGTGATCGAAACGGCGTTCACATCATCGATCTGCAGCAGACCGTGCCGATGCTTTACGCGGCCCTGCAGGCGGTGCGCGACATCGTCGCCGGCGGCGGGCGTGTGTTGTTCGTCGGCACCAAGCACCAGGCGACGGCCAAGATCGCCGAATCGGCGCGGCGCTGCGGCCAATACTACGTCAATCACCGCTGGCTCGGCGGCATGATGACCAACTGGAATACGGTGACCGCGTCGGTCAAAAGGCTGAAGGTGCTGGAAGAGCAGCTGGCGGGCGAGGAATCCACCGGCCTCACCAAGAAGGAATTGCTGCAGCTCACCCGGGAGAAGAACAAGCTCGACCGGGCGCTGGGCGGCATCAAGGAAATGGGCGCCTTGCCCAATATCCTGTTCGTGGTGGACACCAACAAGGAAGACATCGCCGTCGCCGAGGCGGTGAAGCTGGGCATCCCCATCGCCGCCATCGTCGACACCAATTCGGATCCCAAAAACATCGATTACCCGATTCCCGGAAACGACGACGCCATCCGTTCCATCGACCTTTATTGCGACCTCATGGCCGATGCGGTTCTCGACGGCATTCGAGAGGAAATGACGGCGCGCGGCGTCGATGTCGGCGCCGCCGAAGAGGCGCCGGTGGAAGACCTTGAATTGGTCGAGGCCATGGCCGATCCGCCTGCAACCGCCACCACAGACGCCGCCACAGACGCCACGGGTGATGCCAAAGAGGGTGTCAAAGAGGGCGCCAAAGACGGCGCGCAGGCCGCACCTGTCCCGGCCGATGGCGCCGCTCCGGCCGATGGCGCCGCGGCCGATCAAACCGCGGCGGGGCGGGAGGCGGCCTCCGAAGGGGCCGAGGCGGGCCAGCCGGCAGCCGATGATGCGGGCCAAAAGGATTCATAGAATCGCCTAAATTCAATACTATAGATACGGTAGTTAAGGTAAGGACGTAAGATATGGCGGAGATTACAGCGGCGCTGGTGAAGGAGCTTCGGGACAAGTGCGGCGCCGGCATGATGGATTGCAAGAAGGCGCTGACCGAATCCGGCGGCGGCATCGAGGCGGCGGTGGATTGGCTCCGCACCAAGGGGCTTGCGGCGGCATCGAAGAAGGCCGGTCGGGTCGCCGCCGAAGGGCTCGTCGCCTGCGCCCTCGCCGCCGGCCGGGGCGTCGTGGTTGAGGTCAATTCCGAGACCGATTTCGTCGCCCGCAACGAGGATTTCCAGGGATTCGTCGCCGCCGTCGCCGAAACCGCGCTGGGCGTGGATGGCGACCTCGAGCGGTTGGCCGCGGCCGAATTCCCCGGCGCCGGCAAGCCGGTTGCCGAAAAATTGGCCGATATGATTGCGGTCCTCGGTGAAAACATGACCCTGCGGCGCACCCGGGGCTTGGCGGTCAGCGACGGCGTGGTGGCCTGCTACGTCCATGCGGCGGTGACCCCTGGATTGGGTAGGATCGGCGTCCTGGTGGCCCTGGAATCGACTGGCGACAAGGAAAAACTCATGGCGCTGGGCAAGCAGCTTGCCATGCACGTGGCGGCGACCAATCCGCGCTCGGTTGCCATCGACGACCTCGATGCAGAAGTGGTGCAACGGGAACGCGCGGTGCTGACGGACCAGGCCAAGGAATCGGGCCGCCCCGACGACATCATCGCCAAGATGGTCGAGGGCCGGCTCCGCAAATTCTACCAGGAGGTCGTTCTCGCCGAGCAGGTATTCGTCGTCGACGGCGAGACCAAGGTGGCGAAGCTGGTCGAGGCCGCCGCCGAGGACGTTGGCGCCGCCGTGGCCATCGCCGGTTTCGTTCGTTTCGAGTTGGGCGAGGGGATCGAACGCAAAGAGAAGGACTTCGCCGCAGAAGTCGCCCAACAACTCGGCGGTTAACCGCATTCGCCACCATTGGGGATGAGACCAGCCATGTCCGACGATGCCCCTTACCGCCGGATTCTTCTGAAATTATCCGGCGAAGCCCTCATGGGCGGCCAGGAATACGGGCTTGAATCGGACATGCTGCACCGGATCGCCGGAGAGATTCGGGCGGTCCACGCCCAGGGAATCGAAATCGGCTTGGTCATCGGCGGCGGCAATATCTACCGCGGCATCGGCGGGGCAAGCCAGGGAATCGAACGCGCCAGTGCCGATTTCATGGGCATGTTGGCCACCGTGATCAACGCCATCGCCATGCAGAACGCCCTGGAAGCGGCCGGCGCGCCGACCCGGGTGCTGTCGGCCATATCCATGCGCGAAGTGTGCGAGCCTTATATCCGGCGCCGCGCCATCCGGCACATGGAAAAGGGCCGCATCGTGATCTGTGCGGCGGGCACGGGAAATCCCTATTTCACCACTGACACCGCGGCCGCGCTCAGGGCGGCGGAATTGGGCTGTGATGTGCTTTTGAAGGCGACCCAGGTGGACGGGGTTTATTCGTCCGATCCTTTAATCGATGACGGCGCGGAACGCTTCGAAGCCCTGAGTTTCCACGAGGTTCTGGCACGCGATCTGAAGGTCATGGACGCCGCGGCGATCGCTCTCTCGCGGGAAAATAATATCCCGATACTGGTATTTTCGGTCCACAATTCCGGGGCTCTCGACGATGTGGTGCACCATCGGGGGCGTTTCACCGTAATCAACGAAAAGGGTGAAGTGGGAGGAAAATGACCATGGCCGAACCGGATATTGATGACATCAAGCGCCGCATGGAGGGCGCCGTTTCGGTGCTCGACGAGGAATTCGGCGGTTTGCGCACCGGCCGCGCCTCGGCAAGCCTGCTTGACCGCATCGTGGTCAATGCCTACGGATCGAAAATGCCGCTCAACCAAGTGGCTACCGTGAGCGTCCCCGAGGCTCGGCTGCTGATGGTCAACGTCTGGGACAAGGGCAATGCCCAGGCGGTCGATCGGGCGATCCGGGAATCCGATCTTGGCCTCAATCCGGCGACCGAAGGCCAGGTTCTGAGGGTGCCGATTCCCGAGCTTAGCGCCGAACGGCGCGAAGAACTGGTGAAGGTCGCCCACCGCTATGCGGAACAGGCCCGAGTCTCGGTTCGCAACGTGCGGCGGGACGGCATGGACAGGCTCAAGAAAATGGAGAAGGGCGGGGATATTTCCCAGGACGAACAACATGCCTGGGGCGATGAGGTCCAGCAATTGACCGATGATTACGTGAAACGCATCGACGCTTCGCTTAGCCAAAAGGAACAAGAGATCAGGCAGATCTGATGATGGTGATTTCGACCCCGCCAACCAATGCGCCGCCGCGGCATGTCGCCATCATCATGGATGGTAATGGCCGCTGGGCCGAGGCGCGGGGAATGCCCAGGACCGTGGGCCACCGGGAAGGCGCGGACGCGGTCCGGCGCACCGTTGAGGCGGCCTTGGAACTGGGCATCGAATATCTCACCCTGTTCGGGTTTTCATCGGAAAACTGGAAGCGGCCGGAGACCGAGATCAAGGATCTCATGGCCCTTCTGGCACGCTATCTGCGGAGCGAAATCGCCGACATGCACAAGCACAATGTGTGCTTCCGCGTGGTCGGGGAGCGCAGTGCGTTTTCGGCGGAAATCATCGGCCTGATCGACGAGGGTGAATCGCTCACCCGGGACAACAATCGTTTGAACTTCACCGTCGCGCTGAATTACGGCGGGCGCAGCGAAATCACGGCGGCGGCACGGCGTGCGGCGGAGGAGGTGGCTTCGGGCCGGCTCGACGCCGAAGACATCACCGAAGAACGGTTTTCCGGCTGGTTGTCCACCGCGGGGATGCCCGACCCCGATCTCATCATCCGCACCTCGGGGGAACAGAGGATATCGAATTTCCTGTTGTGGCAATCGGCCTATTCGGAATTCGTGTTTCTCGACATCCTGTGGCCGGATTTTTCGAAGGCCAATCTAGTGACGGCCATCACCGAGTTCGGCCGGCGCGAACGACGGTACGGCGCATCGCGTGGCTGAGGGCAGATTTGATGTGCTCACGTTGCGTTGCCTTTCGGCCGCGGTGCTTATCCCGGTGGCTTTGGCGGCGGTCTGGGCGGGCGGCGCCTGGCTGGCCGCCATGCTGCTCGCGGTGGCGGGTCTGATGGCCAAGGAATGGGTCGATGTCTGCTTGACGCGCGGCGTGGACGCCCCCCCCTGGGCGGCCTCCCCCAATCCCGCCGCCGTGGTCTTTCTGGGCGCCGTGGTGTTGGCCGGCGTCGCGGCGACCCTCGGCCGCCTGCTGCCCGCTTTCGTCATCCTCGCCGCCGGCGGGATCGCGGTGGCAACCCTGACCGGCCTCAGGCGCCGCGCCGACGACGTGATCTTAACCCTCGGCCTGGCCTATATCACCATCCCCATTATCGCCGTGACGTGGCTCGCCCATGACATCGATTACGGCACGAAAATCCTGTTCTGGGTGTTGGCGGTGGTCTGGGTGACGGACATCGGCGCCTATTTCGCGGGAAACCTGCTCGGCGGCCCCAAGCTGGCGCCATCGGTGAGCCCCTCCAAGACCTGGTCGGGGCTGTTCGGGGGCCTGATTGCCGCCGCCGCGCTCGCCGCCGCGGCGGGAGGGATGGGATTTACGCCCTTGAACGGACGCTTCGTCACGCTCAGTGTCCTGGTGAGCCTGGTGGCCCAGGGCGGAGACTTGCTTGAATCCCGGTTGAAGCGCCATTTTGAGGTTAAGGATTTCGGCACTATCATTCCCGGCCATGGCGGCGTCCTGGACCGCGTGGACGGCTTGATGACGGCCTTCCCCTTCGTGGCCGGCGTCCAGCTTTGGATGGGAAGCGGTGAGACCATATGGCGGTAACCTTGCACGATCACGACACCGGTCCCCGCCGGGTGAGCATCCTGGGGTCCACCGGATCGGTCGGGCGCAATACGGTCGATCTCTTGCGCCGCGCGCCGGACGCCTATTCGGTGGAAGCCTTGACGGCGCGCACCAACGTGGACTTGCTCGCCTCTCAAGCCCGTGAGCTGCGGCCGCAGATGGTGGTGATCGGCGATGAAAGCCTGTTCGGTGATCTCAAGGAAGCCTTGGCCGGGACCAATATCGCGGTCGCGGCCGGTGCCGACGCGCTGGTCGAGGCGGCAAGCCTTCCCGCCGACTGGGTGATGGCGGCGATTGTCGGTGCGGCCGGTCTCGCGCCGACCCTTGCCGCCGTCAGGCGCGGTGTGACGGTGGCGCTTGCCAACAAAGAATGCCTGGTTTGCGCGGGATCGTTGATGATGTCGGAGGTGGAAAGCGCCGGCGCCACCCTGTTGCCGGTGGATTCCGAACACAGCGCCATTTTCCAGGTATTCGATTTCGACAACGTCGAAGCCGTCGACCGCATCATCCTCACGGCGTCGGGCGGCCCGTTCTGGAAATTGGACCTCGAGGCCATGGCCAAGGCCACCCCCAAGCAGGCCGTGGCCCATCCCAATTGGGACATGGGGGATAAAATTTCCGTCGATTCCGCGACCATGATGAACAAGGGCCTGGAGGTGATCGAGGCGAGCTACCTGTTCCCGATTCCCGAAGACCGTATCGATGTCCTGATCCACCCCCAATCGGTGGTGCATTCTCTGGTCGCTTACAACGACGGTTCCGTGCTTGCCCAGCTTGGCGTCCCCGACATGCGCACGCCCATCGCCTATGCCTTGGCTTGGCCCAAAAGGCAGGGCTCGCCGGCGGCCCGTCTGGACCTCGCGGCGATCGGATCGTTGACCTTCGAAGCGCCTGATTCAGAGCGGTTTCCCGCCCTTTCCCTGGCAAGAGAAGCCTTGAAAACCGGGCAAGCCGCCCCTACAGTCCTCAACGCCGCCAACGAGGTAGCGGTCCAGGGATTTCTCGCCGGCGAGATCGGTTTTCTCGACATTATGCGCGTGGTGACCGAAGTCCTGGAGAAGGGGCCCGAGGCCGGGATCGCGTCGATAGCGGATGTGGTCGACATCGATAACGAAGCCCGGCGGATCGCTCGGGAATTCCTTGGGTCGATGACGGCTTAGGATTCCGGCAAGGGAAAGCAATAAGGTAAGGCGCGTCGTCTTGCGCTCAGGCCATGGAAGGGCCCGAAATTTGATGGAAATTTTAAATTTGGTATGGACCAACGGAGCCTCGTTCCTGTTCATTCTCACCGTCATCGTTTTCTTCCATGAACTTGGGCATTACGCGGTGGCGCGCGCCAACGGCGTCCGAATCGAGGTTTTTTCCATCGGTTTTGGGCCGGAACTGTTCGGTTGGACTTCGCGGTCGGGGACGAGGTGGAAGGTGAGCCTTCTGCCGCTCGGCGGGTATGTCAAGATGTTCGGCGAAACCATGAGCGGCGCTGGCGACGAGGACCAGGTCGAACTCACTGAAGAGGACAAAAGCGTCTCGTTCCAACATAAAACGTTGGGACAGCGTGCCGCCATCGTGGTTGCCGGACCGCTCGCCAATTTCCTGCTGGCCATCGTCGTGCTGTCGGTGCTCTTCGCCACCGATGGCCAGCCCTTCACGCCGCCGGTGGCGGGCGTCGTCCAACCCGGAAGCGCGGCGGAAACGGCGGGCATGAAGCCCGGCGACAGGTTCGTCATGGTCGATGGCCAGGCTATCGAACGGTTCGAGGATGTTCAGATGATCGTGCGCATGGCCCCGGGCAGGGAATTGATCATCGTTGTCCGCCGGGATGGGCGGGAGGTCACCCTCAAGGCCGTCCCCAAGCACCACACGGTCGTCGATCGGTTCGGAAACGAAACCAAAATCGGGCTCCTGGGGGTGTCGCGTGCCGGTCCCAATTATGTCCGCCACGGACCCGTGGAATCCGTCTATCGCGCGGTCCTGGACACTTGGCGCATTTCCGTCTTTACCTTGAAGGCGGTGGGTCAGATCATCATCGGCGCACGGTCCGCCGACGGTTTGGGAGGACCGATATTCATCGCCCAGATTTCCGGCCAGGTGGCCGAGCTTGGCTTGGGTAGGCTGTTCTGGTTCCTGGCGGTCCTTTCAATGAACCTCGGCCTGATCAATCTGTTTCCCATTCCCATGCTGGATGGCGGCCATCTTATGTTTTACGGGATAGAAGCCATCCGGGGCCGCCCCCTCAGCGACAGGATCATGGAGTACGGATTTAGGATCGGTCTCGGGCTGTTGGCTTCCTTGTTCTTATTCGTGACCGTCCAGGATTTGTCTCGGTTCGATGCCATCACGGATTTTTTCAAGGGCTTGCTGTCCTAAGGCGTGGCGATGAAGTGGTTTCACACATTGGGCATTCTTATCGTTGCCCTGGCCGCGTTTGGCGGCGGTGTGCCGGAAGTTTTGTTCCCCGG
>SMXQ01000123.1 GCA_004356985.1 Alphaproteobacteria bacterium | reverse complement strand
GCTATTACGCCACCGCGGAAGGCGCCCAACAGCCCGTCTTGCGCGTGGAGGCGATCTACCATCGCGACCATCCCATCGTGATCGGCCAGCCGCCGGCCAAGCCCACCTTCCCGGGACGCCAGCCCCCCATGGGCGGCATGGCGGCGCTGTGGGACGCGCTGGAAGCGGCGGGGGTGCCGGGGGTGACCGGGGTATGGAAGCCGCTTGGCGGCGGAACCCGGTTCATCAATGCCATTGCCATCAAGCAGCTTCATGCCGGCCATGCCAAAATGGCCGGGCTGGTCGCCACCGGCGCCGGGCCCGGCGCCTATATGGGGCGCATCACCATCATCGTCGACGACGATATCGATATCACCAATCCGGCCGAACTGATGTGGGCCTTGGCGACGCGCTGGGACCCCAAGACCCAGACCGACATCATCGACGGCTGCTGGACCGGCTACATCGACCCGCGGGTCAGCCCCGAGCAGCGCCAAGCCGACGACATCACCACCAGCCGCATTATCATCTACGCCGTGCGTCCCTACCATTGGAAGGATGACTTCCCCAAGGTCAACGCCGTGGATCCGGCCTACGCCGCCGAGATCAAATCCAAATGGGCGGGCAAGCTCGATTTCCTCAACAAGTCGGGCGGTTGAACTCCCGCAGGGGGGCTTGGCCGGAGCAATCGGTTGGGGCCACGCCTCCGGTCCTCATTTGGCCGGCTCGGGCGGCGGCGCGGGACGGCCGAGGATCATGTCCGAGGCCTTCTCGGCGATCATGATGACCACGGCATTCAGGGCCCCGCTCACCAGGTCGGGAATGACCGATGCGTCGACCACGCGCAGTCCTTCCGCGCCGTGGAGTCTCAGCTCCCCATCGACCACGGAATTCCCACCGACGCCCATGGCGCAGGTGGCGCAGGGATGATGCGCCGTCTGCGAGATCCTCCGGTTATAGTCATCGATCTCGTCGTCGCTCTGCACGCCGTCGCCGGGGCCAAGCTCTTCGCCGCGGAACGGATCAAGGGCGGCCTGGCGGGCGATATCGCGGGCCAGCTTGACGCCGTCACGGAGCCCACGGACGTCGGCCCCGGTGGCGAGGAAGTTCTGAACAATACGCGGCGGGCGATGCGGGTCGGCGGAGGCCAGGGTGATGCGGCCCCTGCTTTCGGGATGGAGCAGCACGGGGCGGACCATAATGGCGTCGTCCCAGCCCGGCGCGATCCCCGGGAACCAGGGTGTCGCCCCGGGGGGAAGAGAGCGGAACAGGAAATGGATATCGGGCGATTGCAAACCGGGCCGGGTCTTGAGAAACGCCATCAGCCCCGCGGGCAGGGTGGTGGCCGGCCCGGTTCCGGTGAGATACGCCCGAGCCACGTTGAAAAGGAGGCGGTCCCACCGCAGGTGTGCCCGGAAAGGCCCCGGCGCCAGGCGCTGATACCAAACGTTGGATGAAACGTGGTCCTGAAGGTTCTGGCCGACCCCCGGCGCATCCAAGGTGACGTCGATGCCATGGCGGCGCAGGTGATCCGCGGGACCGATGCCCGACAGCATCAAGAGCTGTGGCGAGTTGATGGCTCCCGCGGCAAGGATCACCTCCTTCGACGCCCGGGCGATCGTCAATTTTCCACCCCTCTGGTAGGCGACGCCGACCGCGCGCTTGGCTTCCATGACAATGCGCAGCACCAGGGCGCGCGTCACCACCTTGAGGTTGGGGCGGGCCCGGGCAGGGTGGAGGTAGGCAACGGCCACCGAGCAGCGGCGGCCATTTTTTATGGTGTTCTGAAGCCGCGCGAAGCCAACTTGGTCGCCACCGTTGAGGTCCTGGATGATGGGGTGCCCGGCGGCGCGGGCGGCCTCCAGCCAGGCGTCCCAAATGGGGTCCTGGGATCGCGTGCGCTCGATATGGAGCGGGCCTGAACCGCCGCGAAATTCGTCCGCGCCGCCTTCCCAGGCTTCCAGGCGCTTGAAATAAGGAAGCACATGGCTGAAGGACCATTGGGTCAAGCCATAACCGGCCCAACGGTCGTAATCGGCCGGGTGGCCGCGGGCGTACCCCATGGCGTTGGTGGCCGACGAACCGCCCAGCACACGGCCGCGCATGACCTCGATCCTGCGGCCATTCATGGTGGGTTCGGGCTCGGTGTCGTAGCCCCAGTCATGCAGCCGGTCCGACCACAGCTTGCCGACGCCGAGCGGCACGTGAATGAGGGGATTGAGGTCGCGGCCACCCGCCTCGAGCAGGAGGACCCGACTCGCGCCATCCTCGCTCAGCCGGGCAGCCAGCACGCAACCTGCCGAACCGGCGCCGATGACGACGTAATCGAATTCCATGACCCCTCCCCGGGCAACGTCGCGTTGGTCAGGTGTTCCCACTTCCAACGCTTGGGCGGCGCGGCACCACGGATTCTACGGCATCCCTCCACGCCATCCATTTAAAATTCCACCGCAAAGCGCTGGTCAAATCAATTCGAACGGAGGCATCGGAAGACTCCGCCACGGTGCCGCCTGTTGCAGCGTCTTGCGGCCCCGCGCGCGCCTCTCCTTGATCATCGGTCTTGTGGCGTCATGGCCCAAGCGGCGAAGGGGTCAAGCGGCGGCGAGCGGCCCGCCGGCGACGGAGAAACGCCGAAGGTGCCGATCCTGTTTGGGATCGAAATCGGTGCGTGCGTGGATGGTGCAAAGATTGTCCCAGATCACCAGGTCGCCATTCCGCCACTTGTGGGTATAGAGAAATTCCGGGCATTCCTGGTGGGCGAACAAGCGGTCCAGCACGTCGCCGCCCGCCTGGGGGCCAAGACCCATGATCTCCCGCGTCATCAGCCGGCTGACGTAAAGCGCCGGGCGCCCGGTTTCGGGATGGGCCACGGCCATGGGCTGGATAAATTCGCTTATTTTGGGCGCCTGGTCGACCTGATCGGTCGAGGTGGAACCATAACTGAAGACATGGCGCGCCCGGCTTGCATCGACGATGGCGCGCAGGTCGCCGGGCAAGGCCGCATAAGCGGCGCAAAGGTTGCCGAATATGGTGTCGCCGCCGGAATCGGGGACGGCGATGGCGTAAAGGCAGGTGGCCCGGGCCGGGCGTTCCACGTAGCACTGATCCATGTGGAACTGCATTTCCCCTTCGGGCAGGGAACCGATATAACGCCCGTTTTCCTTGCGGTTCGAGACGAACATCACCTCGGGCGGACCGTCGGCGCTTTCGGGACGTTCGGCCGCCGGGCGGGCGCGGGCCCCCAAGGGCCCGAAAAATTCGCAGAACCGAACCTGGTCTTCCGGCAAGAGGTCCTCTTGGTCACGGACCACCAGCACCAGGCCGCCCTGGAACGCCGCGCGGAGAGCGTCGACGGTGGCGGCGTCCTGGGGCTGCTTGAGATCGATCCCCGACGCCGCCACGCCCAAGGCGCCCCCAATGGGCGTGATCTTCATCATGGCTGAACCATCGCTTTCACCCATAGGCCCCCAGTCACGCGGTTGCCCTGGCCATGGCAGCCAAATGGCCCCGCCGTTGGCGAGGTTTTCCGCCTTAGCCGTCGGGATATCATTGTCATCCATGGACGCCTTACCGCCGTCCTCACCCTGCGGCGGAGGTCTTTTTCTCCCGGTCTTCCTGGAATTCCTGCATCTCGAAACCGTGCGTAGACAGGTCGATCATGTTGCCATCGGGATCCGTCACGCGGGTCTCGGCGTAGGGCGGGTCGTTGGGCCGGGCCTTGGGCGGGTCCATGCCGAGGGCTTCCAGCGACTTGGCGATTTCCTCGGCATCCTGGATGTGGAATCCGAAATGCTCGATACCCGGCGCTACTTCGCCGCGCGTCGGCAGAAGCGCCAGGCACAGGTCGCCGTCGGACAGATACACCGATCCCGAGGGCCGCCTGAGCACCACGTCAAGGCCGAACACCTTGGTATAGTATTCCGCAAGCTTTTGCGGGTCCGGCGTCTTGATCGCGATATGCCGGACCTTCGCCTTGCGATTTGTATTGGCTGCCATGATGGTTTCCTCCCGCATGGCGGTTCATCGAATCGCTAAACATATACCCGGAATCACGGCAATTGAAACACTCCCGTGTCACGGCGCCGGGATCGGTGGCCTTTCATATCTTTGACCGCAAGGGCGAGAAGTTACGCCGCTATCCCCATCATCAGGCAACCTTCGTGGAAGCCGATACCATCGCCGAGCTCGCCGCCAAGGTCGGCCTCGCACCCGAGGTCCTGGGGCATACCACAGACACCTTCAACGCCGCGTGCTCCGACGACGTCCCCTTCGATCCGACAAAGCCCGACGGCAAGGGCACCCACGGCCTCGATATCCCCAAATCCAACTGGGCGGCGCGGATCGACGAGCCGCCGTTCCGGGCCTTCTCGGTGACCTGCGGCATCACCTTCACCTTCGGTGGGCTCAAGGTGAACCAGCGGGCCCAGGTCATGAACACCCTTCACCAACCCATCAAGGGGCTCTATGCCACCGGCGATATCATCGGGCTGTTCTTCCACAACTACCCGTCCTTCACCGGCCAGACCCGCAACGCCGTCTTCGGCCGCCTCGCGGGGGAGGGTGCCGTGAGGGACAATTAGGCGGATTCCCGGCCCGCTTTACAGGGTCTGGGGTTTGGTCCCGAGGTTTGTTAGGGCGCCGTCCCGCCGCCCCGTTGCTTCGACCAACCAACGATTCCCGCGGCCAAGGCGTAGCAGTAGGTGCCCATGAAGGCGGCCGCGACGACCGGCGTGACGGGAGGCAGGAGCCAAGCCGCCACCAACGCCACGTTCACCAGGCCGATCAGGAGGGTCGACTTGGCCCGGCTCCTGATAAGGGCGGGCATCGCGAACGGCACCAGCATCGACCCCGAATGCAGAAGGAACACCGCGATCAGGATGGTGGCGGGCTCGAAGTCGAACTGACCGGCCAGCAGAAGGACCAACAAAATGTGGCGCATCAGTTCGTTGGTCGGAGAACCCGTCCCCGCGGCAGTGTGGGGATCGACCCGGGCGGTGACGCGAAGAATGATCGAACCGGCGGCGACCACGCTGGCGCCCATGATGAGGCCGCCGAAATGGGCGCCGGCCGCCAGGGCCAGGACCACATGGGCGACCGCGTCGCAAATGTTGTCGAGGTCGCTGCCGAACCGGCTTTTGATGTTCAGCTTGGCGGCCAGAATGCCGTCCAGGTCGTCCATGAAATTGTTGAACACGATCAGCGGGATCAGGTACCGGTAACCGTCGTCCAGGAAGAGAATGACGAGGGGCGCCACGCCGAGAATCGACGTCGCGTTGGCCAGGTTCCGGTAAAAAAAATTGCCCTACGGATGTGCCATGGTCGGCCCCGGGATGAGGGTTGATCGGCGGGGATAAGGGCCGACCAAACGACCGTGCCCCGCCGATGTTCAGGACATGCCCGGCTCAAGCACGAAGAAGTGGTTTTCCAGCTTCGGAAACGGAATGCCCAGAAACTTGGAAACGCGCGTGATCCAGGGGTTCCCCAGCCGAAACATGAAATAGGTCAAATGGCCGATGCCCCGGAGGGCCTGAAATCGCTCGGGCACGGTTTCCTTCCACGTCTTGACCAGTTCGCAGCCCATCTGCATGAGAACGTAGGGCTCGTTCCTCTCGACGTGGCGGATGCTCAATCCGCATTGCCCGAAGATCCGCCGGTAATCCGGCACCGAACGATAGACCGCCTGGTAGTCGCCCCGGCGCACCACGGTGTCGCCCCGGACCGTGGATTCGCGGCACAGCATCATTCCGCCCGGCTCCAGGAACGGGAGCAGCCGCCGGAGCAGGGCAATCACGTCCTCTTCGTTGAGATACATGAGCAAGCCGCCGAGAAAGATCAGGTCGGTGCGGCCGTCGGGCTCGAACGACATGACGTTGCCGTGGACCGGGTGGATGTTGGAATACCGGGCGCATCGCCGCTCCAAGGCCCGGTAAAGCATCTCGCTGGCCTCGACCGCGACGACCCGGGAGAAGCGGCCGGCGAATTCCTCGGCCAGAACCCGACACCGCTTCCGAGATCGAGCACCGTGCCGTCCCGTTTCACGCCGCGGGTCAGCCGCCGGACGATCCGCGATTCCGCCCGCAATCGGAAACCACCCGCGCTCGAGGGAAAGCCGAACCCGTCCATCATGTAGGGCCCGAGAATCGAAGGCGCAGCCCCTTCCCAATACTGGTTGACCTTTGCGCTGTCGATCTCAGTCACGCGCGGCAACCGGGGTCAACGGGGCCCCCGCGGCAATTTGAAGGCGCTGGACATCGGGCACGAATTTGGCTCGGCAGGTTCTCCCGAAAATGCGGGCCGCTTCGTTGAGATCGGCGATGGTATCGATTTCATACCAGCGGTCTGGATCGAAGAACGCCCCTTCGAAGGAAAGCGCGCCGTCGGCAATCATTTCGGCGAAAACGGCTTCGTAATACTCACCGACCCTGCCATCGGAGATGTAGCGGTTCAGCCTTGCTACGACGTTGCTCCAGGTCTGAGTTGAAAGGCTGCAGATATTCACCGTCTTGTAACGCGAGGAGTCATTCTCCCCACCGCGGCCGACATGGAAGGCCCTGATCCGCCGCCCCGGGCCAAGCGTCACCGTTGTCCCGTTCATCCAGGGCCGGATTCGGGAAATCGCGATCTTGTCGGGATGGAGCATGTCCTCCAACATCGAGGAATCGAAGACCAAGTCGCTTTCCACCAGCAGGAACGGTTCCTGGATATGGTCCCGGGCCAGCCACAGGGAATAGATGTTGTTGGTTGTCCGATAGACGGAGCTGGTGATGTACTCGACGCGCAGATCGCCCGCCTTATGGTTCAGGAAATCGCGGATACGGTCGCCCAGGTGCCCGATCACCACCACCAGTCTCTCGATTCCGTGTTCTGCCAAGTTGTGGACCAGCCGTTCGAGGATGGGCAGGCCGCCGACTTCGGTGAGACACTTCGGCGCGTTCTTGGTCAATGGCCGCAAACGGCTTCCCGTACCCGCAGCGAGCAGGAGCGCCGTTGTCGCGCGATCATGAGCGGTCATCGACCCATTTTCCTCCATTGTTACAGCGGCAATTCAATCCACGCGAAAGGGCTTTCGAAGCGCCGGCTCTCCGGACAAGCATCGCAAATTCGCCCCCTTCCCTGCCAAGCACGCAAATACTCGAGCCGGCTGGGACGCACGGGGCGGGCACAGTGGAATCGCGCATTCACGGAAGGGGGCCGGTTGGGCTCGTTCCGTCCGCTGATCGTCCGATCTTAGCTGCCTGAAAAGAACCGGCAGCGATTGAATGAAGGGCTTGTCCCCAAGTCCATCATGCCAAAGTATACGCCGTCGCCGGGCGTCCGTCACCTACCCGGTTAAGCTTTTTTGTTGGCGCAATTCGCCGCGGCGCCATTGCCCTCCAGACCCATGCCTACCGCGCCGGACCCCGCGGGAGAGGCTTCCCCCGAATCATCGTCGCGGCGCCATTTCCCCTTGCCATCGATTCCGGGGGATCAGGGCCCATCCAAGAGGTTTATTTTTTGCCGACGCCGCTTCTTACAGGCTTGCCCGGCGGGACGCCCGGACCGCGAGGCACCCGGCGGATGCCGTTATCACGTTGAAAAGATTGGTGCCCCCGGGGAGACTCGAACTCCCACTCAGTTACCTGAAACAGATTTTGAGTCTGGCACCTATCCATTTCATACCACATTTCAAAAATATCCTATCGTCCTAGATTGCGATTAGTTGCAATATGTTAGGCGGGTAATTATTGAAATCGCCCATCGTTGGATTTCAATGTATGTGGTTATGTTTTCGTTTGTCATGCTTCCCTATTGCTTCCCCGCCAAACCAGTCAGGTGCTGAAGATGTCGGAAAAACGCCAGTTCAAATTTACGAAGACCTCCCTCGCGGCCCTTGAAGCGCGAGATACAGAGTTCTTTGCCTGGGACACCGAACTAAGCCGATTTGGCGTTCGCATGAAACCATCCGGTCACATGATCTATTTTGTTCAGTACCGTATAGATGGGAGACAACGCCGCCGAAAAATAGGCACCGTAGGAGTTCTGACACCAGATAAAGCACGTGACGCTGCGAGGAAATACCTTGCCAAAGTGGAACTTGATAACGACCCCGCTGAAGAAAAGGAAAAGATTGCAGCGGACATCACGTTTACACAGTTTGTGGCCCGATATATCGAAGAATACGCAGGCCACCACCTGAAGGAGAGGACCGCCAATGAATATCGGCAGCTTCTTCGACAAAAGGTGCTGCCCGCACTTGGTCACTATCGCATCACGAAGATTGATCAAGGCAAGGTGGCATTACTCAAGTCTCAAATGTCCGACACCCCGGCTCACGCCAATCACGCCTTAGCTGTGACCTCGTCAGTCCTGAGCTATGCGGTCAGTCTAGGCCTAATTCCGCATAATCCTGTCTATGGGGTGAAGAGATTCCCAAGCCCAGGCCGAGATCGGTACCTGACGGACGTTGAGCTAGCAAAACTTGGTGCCTCCATCAGAAACCTACAAGCAGAGGGGGCCGTCACCGAGACTGCTGCTCATTGTATTATTTTCACTGCGTTGACAGGACTGCGCATTGGAGAGGCGCGGG
>SMXQ01000122.1 GCA_004356985.1 Alphaproteobacteria bacterium | reverse complement strand
TCCGCCAGGATCCCGTCGCCGATGGACAGCGGCAGGATATCGGGCTTCGCCCCGATGGGCCCGGATTCGTAGATCAGCACCACCTCGGGCGCATGGGTGAGCCGGGCCAGGTTGGCGGCCTGGGATGGCAGGCCGATGCCGACGAAGCAGACCGTGCCGTTGTCCAGCATGCGCGCGGCGGCCACCGTCATCATCTCGTTGGTGGTGAAATCGGCCTCGGTCATGGGCCCGCCTCGCCGGCCCGGGCGCCAGCGATGGAGGCCCGGAATTCGGAGAAATCCTTGGTCCCCAGCACGTGGCGTTCCATCCATTGGGTGAAAACCTCGCGCTCCTTGGCGATGGCGTCCCAGGCGATGTAGAAGGGATTGTCGCGTTCGTAATAGCCGAGGGCATAGGACGGATGGGCGCCGCCCGGCACCACCGCGACGGCATCGACCACCCAATGGGGAAGCACGCAGGAATTGGCCGGCGGGTCGAGTTCCTCGACGATTTCCTCCACCGTGACGATGGAACGCTGGGCACTGAGGACCGCCTCTTTCTGGAGCCCGACGATGCCGTGGACCAAAACGTTGCCCCGGCGGTCGGCCCGCTGGGCATGGATGATCCCGACATCGGGCCGGATCGCCGCAACGGCGGCGAGCTCTTCGCCGGTGAAGGGACAGGTGATGGTGCGGATGCGGTCGTTGAATTTTCTCAGGTCGGTCGCCTTGTATCCGCGCAGCACCGCGAAGGGCAGGTTCGAGGCCCCGGCGACGAAGGCGTTCGCCATGCCGGCATGGCTGTGTTCCTCAATGTCCAGGGGGTGCGGCCAGTGGTTCTCGATGGCGTCGCGGAGCCGGTGGAGGGAGCCCACCCCGGGGTTGCCGCCCCAGGCGAAGATCACCTTGGCCGCGCATCCCATGCCGATCAACTGATCGAAGACCAGGTCCGGGGTCATGCGGATCAGGGTGAGGCCGCGCAATTTTTGGCGGATCAGCTCATGGCCCGCGCCGTGGGGAATGAGGTGGGTGAACCCCTCCAGGGTGACGGTGTCGCCGTCATGGACGTGCGCCGCGACCGCGTCGCGCAAGCTGCAGATGTCCGCCATGTTTAAGCCCGGGCCTTCCTCACGCCCCCGGTTGCAGGGAGGGCGGCCCCATTGGTAGCGGATCGGGCGGGGCACAGGCAATGCCCTTAGGCCGCGCACGGCAAATTTCCCCCACCCTCACCCGGTCAGGCCCTGATCCCGTCATGCCGCGAGAAATTCGGCCACCGCGTCCATGAAGGCCTGGGGCTGCTCGAGGTTTGAAATATGGGCCGCGGGCGTTAGTTCCCGATAGCGCGACCCGGGAACGGCAAGGTGGTCGGCGCGGATGCCCTCGGGCGGGCAGGCCCCGTCCTCGCCCCCGGCGATGAATAAGGTCGGGCGGGCCAGCGTGCCCAGGCGGCGGTAAAGGTCGATGGCGCGGATGGCGCGGCCGGCGCCAGCGAACCCGGCAGGCGGCGTGGCTTCGATCACCGCGCGGACCCGGGCAATGGTGGCCGCGTCCCGGGCGATGAAATCGGCGGTAAACCAGCGCCCCAGGGATGCCTCGGCGATGGGCGCCATGCCGTCGCTTTCCGCCAGGGCGATGCGCTGGTCCCAAAGGGCGGTGAAGGGCGCGTCGGCCCGGCTCCGGGTGTTGGCGATCACCAGCTTTTCCACCCGCCCGGGATGATCGAGCCCCAGCACCAGGCCGATCATGCCGCCCAGCGACAGGCCGATGAAATGGCTGCGGGCGATGGAGAGGCCATCCCACAGCCCGATCACGTCCCGCGCCAGCAGGTCCAGGCTAGTGGGATCGGTGCCCACGGCGCTCATTCCATGGCCGCGGGTATCGTAGCGCAGCACGCGGTAGCCGGCGGCAAGGGCGGCGGCCTCGGCATCCCAGAAGGTGTGGTCGGCGGCGATGGAATGGGACAGCGTCACCCAGGGGGCGTCGTCGGCCCCCGCGGTCACGTAATGGACTTTGATCCCGTTGACAAAGATTTCCATGACGCCGCTCTCCTATGGTTTGACCAGGACTGAACCCCTAATTAGCAACACCGGGCGGCCGATGGAAAGCGCCATATGGGGGCCCGGCGCGACCCGTGCCTTCACCCATGCCGGCGCCGGCGCCACGGCCAGGAAGATGGACGCCAAGAGATAAGCGCGTCCCCGCCCATGACAAAGCGCCCCGGCGGCTGGCCGGGGGCGCCTCGTATTGCGGAAATCTTGTTGGCGGACGGCTATTTCTTCTTTTTCTTGCGCTTTTTGCGGCAGAATTTCTTGTCGGTGTAATCCTGGCAGCGCGCGCCCTGCCCCTTGGCCAGCATCAACTGCCGGAGGCGGTCGATGACCGGCGGCTTGGCCCCCATGACGTTGGCCACCAGTTTTTCCACGAACGTGGAGTCGGCCGGCCGCAGGGCCAATTTGCGGCGCTTGACCATATCGAGGAACGCCTGGTCCTTGACCATGGCATTGAAGGCCTTGCGCAAGGCGGCGACCCGCGCCTTTGGCACCGCGGGCGGCATGAAATAGGAAAAGCCGATCTCCGGCCCGGTGGAGGCGATGACCATGGCCGCGCGGTCGATTTTCGATTTCGCCAGATCGATGGCGGTGGGCACATGAGACCATTCCAGTTCGCGTTTCGGCCCCCACTGGACGATGGGGTTGAACAGCTTCTTGTTGAGATAATCGGGCTTGATCGATTTGAGGGTGAGGTAGGAATAAGCGCCGAAGCCGTCGATCTCACCGCGCTCCATGGCGAGGAAAACGCTGCTCGCGCCGGCATAGCCGGGGACCACCTTGAACTTGGCGCCGAGCATGTTGTTCAACACGTGGGGGTAGACCGTCGAATTCGACGTCGCCCCGGTGCTGCCGATCACGGCTTGGCGCTTGAACGCGTCCCCGATGTTCTTGACATTCGATTTCGACGCCGACCAAACACCGGTCACCGCGTTGGACGCCAGCAGGCGGCCCAGGCCGATGATCTTCGAGGCATCGTATTTGACGCCGCGCCCGCCCATGGCCTGAAACATCGGCAGATTGTAATGGAGCGTGAACAGAAGCGTGCCGTCCCGTTTCCCCTTGTTGTAGGCATGGTTCAACAGCCGCATGCCGCCGGCGCCGGGCATGTTCCTGGGGATGATCCTGGGCTTGCCGGGAATGAAGTTGCCAAGATTGTTGGCCAACAACCGCGCATAGACGTCATAGCCGCTGCCCGCCCGGGAACTGATGAGAACGGTCATCCTCTTGGTTTTATAGAAATCGGCGATGGGGTCGGCCGCCGCGGGGGCAACCTGATAAGCGCCGGAAAACACCGCGGCCGCCAGGGCCGCGCGCACCATGAAATGGGCCATCGAAACCTCCCTGAAGTTGTTCTTGCCGGCGGCCCGGTATTGGGCCGCCTGGAATGCGAATTAACAACAGTAAATCGGACCCCGAGGCCGCGATCAAGGGGAATCCCGCCCCCTCAGCAGAAGGCGATGGCCCCGGTGCCGGGCTGGCCGTTCCAACGTTCCTCCATGCCCTTGAGATAGGGCCAGGCCCGGTGCGCGCGGCGCGGCAAGTCGGCCTCGGCGCCGAAGGCGGCGCAATCCTCGGCGCTGAACGGCCGCACCTCGCCCAGGGCCGACGCCATCACCCATTTGCGCGCCTCGTCCTCCAACAAAAGCGAGGCGAACAGCATCTCTTCGACGTCGCGGGCGACGATGACGACGCCGTGGCCGCGCATGAAGATGGCGCGCCCATCGCCGATGATGTTGGCCAGATCCCTGCCCTGCTCGGGCGTCTTGACCAGGTGCGGCTGGTCGTAAAGCGGAATGCCGGCGCCGAAGATGCTGCCCTGCAGGGTGACCGGCCGGTATTCGCGGTCGGCGATGGAAAACAGCGTCGCATAGGGCGAATGGAGATGGGCGATAGCCAGGGCATCGGCGCGCTTAGCGTGGAGCACGGTATGGATCGGCCATTCGATGGGCACATGGGCCTCGCCATCGAGCAACTTGCCGTCGAGGTCCAGGGGCAGGATATCGTCGGGCCGCACGGTCGTCTTTTCGCTGCCCATGCCCGGGCACATATAGACCCGCCCGGTCTCGGGGTCGTAGGTGCTGATATGGCCGAACAGGCCGATCAGCTCCTGCATGGCGAGGATGCGGGTGCAGGTGGCGAGCTTTTCACGCAGGACGGTTTCGGTTGTCATCTAGGCCCCCTTCTTCAAGGCTTCGGTTCGAGGTGAGAATTCTTCTGCCGGCCAAGCTCAGCCGAGCCCGTAGAGCGCCCGGGCGTTGGCGCCGAGGATCTTGGCGACGATCCTTTGGTCGAGCTTGCCGAGGTCGCGGATCAGCGAGATGGCATTGATCTCCGAGGCGAAATCGTGGTGCCCGTAATCGGTGCCGACCACCAGATTGTCCTCGCCGGTATAGCCGACGATGTAGTCGAGGTCGTCGGTCACCTTGCAGGCCACGGTGAAGCGGTTGGCGGTGAGCAGGTTCTTAGGCATATCCCGGCCCTGGCGCTTAAAACGGTTCTCGATATCGTGGATGACGAAGGGCACCCACATGGAGCCGGCCTCGATGAAGCCCCAGCGGAGATCGGGGAAAAGGGCCGGGGTGCCGGTCAGCGCCAGCGACTGGAAGGCGTAGACCGTGGGGATGTGAAAACGCACGAAGCTGTCGTCGGTGGGCAGGGCGTCGTGGAGGGCAAAGCTGTTGAGGCCGGTATGGACGCAGATGGCGAGGTCGAGTTCGCTGGCGGTCTCGAAGATGGGATGGAAATAGGGGTCGGAAATCGACATGTTGCACTCAAACCCGCGCATGAAGACGCCGCAGGCGCCGTGATCCTTGGCCCAGCGGATCTCTTCGGTGGCCTTGTCCATGGACAGCAACGGCGGCATCACCACCCAGCGCAGGCGGCCCCCACCCTGCTTCCAGATGTCAGCGAGCCAGCGGTTGTAGCTGCGGCAGAGCGCCAACTCCAGCCCGTGGCCGCGGGCGACGGGGCGCAGGAACAGGGTCGGATAGAGGATCTGGACGTCGATGCCGAGGGTGTCCATATGGGCCAGCCGGGCGCCGACATCGTGCATCTCGCGGGACGCCTCGGGCGTGTCGGAGCCGATGTTCTTGTCCTTGTCGTGGACCCGGGCGTCGATCACCCAGAATTCGCCGCGCTCCTTGCCCTCGTTGTCCAGCAGCGTGTTGCCGAAGGTCTGGGTGGTGACCGAGGGCAGGTACTTGCGCTCGGTCTCGTCCATGTAGTCCCAGGTGGCCGGCGATTCGATGACGTGGGCGTCGGAATCGATGATCGAAGGGACGCGTGGAACGGCGGCGGCCATGGTGTCCTCCCGGTTCTTATGCGTTTTGGGGCAACCTATCATGGGCCCTTGCCCGGCACCAGTTGGCACCGCCCCGGCCCCTCGACGTTAAGGAATTTCCGCCAACAGGAGGCATCGGGGCACAGCCGGATCAGGCCTTCCTTCAAAGCCCTTTTCGACTACCATGGCAGCTGAATCATGGCCGGGCGGGCTTCTTGATCGCGCCGGATAAGGCAACTCGGGATGGCTGGCGCGGAGATGTTGGCAAAATGAAAATGACCACCCTTGCCACCGAACTCACGCGCCACTTCAGCAGCCATTTCAGGGTCCTGATTCTCGAT
>SMXQ01000121.1 GCA_004356985.1 Alphaproteobacteria bacterium | reverse complement strand
CCTGGTTCGAATCCAGGTCCCCCAGCCAAGGCGCACCCACCAAGATCATTCGGTCCAAGCTTGCCCACCATGACGCGCGGGGAGGCTTTTCCAGCGGCAAAGGGGCGGCCCGCGTCGCATGCGCGGCGCCCCTTCGAGCGCGCTGGGATGGGTTTCGAACGCCTAGGAAGCGGTGGCGAAGAATATGGTGCGGGTCAGGAAGGTGTGGCCCGCTTCCGACGACATCAGGGCGGTGAAGATCAGCACCAATACCGGCGGCGTCGCGATGGCGTAAAGCAACGCCAGGCGTTCCCACATCATGTGCATGAAGACGGCGACGATCAGCCCCGCCTTGGCCAGCATGAAGATGATGATCAAGGTCCACCGCAGATACCCCTGAACATTCAAGTAGTCGACCATGTAAGAGCAGGTGCTGAGGACGAACAGCCATGCCCAGATCTTGAAATAAATGCCAAGAGGATGTTGTTGGCCCTCGACGTGTGTGTCTGTGCTTGTCATGTGACTGCCCTACCAAAGATAGAAAAACGCGAAGATGAAAACCCAGACCAGATCGACGAAATGCCAATAGAGGCCCATGGTTTCGACAATTTCGTAATTGCCCTTGCGGCTGGTGAAAAAGCCCCGTTCGCCGCGGTCGTAGTCGCCACGCCAGACCTTGCGCGCGAGGATGATCAGGAACAATACGCCGATGGACACGTGGAAGCCGTGGAAGCCGGTGATCATGAAGAAGGTCGAGCCGAACTGGGCGGCCCCCATGGGGTTGGACCAGGGACGCACCCCTTCTTCGACGATCAGCTTGGTCCACTCGAACGCCTGCATGCCGACGAAGGCGGCGCCGAAGGCCGCCGTGGCCAGCAATAACATGGCCGTCTTGGCGCGATCCTTGCGGTATCCGTAGTTGACCGCCAGCACCATGGTGCCGCTGGAGGTGATCAGGATGAAGGTCATGATGGCGATCAGGATGAGGGGGATCGGCTCGCCACCGAAGCTCAGCGCGAAAACCTCGCTGGGGTGGGGCCAGGCCACCGTGGTCGAACTCCGCACCGTCATGTAGGACAGCAAGAAGATGCTGAAAATGAAAGTGTCGCTGACCAGGAAAATCCACATCATGGCCTTGCCCCAGGGGACGTTCTTGAACGCCCGCTGGTCCGAAGCCCAATCACCCACCAACCCCTCCACGCCTTGGGGCCTGGAGGGACCGCTTGCGGGTTCTGTCACTGCAGTTTCTGACATTTGTATTTAGACCTCGTTACGTAAACGACAGCAGGCCGAACATGACCAGCCAAACCACCAACAAGAAATGCCAATAGACGGCGCACAAATTGACGCTTTGCTTGAACTGATCCGCCTCCACGCCACCGTAAATCCTGGTGACGGTCCAGGCCAAGACGCCGAGCCCGCCCAACAAGTGGAGCCCATGAATCGCCGTGAGCAAGTAAAAGAACGCGTTGGCCGGGTTGGCGGCCGCGAAATACCCGAGGGCGAATAATTCCTGCCAAACCAGGACTTGGCCCACCAGGAAGGCCATGGACAACGCCGCCGCCGCCCACAACCGGGTTCTGAGTTCGTCCATCCGTCCCCGGCGCGCGCTCAGGCTCGCCCCGTGAAGCGCCACGCTGCCGAGAATCAGCGCCAGGGTGTTGGGCCATAACAACCAAGGCTCCGGCATGGCGCGCCAGTCGGGAAACGCCATGCGGCCGCTGTAAGCGACGACGAACAGCAAGAACAGAACCGTGGCCACAACCAGGAACACCCGCAGCCCAACCGTCGCCTGCGGCAAGGCGAAGGCGCCATGGTCGCGAATTTCATCGCCCGGCCCGTCGGTGGGCAACCAGGATTTCTGGGTTATTTCCCGGAAGAAATTCACGTCCGCGGCGCCTCGGCGTCATCGGCGGCGCTTGGCGCCTCGGCGTGGCTCTCGGCGACGGCGTTGTTGGGAACGTTCTGCGGGATAAAGTCGTCGGGCGCGCCCGGCACCCCGTAATCATACGCCCAGCGGTAGACCACGGGCAGGTGCTCCCCGAAATTACCGTGTCCGGGAGGATAGGCGGCGGTCTGCCATTCAAGGCTCGCCGCTTTCCAGGGATTCCTCTCGGAGATCTTGCCGTGCCGCAGGCTCCTGAACAGGTTGTACAGGAACACCAATTGGGCAAATCCGACGATCAGCGCCGCCACGGTGATGAAGGCGTTCAAATCCTGGGCCGAGTCGGGGATAAAGCTGGTATCCCCCATTTCGAAATAGCGCCGCGGCACGCCTAGGATACCCAAGTAATGGAGCGGCAGGAAGATCGTGTAGGTGCCGATGAAGGTGACCCAGAAGTGGAATTTTCCCATCTTTTCATCGAGCATCCGCCCGGTCATCAAGGGATACCAATGATAGATGGCGCCGAAAATCACCAGGAGCGGCGCCACCCCCATCACCATGTGGAAATGCGCCACCACGAACATGGTGTCCGATAGCGGCACGTCCACCACCACGTTGCCGAGGAACAAACCGGTGATGCCCCCGTTCACGAAGGTGACGATGAATGCCAACGCGAACAGCATCGGAAGGGTGAGCTGGATGTTGGCGCGCCACAGCGTCAAGGTCCAATTGTAGACCTTCAAGGCGGTCGGCACGGCGATGATCAGGGTGGTGGTGGCGAAGAAGAAACCGAACCAGGGGTTCATGCCGCTGACATACATGTGGTGGGCCCAAACCACGAAGCTGAGCGCGCCGATAATCACGATCGCCCACACCATCATCCGATATCCGAAGATGTGCCGCCGCGCATGGACGCTCAGAAGGTCGGAAACGATGCCGAAGGCCGGCAGGGCGACGATGTAAACTTCCGGGTGCCCGAAGAACCAGAACAGATGCTGAAACAGGATCGGGCTGCCGCCGCTGTAGCTCAGCTGCTCTCCCATTACGACGATGGCCGGCATGAAGAAGCTGCTCCCCAGAATGCGGTCGAAAAGCATCATCACAGCGCCGACGAACAGGGCCGGGAAAGCCAGCAGCGCCAGGATCGTGGCCACGAAAATGCCCCAGACCGTCAACGGCATGCGCATCAGCGTCATGCCCCGCGTGCGGGCCTGCAGGACCGTGACCACGTAATTCAGGCCGCCCATGGTGAAGCCGATGATGAACAGCGCAAGCGACACCAGCATCAATATGATGCCGTATTCCGACCCCGGGGTGCCTGAAAGGATGGCTTGCGGGGGATACAGGGTCCAGCCCGCGCCGGTGGGGCCGCCGGGCACGAAGAAGCTCGCCACCAACACCACCACGGCCAGCAGATAGACCCAGAAGCTCAGCATGTTGACGTAGGGGAACACCATGTCGCGGGCGCCCACCATCAACGGGATGAGATAGTTCCCGAAGCCGCCCAGGAAAAGGGCCGTCAACAGGTAGATCACCATGATCATGCCATGCATGGTGATGAACTGGTAATAGTCGGATGCGTCGATGAACGAGAAGCTCTCCGGAAAACCCAACTGCAACCGCATGAGCCACGACAGCACCAGGGCGACCAGCCCGATGGCGATCGCCGTGCAGGAATACTGGACGGCGATAACTTTGGCGTCCTGGCTGAACACATATTTGGTCCACCAGCTTTTCGCGTGGTAAAGGTCTACTTCCGCGACTTCCGCGGATGGGATGTCTTCCGCTGCGGTGGGTACGATATCGGCCATTAAATCGCCCTCTTCACTCTCTCATTTATATCCATTTACATTAACGTCCGGTAACCAGGGGCGGGGAACCGCCGCCCGCGGCATTCCCGGAACCCTGGGCCGAAGCCACCTTCGATTCCGCGCCGGACTGCTTCTCGGCCGCGCGCAGGGATTGCGCGAAGGTCTGCTGCTTTTTCAGCCAGGCCTGATAGGCGCCTTCCTTCTCCACAACCACCTTGGAGCGCATGGCATAATGCCCGACGCCGCATAATTCGAAGCACAAGGCATCGAAGGTCCCGGTCCGGGTTGGGGTGAACCAGAAATAGGTCACCACGCCCGGCACCATGTCCATCTTGGCCCGGAATTGCGGGACGTAGAAGTCGTGGAGGACATCCAAGGACCGCAGCAAAACCTTGACCGGCTTATCCAGCGGAAGGTGAAGGTCTTCGCCGGAAATCAGGACATCGTCCCGGCCCTTGGGGTCTTTCATGTTGATGCCGAACGGGTTCTTGTCGTTCACTTGGCGGACATCGGTGGTGCCAAGCACGCCGTCCTTGCCCGGCAAACGGTAACTCCATTGCCATTGCTGGCCCATCACCTCGATCACGGCCGCGTCCTTGGGCACCGACACGAATTCATTCCAGACGAACAGCCCCGGCGTCAGCATTCCTACGACACCCAATGACGTCAAACCGGTCAGCCACCATTCCACCTTCTTGTTTTCCGGTTTGTATTCCGACCGCCGTCCCTCCTGGTAGGAGAAGCGCAGGACGCAATAGGCGGTAAATCCGAGCACCGCGACAAAGACCACGCCGGTGATCCAGAAGGTGAGGATGATGGTGTCGTCGATGTACCCCCAATTGGAAGCCAGCGGCGTCCACCACCAGGGGCTGAAGACGTGGAAAAGGACCGTGCCGGCGGTCACCAAAAACAGCATGAAAGCTACACCAAATCCCTTTTTCATTTTTACCTCTAAAAGCCTCAGACAGGCATCGGAACGGCCGATTGTTTCAATGCGGATTGACCCAGTCCCCGGGGAACACCATGGCTAACCGCGGCCCCGAAACCCGCAAGCGGCACCCGACCGGGTAAATCTCCCGGCAGCAATGGAGGATAGGCCTTCGCACAAGCCGGCTGCTTTCCTGATTGGGCCGCCGGACATTCTTCCAACCCCTTTATTAAGATTAAGGAAAAATTCCTTAGCACCCACCGAATCACCAGAAGAAAGCAAATTCATGTTTCACTGAGCCGCCCGATTCCTGGCACAATACGAAGACGGGCTTGTTCCTGCGCGTTATTTTGCCATGGAGTTAACACACCAAATCCACGATTGCGAGGAATTTTAAACGCGCCGGGGCGATCACCCCCGGGGCGGCTTTGGCGACGCGCCCGGGCGCCGGGCGCCATGGGCGCGGGCCACCGTCGAACGTCCCATGGAACCTTGGTCTCAAACAATCTGTTGTTGCGGTTTGTTTGCGGTTTATATGTACAGATACTCCGGAATCGGTGACAATGGCCATCAATACATCGCCTTGATAATCAGTCGCAGTGATTATCGCGTAGCGCAAAGAGAAAATACGCCATGCCGACCATAACGGCATTGACCGTGATATCCGGACGCTCGCAGCCCAATGGCTCCTTGATCGCGTCCGGGGTTTGACGGCTTGGAAAAAGAATCAAGGAGGCGCGACCGTGTCCAACGAAAATACCTTTACCGAAACCGCGGATGCCGCCGCCAGCACCGGACAGCCCATGGTCCGAAAGATCGGCGTCACGGACCTGATGGACGCCCTGGCCAAGGGCTACGATGATTTCAAGGCCAACCCCAGCCACCTGATCCTGTGCATCATGATTTACCCCGTGGTGATCCTGATTTTCGCCAGGATTGGGGCCGGATATGAGATTCTGCCCATGGTATGGCCGCTTTTTTCCGGCCTGGCCTTGGTCGGCCCGTTGATTGCCATGGGCCTCTATGAAATGAGCCGGCGGCGCGAACAGGGGCTCGAGGTTTCCCTGATGGACGGCTTTAAAGTCCTCCACTCGCCGTCGATCGGCGCCATCACAATCCTCAGCCTCACCATGGTCGCGATCTTCCTGGCATGGCTGTTGGCGGCGAAGGCGATCTACCGGTCGGTCTTCAGCGGCGGCATAGCGGTCGAGATCGGCGACTTCATCCAACAGATCTTGGCCACGGCCAAAGGCGTGGAATTGATGATCGTCGGCACCAGCGTAGGCTTTCTGTTCGCCGTCCTGGTGCTCTGCATCTCCGTGGTGTCGTTCCCGCTGCTGCTGGACCGCAAGGTCAGCGCCCTGACCGCGGCCAAAACCTCGGCACGGGTGGTTTTCGCCAACCCGGTGACCATGGCGATATGGGGCCTCATCATCGCCGTTCTCTTATTCCTTGGATCCTTGCCTGTGTTCGTCGGGCTCGCCGTGGTGATCCCGGTGCTCGGCCATTCGACCTGGCATCTCTATCGCAAGGTCGTCGCCTAGCCCGGCGCGGCGCCGCAAACCATCAAGCGGATAGCGCGGAGATTCCCGCCACGCCCGGGAGATCAGGTGTGCGTGCGGCGACGTCCAGCACGCTCGGATGGTCGAGCACCGCCATGCGCCCGCCATCATGGACCTTGAAGGCACCGACGGTCAGCGTGCCGCCGCGGATTTCGCAGGCGGTATGCAGGCTATAGGGGAAATCCTTGTTGCGCCCGCCCTGGCCCAAATGCATGTGCAGGCTCGAAGGATGGAACGAGGCAATGAACTCGCGGTAGTCCGCGTCGGGGCATTCGGCAGGGGTCACAAGGGCCGAGGGATGGACACCGCCATGGGGCGCGCGAATTTCATAAGCGTGGTCTTCTCCCAACGCCTTGGCGAGCGCGCTCAGGAAACCGCGTAGGGTTTCCGCTTCGGTTCCGCCTTCTACCTTGGCCACGTGGTTCTGTTCCACCGTGATGGTGACCGGCTGGCTGAACAGCGGCGGCACGCCGATGTTGTGCGCCCAGATCGGCATCATGCGGTCGAATATGTAAATGCCCTCGCAATCGACCGGATTGACGGCGGGGTAAATGCCGTCTGGAAACGGACGGTAGAACCCGTCCCTGCGCCAATAAACATAGGTCGGCCGCGTCCGCGGCCCCGGCCCCACCACGCCCCGCAAGTGGGTGCCGTTGGGGTGCGTCAATTCCCAGGGTTCGCCGGCGACGATCAGCTCTCCCATGCGATAGCGGATTTCGGCGATAAGGTCATGGGGCGTGCGCGCCCAGTCGGTCATCAACAACGGTGCCGTGGACGCCATGTTGCGCACCATGGGCAGCTCGATCTCACGCAGGATCTCGGGCAATTCCTTGATGTGCTCTTCCGATGACAGGTCGAAAACATGGCTGATGAGAAGGTCCGCCTCCTTCATGGCCGCCTTCACCTCGGCGGGAATGCGCCAGACCGTGTCCCGGGTCGCGATGCCGGGCCAGATCACCGTTTGGCGTTCCGGCATGTCGACCCACATGACCCTCGCATCGGCGCCCCGTTCCCGCACGCCCGCCTCGATCCAGCCCACCGTCGCCTCATCGACGATATTGGCGCCCCCCCTGAGCCCGTCATTGGCGGCCAGGATCAAGACGTTCTGGCCTGCCTGCACACAGGCGCAATTATCCAAGAGATCATTGACGGTGGTCGCCGCCTTGGACGGAATCGGCGGAATATCGTTCACGGCAGCTCTCCAGTCGAACCTTTCTTGGAATTTCAATAAATTGCGGCGCTAGCGCCGCACACGCCCCGCCGTCGCCCCACCATCGAGCACGATCACGGCGCCGGTAAGGTAGCCCGCCGCCTCGGAGGCGAGATAGGAGACCAGATGGGCGACATCGGCGGGCGTGCCGCGCCGGCCGATGGGGATATGGGTAGGCGGGGACCGATCCTGGGCTTCCGCCCCGGGGCGGTGTTCGATGGCACCCGGGGCAATGCAATTGACCGTCACGCCGTAGGGTGCCGCTTCGATGGCCAGCACCTTGGTCAGTATGGCGATGGCCGCCTTGGACGCGGCGTATGCTCCACCCGTCGCATAGGGCGCCGTACCGCTGATGGAACCGATATTGACGATGGCGCCGCGCCCTTGATCCTTCATATGGGGGAGCGCCCGCTGGCTGCACAACATGGTGCCGTCGACATTGACCCTAAATGTCTCGCGCCAGGTTTCAAGATCGTGATCCTCGATCAGTTCCCGGGGATGCACGGCGGCGTTGTTGCACAAAAGGTCCAACCGGCCAAAGGCCTTGATGGCGGTGTCGATGGCAAGCGCGGCACCCTCGGGGGTGCCGATATCCCCCTCGACCACCTGCACCCGGCCGGGCCCCTCGGCCGGTGCCGCCCGGACCCGTGCGCAAGCCTCGCCATCGCGGTCCACGGCAATGACCTCCATACCTTCGCCCGCCAAATGGCACGCGATGGCGAGGCCGATGCCGCTGGCACCGCCTGTCACCACGGCAACGGGCGACGGCTCAGCCAAGGCCCGCTCACCCCCCTGCCGCAAAGGGGATCATGCGGCCAGAACCGGCATGGGTCTGGGCTGGCGCTTGTCGATCGACGGCGGGGTCAAGCCCGAAGCCTCGAACGCCCAAACGCCCACCTGATCCGACCATATGCGGTTCACCTCCTGGCGTTCGGCCATCGCCGCGAGGCAGGCATCCTGGGCCTCTTGGGTGGTGGCATACTTATCGAGGAAACCGAGCGGCGCGTCGCCATGGCCGCCTTCTCCGCCATCGGCTTGTTCCGCCGCATCCCAATGGGCCAAAGCCTTCTCCGACAATCCCAATGATTCAAACGTGCGTCGCGAGGTGCGCGCCCGTTCTCCGATGCGTTCGATCATCGCCTTGCCGCGGGCTACTTCGTTGCCGGCGATGGCGGCGAAGGCCTCCAGCCACGGCTTGGTGCGGCTCACCCAGTCGCAATAGCTGATCCGCATCTTGGTGACCGGGGCACCGGTATAGCCGAGCACGAAATCCCTGTCGGCGCCCAGCTCCTCGGCAAAATCGACGAGGCTTTCGTAATGCCCGGTGGGGATGGTGGGGTCCTTCACCTCCTCCACATACATATTCTCGATGAGATATTTCCGGACGTCGAGATGGGGGCAATTGCCGGTGATATTGGCCAGCCACCGCGGAAAATTAGCCGCGAAGACACAGTGCTCCAGGCCATAGACCAAGGCGCCTTCACGGGTCAGGTGGTTGCGAAGATAATCCTCCAAAAGCGTCGGCGTGTCCCATCGCATGGCTTGCAAAAGGTCGAGGATGGCTTCCCTGAATTCTTCGGACGTGCGTGTCATAGTCGGTTTCTCCCGATTGTCGGCTTATTCCCGTCACGAGACATGGTTGGTCCAAGACTACGGCATGGAACGCCGAACGCACAACGATGTTCGCGCCGCGCCCCTGGCAACGGAGTTTACAAAAGAATGGAAGGTCGCGTGGGGACGCCGCGCCCGAACCCGGGAGGGCCAAGCACCGACGCTTTGAAATCGGCGGCTCGGCGCCGCCCAAGGGCGTCAGGCGGTCTGGCGCATGGGTCTGGTTTGCTCGATCTCCGTCGCGGCCTTTTTCAGCTCATCGGGTGTGGCGGCTTCGCTCCTGACGAAGAGATTGAGCATGGCGTCATGGACGATTTCGGGCGTGAACTGCGGCGTGATCCCTTCGAATTTGCACGACGACAGCACCTGGGAAACGATGAATTGGGGGTGGAAATAGGCCAGCGGCTCATCATTGGCGCGAATGTCGTCGAGCACCTGGCGATAGATTTCCTCGCTCAGCTCCAGCCCCTCTTTGCGGGCGACATTATCGAAGACCTGGCGGAACAGCTCTTCCGATGGCTCGACGGTCTCCAGCTTGTAGGTGATGCGCCTGAGGAAGGCGCGATCCATCAGGTCGTTGGGATGCATGTTGGTGGAGAAGATCACCAGCTCGTCGAAGGGCACCTGGAACGACTTGCCGGTATGCAGGCTGAGGTAATCCACCCGATTGTTCAGCGGCATGATCCAACGGTTGAGGATGTCCACGGGCTTCGCCCTTTGGCGGCCGAAATCGTCGATCACGAAGATGCCGTTGAGCGCCTTGATCTGCAGCGGCGCCTCGTAGAACTTGGAGATCATGCTGAATTTGAGATCCAGCATGTCCAGGGTCAACTCGCCGCCGGTGATCACCAACGGCCGGTGGCAGGGCACCCAGCGCTTGTCGAGATGTTCGCGGTGGATGGTCGCCCGCCCCGCGGTCCCGGCATTGGCCCCCTTGATGGGTTTATGGACGCTGGGATCGAAGACCTTGATGATCTGGCCGTCGACCTCGAAACAATGGGGGATATAGACCACGTTGCGGAAGATCTCGCCGATGACCTCGGCGATCGATGTCTTGCCGTTGCCGGCGGGCCCATAGAGCAGCAGCGCGGTGCATGAATTGATGGCCGGGCCCAGGCGGTCGAGGAAGCGGTCGGGAATGACCAGATGCTTGAAGGCTTCCTTCATGTCATCGCGGCTCACCCATTCATTGGTGATGCGCTGCAGGGCGACGCGGTCCTGATAGGCCTCCAGGCTCACCGGTGCGGGCCCGAAATACTGGCTTTGGTCGAGGGATTCGTTGGCCCAATCGCGTCCCAACTGGGTCAGTTGGTAGCGCATTTCCGCCAACGCGGAATTTACGTTGTTGGCCGCTTGACCGACGATTTCGGTCAGCTTGCGTTCGACGGAGTCCTGCAGCAGTTCGTTGATGATGGAATTGGGCAGACACATGGCATCGGTGATCTGCGAAGGGGTCTCGAAACTCTCCTGATGGATGCCCTTGATCATCAGTTGGAGAAGGAGCATGGGCTCCACGTCCATCTCCTCGAGTTTGCGCGGCGCCTCGGGGGTTTCGCTCAAGACTTCATTGATCTGGTCCTCGGTGACGATACCGAGAGCGACAAGACAATCCCCGAACCGGCCGCCGTTGGCATGCTGGTGTT
>SMXQ01000007.1 GCA_004356985.1 Alphaproteobacteria bacterium | reverse complement strand
TCGACCAGCGCACGCCCTTGAACAATTGCATGGCCAAGGACGGGTCCGGGAACCGCTTGCGCGCCAGGCCGATCAGCCAATAGCCGCCGTCGGCGGCCGGGCCGAACACGGCCTCGTGTGCCGCCAGGGCCTTGAAGGCGCGATCCACATGGGCGGGCGCCACCCCCGGCGCGTCGGAACCGATGATCACCACCGGCCCCGGCGCGATTCCCCGGATCACCCGACCCAGGCGCCGGCCGAGATCCCCCGGGCCTTGGGCCATGCGTTGGAATTTCCGGACCCGGCCCCAGAACCGCCCCCCCTTGGCGAGCCGGTCGGGGGTGACCGCGAGGATCAGCCGCCAGCGCCGGTCGCGCCCCAGGCGCCGCACCAGGTCCCGGGAAGTCCGGGCGTAGAATTCATGGGCCGGGCCGGCGCCAATCTCCCGGGCCAGGCGGCGCTTGACGGCGCCGCGCTGGGGGGCACGGGCGAAGATCACCAAATGGGGCCGCCGGGGCAAGGCTCAGCGCCCGTAGAGGCGCGCGATCATGGTGGTGGGAAGGCCTAGGAAATAGAGGCCGAGGCAGGAAAGGTTGCGCATGGGGCGCAGGATATAGCCTTCGGTCCGGTAGCGTGCGGCCGAGGTCACGGCGGGCACGTCGAGGAAGCGCAGCCGGGCGCGGCCGATGGCCGAAACCAGGGCGACGTCTTCCATCAACGGCTCGGCGCCGTATCCGCCGAGCGCCTGGTAAAGGCGGCGCGAAATCAACAAACCCTGGTCGCCGTAGGGCAGTGCCAGGGCGCGGCAGCGCCACGCCACCAGGCGCTCCAGCCAGCGCGCCGCCGGGCTCTCGTCATCGAGCGCGAAACGGAAGGCGGCGGCGGCATCGCGGTTGGCCGGGTTGTTGACGAACCCCGCCACCGCCGCCATCCAGCCCACCGCCAGGCGGGTATCAGCATGGAGGAACAAAAGCCATTCGCCGGCCGCCGCCCGGCCGCCCTCGGCAAGCTGCGGACCGCGGCCCCGGGGCGCCGGTACGACGCGCAGGCCCCGGCGTTGGGCGATGGCCAAGGTGTCGTCCGCCGAACCCCCGTCGGCGATGATGATCTCGGTCTCGGGGACCTCCATGGCGCAATCAAGGGCCGCGCGATGGCCGTCTTTCAGCGCATCGAGGCAGGCATCCAGGTGCCGGCCCGCGTCCAGGGTGGGAATCACGATACTCAACAACAAGGGCGTCGATTCCTTTTCCATCATTTCCCCTTGGAGCCCCAGGGACTCTATATAGCGCCCGAGGACCTTAATATGGCGATAGTGCGGGGGGAATGCGGCCAGGAAATGGCATAAGCCTTAAAAAATCCTTCAAATGCAATATGTTCTTGATTTGTTCCTTTCCATCGGCGAGACTGTCTTCATGGACGTGATCCCCGACCTGCCCGGCGGCCGGCCGCTCAAGGGCCGCGGCGCCGTTGCCAACCCCACCGGGCGTTATGAGCGCCACCGCCGGGTGCGGGTGGACGATGGCTGGGGCGCGGACGGCGGCGCGGAGGGCGGCGAATTCGCGGCGCCGGCGCCGCGCACCAGGGTGTCGGTCGATGCCAGCCGCACGGTGATCGCCCGCAACACTTCGCCGGACATCCCCTTCGACCGCTCCATCAACCCCTATCGCGGTTGCGAGCACGGCTGCATCTATTGCTACGCCCGCCCGACCCACGCCTGGCTCGGCCTTTCTCCGGGGCTCGATTTCGAGACCCGCATCTTCGCCAAGCCCGACGCGCCCAGGCTGCTCGCCCGGGAATTGGGCCGCAAGGGCTACCGGGCGGCGCCCATCGCTCTCGGCACCAACACCGACCCCTACCAGCCGATTGAGCGGAAGCTCAAGATCACCCGGGGCATCCTCGAGGTGCTGGACCGCTGCAACCATCCGCTCACCATCACCACCAAGTCCGACGGTGCGCTCCGCGACGCCGATATCCTGGCGTCCATGGCGGCGCGCAACCTGGCCCGGGTCTTCGTGTCGGTCACCACCTTGGATCATCGGCTGGCGCGCAAGCTGGAGCCGCGCGCGCCGAGCCCGGCCAAGCGGCTCGGCGCCATCGCGGCGCTGAACGCGGCCGGCATTCCCACCGGGATCATGGTCGCCCCGGTGATCCCGGCCCTGACCGACCATGAAATGGACGCCATCCTCGACGCCGCGGCCGGCGCCGGCGCCAGGGACGCGGGCTATATCCTTTTGCGCCTGCCCCTGGAAGTGGCCGACCTGTTCACCCAATGGCTGCGCGCCCATTATCCCGACCGCGCCGATCACGTGCTCTCCCTGGTGCGCCAGACCCGCGGCGGGAAACTCAACGATCCCCGATTCGGACACCGCTTCCGCGGCCAGGGCGCCTACGCGGCGTTGATCGCCAAGCGTTTCGAGCTCGCCCGCCGCCGCCTGGGCCTGGGGGGCGAGGACCTGGCCGCCCTCGATGTGTCGCACTTCACCCCGCCCGGCGATGGGGCCCGCCAGCTCACTCTCTTCTGAACCGCCGCCCCGCCCAGCCTAGAAAGCGATCAAGCGCGGCCAGCCCTTGTGATAGGTTGGCCCATGGGCACCCACGCGGAACTCACTGCCATCGCCATCGTCGGGCTAGCCGCCCTTTTTTGCGGCATGGTCATGACGCGCCTCCGCCTGCCGCCGGTGGCGGGCTACATCCTCGCCGGCATTCTCCTCGGCCCCACCGCCTTCCAACTGGTGGAGAACCAACAGCAGATCCAACTGCTCGCCCATCTCGGCGTTCTCATGCTCCTGTTCATGATCGGCATGGAGCTTCACGCCCTCGATTTCATGAAGCTCTGGCGCCTGGCGCTGACCACCTTGGCCGCCCAGTTGGGGGCCTTCCTGCTGCTCGCCTTCGGCCTCTCGCGGCTTTTTGGATGGCCGGTGGAACTGGCGGTGATCCTGGCCTTCGTCGCGACGCTGTCGTCCACCGCCGTGGCCATCAAGATGCTGGAGGAGATCGGCGAGGACAAGACCGAAACCGGACGCCTTTGCCTCGCCATCCTGATCGCCCAGGACCTCGCCGTCATCCCCATGCTGCTGATCGTCGCCGATCTGCCGGGCACCGGATCGTGGGTCGAAAGCATCGTCCAGGTGATCATCGCCACCTTGGTGATCACCGCCATCATGGCCTATCTCGCGCGCAAGGGCAGGTTCCGCCTGCCGTTCGCGTCGTGGATCGGCGGCCATCCCGAGCTCCGCCCCATCGCCGCGTTGGCGCTCTGCCTGGCCGCCGCGGTGCTGGCCGACGCCATCGGCCTTTCGGCGGCCTATGGCGCCTTCCTGGCCGGGCTGGTGCTGGGCAATACGCGCGGCCTGCGCCCCTTGATCGAGGCCGCCAAGCCCATCGAGGGCCTGTTGATGATGGTCTTCTTCCTGTCCATCGGGCTGTTGATCGACCTCGACTACATCTGGGCCAATCTCGGCGAGGTGCTGTTGTGGCTGGCCGTGGTGACCCTGGTCAAGACGGCGCTGAACATCGCCATCCTGCGCCTCCAGGGCCAGCCCTGGCAGCGCGCCTTCCTGGCCGGCGTGGTGCTGGGCCAGGTCGGTGAATTTTCCTTCTTGGTCGCCGCCGCCGGGGCCACGGCGGGATTGGTCGCCCCGGAGCACAGCCGCCTGATCGTCGCCATCGTCGCCCTGTCGTTGCTGGTCAGCCCGATCTGGCTGGTGACGGCGCGGCGCCTGCACGCGGCGGCGGCGGGGCGGCGCGCGAACCTGGCCTCGCTGCTCGGCTATCTTTACGGCACCGAGGCCAAATGGATCGCCATGGGGCTAAGGACCGGGACCGATGACATGGGCGAGGTGATCCACCGCACCGGGACCCTGCTGGGGCGCGGCGCGGCCGCGCTTTCGGGGCTGCGCTCCCGGTGGCGCGACCGCCGGCGGGCGGGCAAGGCCGCCCAGGCGGACGTTGGTCCCGGCAAGCCGCGGCGGCGGTCCCCCAAGGCCTGAGCCGGCCATGCCCGACTTTACAATAGAAGCCGCCATCCCCGGCATCGTCTGCGGCATCGACGAGGCGGGGCGGGGCCCCTGGGCGGGGCCGGTGGTGGCCGGCGCGGTGATCCTCGACCGCCGCCGCCTCGACCCGGTGCTCACGGCCGGGCTCGATGATTCGAAGAAACTGTCGGCGTCCCGGCGCGAGGCCCTGTTCGCCGCCCTGAAGGCGGGCGCCCGGGCCGGCACCGTCGATCTGGCGACCGGCATCGCCAGCGTCGAGGAAATCGATCGGCTCAACATTCTTCAGGCCACCTTCCTGGCCATGGGGCGGGCCCTGACGGCGCTTGGGCGGCGCCCCGACCACGCCCTGGTGGACGGCAACGGGCTCCCCCAACTCCCCTGCCCGGCCACCGCCATCGTCAAGGGCGACCAGCGCTCTTTGTCCATCGCCGCCGCCTCCATCGCCGCCAAGGTCACCCGCGACGCCATCATGGCGGCGCTCGATGCCGAGCATCCGGGCTATGGTTTCGCCCGCCACGCCGGCTACGGCACCTCGGCGCACCGCCAAGCGCTGGATCGCCTGGGCGTGACCCCACATCACCGCAAAAGCTTCGCCCCCATACACAACATCTTGTATGGCAAATAGGCCTGATTCGCCCATATTGGGCTAAGGCATTGATTCCAATAAAAAAATCTTGACCCCGGGGACTCGGTGACTCATCGTGCCCCGATGACCGGGGAGAGAGCGACACCAGCGGGCCAGATTATCATCGGCGACGCGGCACAGACCATGGACCGTCTCGAGGAAGGGACGGCGGACATGATCTTCGCCGACCCGCCGTATAATCTCCAGCTTCGGGGCGAACTGATCCGGCCCAACAACACCCGAGTCGAGGGGGTCGACGCCGGTTGGGACAAGTTCAGGGACTTCGCGGCCTACGATGATTTCACCCGGCGCTGGCTGGCGGCGGCGCGCCGGGTGCTCAAGGACGACGGCACGCTCTGGGTGATCGGCAGCTACCACAATATCTACCGGGTCGGCGCCATCCTTCAGGATCTCGGTTTTTGGATCCTCAACGACATCATCTGGCACAAGTCGAACCCCATGCCCAATTTCCGCGGCAGGCGCTTCACCAACGCCCACGAGACCCTGTTGTGGTGCGCCAAGTCGCCCGAGGCCAAGGGATACACCTTCAATTATCAGGCCATGAAATCCGCCAACGAAGACCTGCAGATGCGCTCGGACTGGATCATCCCGCTGTGCGCCGGGACCGAGCGGCTCAAGCGCAACGGCGCCAAGGCCCACCCCACCCAGAAGCCGGAAGCGCTCCTGCACCGGGTCATCCTGGCCTCCACCAATGTCGGCGACGTGGTGCTGGATCCCTTCTTCGGCACCGGCACGTCGGGCGCGGTGGCCAAGAAGCTGGGCCGCGGTTTCATCGGCATCGAGCGCGATCCCGGCTATGCGGCCATGGCCGAACAACGCCTGGCCGCCATCACACCGGGCGCCGGCGAGGGACTGGAACTCACCACCAAGAAGCGCGAGCCCCGCATCCCCTTCGGCTGGGTCATGGAACGCGGCCTGCTCGCCCCCGGCCAAGTGCTGACCGACCGCCGCCGCCGCTTCGCCGCCATGGCCCGGGCCGACGGTTCCCTGGTGGCCGACGGCATCACCGGGTCGATCCACAAGGTGGGCGCCCATGTCCAGGGCCTGAGCGCCTGCAACGGGTGGACCTTCTGGCACTTCGCCGGCGCCGATAAACCGGTCCCCATTGATGTCCTGCGCCAACGGCTGCGCGCCGAGTTGGCCGAGGCCGGACTGGCGCCCTGACCGGCCGGGGCCGGGGCCGCCGTCAAGCAGGACGCGCCGGGCTAGAGCACTTTCCAGTCAAATTGAATCAATTTGATGGGGCTCATGGGCTTCCAGGGTAGGCGCGGTTCGAAGCGCGATGCGGTGCATCGGGCAAGGGCCGCAACGCACCCTGGGAGCCCATGAGCACCACCGCAGGCCGGGTGCTTTTCCCCCAAGGCGTCGTTGCGTATCTTTGCCGATGCACCGCATCGCCATGCGACACGCGCCTAACCTTGGGGGAAAATCATCCCGGTCAAATGGTTCAATTTGACTGGAAAATGCTCTAGGCGTCGGGGTGGCCCTTGGTCGCCGCCAGGCCCGCGGCACAGACCTTCTTCATGACGCTGGGAAGGGCGAAGCCGCCCAAAGCTTCGGGCGCGGCCCAGACCCCGTCGGGGGCCAGTTGCCTTCCCTGGCGGGCCCCCAAGGACGCCCAGGCGACCCGCAGCTCTAGGCGAAAATGGGTAAAGACATGGGTGATGGGACGGGCGATCACACGCCACGGCGCCGCCACCTCGGGCAGGATCGGCGCCGCCCCGGCGCCGGCCCGCCAGGGGCTGGACGGCACCTCCATCATGCCGCCGAGAAGCCCGTGCTCGGGCCGCCGGCGCAGCAGGATTTCTCCCCGCCGGTTGACCGCGAACCATGCCGTGCCCCGGCGCAGGGGCCTTTCGGCGCGCGCCGCGCGCCTTGGGTAGCCGGCCGGCGCGCCCAGCGCCTGGGCGGCGCACCCGCCGCGCAACGGGCAGGACCCGCATTGGGGCGCGCGCGGGGTACAGATGGTGGCCCCCAGGTCCATCATCGCCTGGGCGTAGTCGCCGGGCCGCCGCCGCGGGCTGAGCCCGGCCGCCAACCGGCGCAGGCCGGCCTTGGCCCCGGGCAGCGGTTGGGCCACCGCATAGAGCCTGGCCACCACCCTCTCGACATTGCCGTCGACCACCACTTCCGGCGCGTCGAAGGCGATGGCGGCGATCGCCGCCGCGCTATAGGGCCCGATGCCGGGCAGCTTCACCAGCGCCTCGGCGCGCCGCGGCAACACGCCGCCATGGTCGGCCACCAGGAGGCGCGCGCATTTCACCAGGTTGCGCGCCCGGGCGTAGTAGCCGAGCCCCTGCCAGGCCACCAGCACATCATCCAGCGGCGCCCGGGCCAGTGAGTCGAGATCGGGCCAGCGCCGGATAAAGCGCCGGTAATAGGGAATGGCGGCCCCCACCGTGGTCTGCTGGAGCATGATTTCGGACAGCCACACGGCGTAAGCGTCGGGCGCCTTTCCGGGCGCCGCCCGCCAGGGCAGGTCGCGGTGGCCCGCGTCGTACCAAGCCAGCAGCCGGCGGCCGTGGCCGGCGGCTTGGGGACCGGCGGCGGGTCGATCTTTTGGGCCTTTCGTTTCGCTCATCTTCGGTCCATCATGCCGCCATCTTGGGCGCGGCGCCAGGGGCCGATGGTGCCACGCGAAGGTGGCGGGGAAAAGGGCGGCAATAGTGGCAGGCGGCAAATCCGGACAAGCGGGGCTTGGCATCAAGGCGCGGCGCGGGCTCACCACCCTGGGCCAAAGCCTCGCCCGCGTCACCACCCGCACCATGGGGCGGCGCGGCTTCAGTGAGGCGGCCATCGTCACCCGTTGGCCGGAGATCGTCGGCCGGCCGCTTGCCGATCATTCACGGCCCTTCCGCATGGTCTTCCCCCGGGGCGCACGCCGGGGCGGCACCCTGCATCTCACCGTCTCCGGCGCCTTCGCGCCCGACTTCGCCCATCTTTCGCCGCAGATCATCGACCGCATCAACGGCTATTTCGGTTACGGCGCCGTCGACCGCCTGGAACTGCACCATGGCCCGATCGCCTACCGGGCCCCGGCCGCCGCCAAGGCGCCCGACCTTGGGGCGGCCCCGCCGCCCGAGCCCGCCCTTGCCGCCACCATCGCCAAGGTCGACGACCAGGACCTGCGCGCCGCCCTCACGCGTCTCGCCGGCATCCGCGCGGCGCGGGCGAAGGCCGATCACCGACGCGCCCATAAAAACCGGCCATAAGGCGATTCCATGCTGGACGAATGTCCGGCCCGAACGCTATATATTGTGGTAGGGAGTTTCATATGCGGAATATGTTGGTGTTTCTCGGCGGGATCGCCGTTGTTTTGGTGGTTGGCGTCGGCCTCTATCAGTGGCTTGGCGACCCCACCATAAGCGTGCCCCAGTCCCAGCCCCAGGCGACCACGGCGCCGGCGCCCGCCGCCTCGGGCGCCGAGGCGGCCAAGGTGCGGGCCGACGACTTCGTCATCGGCACGCCGGGGGCGCCGGTGACGGTGATCGAATATGCCTCCCTCACCTGCCCGCACTGCGCCAACTTCCATAAAAACATCCTGCCCGCGCTCATATCGGCCTACGTGGACAGCGGCAAGATGCGCCTGGTCTACCGGGATTTCCCCCTCGACGGGGTGGCGCTCAGGGCCTCCATGCTGGCCCGCTGCACCGGCCGCGAACGCTTTTTCGGCTTCCTCGACATCCTCTACCAGCGCCAGGCGCGATGGGCGGGCAGCGCCGATCCCCTGGCGGCGCTGGCCCGGGTGGCGGCGCTGGGCGGGTTGAGCGCCGATGAGTTCAAAGCCTGCCTCAAGAACAAGACCATCGAAAATAAGATCCTGACCCAACGCCAAGAGGCGCAGCGCGCCTTCGCCGTCACTTCCACCCCGAGCTTCATCATCGACGGCCGCTTGGTCGCCGTCGGCAATACCATCGCCGATTTCAAGGCCATCCTCGACCCCCTCGTGGCCAAGGCGAGAAAGTAAGGCGGGCCCCCGCGTGCTGTTCACCAAGCTCAGCCTCACCGGTTTCAAGTCCTTCGTCGACCACACGGAGTTGCTGATCGAACCCGGCATGACCGGGATCGTCGGCCCCAACGGCTGCGGCAAGTCCAATCTGGTGGAAGCCCTGCAATGGGCCATGGGCGAGAACTCGGCGCGCCGCCTGCGCGGCGAAGAGATGGACGACCTCATCTTCGGCGGCACCGTCAACCGGCCGGCCCGGAACATCGCCGAAGTGACCCTCAGCCTGGATAATACGCAGCGCACCGCGCCCGCCGCCTTCAACGACGGGGACGAGTTGGAAATCACCCGGCGCATCGAACGCGGCGCGGGGTCGCAATACCGCATCAACGGCAAGGACGTCCGCGCCCGCGACGTCCAGATCCTGTTCGCCGACGCCGCCACCGGGTCGCGGTCGACCGCGCTGGTGAGCCAGGGCCAGGTGGAATCCATCATCCAGGCCAGGCCCGGCGACCGCCGCACGCTGTTGGAGGAGGCGGCGGGCATCACCGGGCTCCATTCCCGGCGCCACGAAGCCGAGTTGCGCCTGAGGGCGGCGGAAACCAACCTGGACCGGCTGGAGGACGTGGTCGCGGCGCTCCACGCCCAGCTTGCCAATCTCAAGCGCCAGGCGCGCCAGGCGACCCGCTACAAGAATCTCTCCGACCATATCCGCAAGGCCGAGGCGGTGGTCCTCCACCTGCGCTGGGCCAAATCATCGGTCGCCTTGGCCGACGCCCGCCAGCACTTTGATTCGGCCACCGATTTGGTCGCCGGGCTGACCCGCGAGACCGCCACCGCCGCCACCCGGCAGGCCGAGGCCGCGCTCGCGTTGCCGGAACTGCGCCAAGGGGAAGCCGAAGCCGCCGCCGCCCTGCAGCATCTGGCGCTTTCCCGCGACGCGCTCTCCCAGGAAGAGGCGCGGGTGACCGCGGCGCTCGACGGCGCCCGCCAGCGGCTCATCCAGAACGCCGCCGACGCCGAGCGCGAAACCGCGCGCCTGGAAGACGGCAAGGCGGCCATGGTCCGTCTCACCGCCGAGCGCGGGGGACTCCAAGGCGCCGCCGAGGAGGAAAAATCCGCCGAGGCCGAGGCCGAGGGCGCTCTCGGCGCCGCCAGGGAACAGGCCTTGGAACTGGATTCACGCTTGGCGGAATTGGCCGAACGGGTCGCCGGCGCCGAGGCGCGCCGGGCCGAGAACGCCAACCGCCTGATCGCCCTCGAGGCCCGCAAGGCCCGCCTGGCCGAGGCGCTGGCGCAAGCCCAGGCCAGCCATGACGCCCTGGTTCCCGATACCGCCGAGCGCGCGCGGCTGGCGGCCCTGGAGACCGCCATCACCGCGGCACGAAGCGAACTCGAGGACTTGCGCGAGAAAAGCGCCGCCGCCGATCAGACGCGCCAGCGGCTGGAAGATGGCGAGCACGCGGCCCGGGACGGCGCCCGGGCGGCCGAAGACGGCGCCGCCAAGCTCGACGCCGAGGCCCAAGCGCTCGCGGAGCTCCTCGCGGTCGCCGATTGCCAACTGTGGCCGCCGCTGATCGACGCCATCACCGTGGAACCGGGTTGGGAGACGGCGCTCGACGCCGCCCTGGGCGATGACCTGATCGCGCCGGCCGACGAGGCCGCGCCGATCCATTGGCGCACCCTGGACGCGCTCGCCGCCGCGCCGGCCCTGCCCGGCGGCTCTCCCCCCTTATCCGACTTCGTCTCGGCACCGCGGGCGCTCGCCCGGCGGCTGTCGCAGATCGGCGTGGTGGACGATGCCAAGACCGGCGCCCGCCTCGCCGGCGATCTCTTGCCGGGCCAGAAGCTGGTGACCCGCGACGGCGTTCTGTGGCGCTGGGACGGCTTCACCATAGCCGATTCCGAGGCGTCGCAATCCGCCCGCCGGCTGGCCCAGCGCAACCGCTTGGCGGCGCTGGAAGGCGAACGCGCCAAGGCCGAGGCGGCCTCGACCAAGGCCCAGGCCGCCTGCGAGGCGGCGGCGGCGGCGGCGCGGGCGGCGGCCGCCCAGGACCGCGACCTGCGCGCCGCCATGCGCGAGGCCGAAAGCGCGCTCGACGCCCGGCGCACCGAGCACACCCGCCTGGTCCGCCAAGCCGCGGAAAGCGAATCCCAGCTGCACGCGGCGGGCGAGGCCATGGAACGGCTGGCCGCCGATCTGGAAGAGACCGACCGCGACGCCGCCGAGGTCCGCAACTCCCAGGCCGCCCTGGCCGACACCGACCAACACCGCACCCGGCTCGGCATCCTGCGCCAGGAACTGGTCGGGCTTCGCGCCGCCCTGGCCGAGCGCCAGCGCGCCTATGACCTCCTTGCCCGGGAAGCCGCCGCCCGCCGCCAGCGCATGGCGGATATCGGCGCCGAGCTTGCATCGTGGTCCGAGCGCGCGGCGACCGCCGAGGAACACCTGGGCGAGCTCGGCGCGCGCAGGCAAGCCATGGAAGGCGAGATCGCCGGCCTCTGTGATCGGCCCGCCGAGATCGCAGCCGAGCGCCTGGGCCTGGCCGACGCGATCGAGGCCGCCGAGGCCAAGCGCGGCCAGGCGGCGGACGTCCTGGCGCTGGCCGACACCGCCCTGCGCCAGGCCGACACCGTCCTGCGCGAAGAGGAAACCCGCCTGGCCGCCGCCCGCGAAGACCGGGTGCGCGCCGAAGGGCTGGTGGGCCAGGCGCGCCAGATTCTCGATACCCTGGTCGAGCGCATCGACGAGCGGCTCCAATGCGCCCCCGACGCGCTGGCCGAGATCGGCGCCATCGACCCCCAGGACCCCCCCGAGGAAGAGCCCGCCGAACGCCGTTTCGAGCGGCTGGTGCGCGAAAGGGACAACATGGGGCCGGTCAACCTCAGGGCCCATCAGGAGGCCGAGGAACTGGGCGAGCAGATCGCCTCCATGGAGAACGAGCGCGAGGACCTGATCAAGGCCATCGCCCGCCTGCGCCAGGGCATCAACGAGCTCAACCGTGAAGGCCGCAGCCGTTTTGTCGCCGCTTTCGAAGAGGTCAACGGCCATTTCCAGGAACTGTTCACCACCCTGTTCGGCGGCGGCCGGGCGCACCTGGAACTGACCGAATCCGACGATCCCCTGGAAGCCGGGCTGGAGATCATGGCAAGCCCGCCGGGCAAGCGACTCCAGGTTTTGTCATTGCTGTCGGGCGGCGAGAAGACGCTGACCACCATCGCCCTCCTGTTCGCCGTCTTCCTCACCAACCCGGCGCCGATCTGCGTGCTCGACGAGGTCGACGCGCCGCTCGACGACGCCAACGTGACGCGTTTCTGCAACCTGGTGGAGGCCCTCGCCCGCGATCGGCGCACCCGCTTCCTCCTGGTCACCCACCACCGCATCACCATGGCCCGAATGGACCGCCTGTTCGGCGTCACCATGCCCGAGCGCGGCGTCTCCAAGCTGGTTTCGGTCGATCTCCAGGGGGTCTCCCACCTGAAGGCCATCGCCTGAACAAATCCATATATTATCTTATTATTTCAATAGGTTAACACATATGTATTGGGTCTTGACAGTGCCCGGGCGCTCTTCTAATGTGCCCGCGCCTTCGCCCCACGGCGGCGGTATTTTTTCTCCTTCGGGAGCGATCGGCGGGGACGCTTCTCCCCATTCCCACCTCATGGAACCCCGGAGGACGGAATGACCGAGCGAAACCGAGAGCCTTCGGGCACCAAGCCAGGCGGCGACGGCCGCCGGCCAGGGGCGTCCCTTGCCGACTTGGCCGCCCGTCTTTCCCGGGCGCGGGCACGGGATGGGGACAACGGCGGCGGCGGTCCGCCCGGCGGAATCGGCATCGCCGTGCGGGTGGGGATCGAACTGACGGCGACCCTGGCGGTGGGCGTGGGCATCGGCTGGTTCTTGGACCGCTGGCTCGGGACCGGGCCGTGGCTCATGGTGGTGTTCTTCTTCCTTGGCGCCGCCGCCGGGGTTTTGAACGTTTACCGGGCGGGCAAGAACATGGGCCTGGCGCCGGGCACCCAAGCGCCGGCCGAGGCCGGAGCCGAGAACGGGAACGAAAAGTGCAACGGCGGGCCGTGACCGCCACCGGGGCGGGCGAGACCGCCCGGGCCTGGGGATAAGAAGACTGGGGATATCAGCGCGTGGCATCGCCCCTTAAACAGTTCGAGATCAAATCCATCGCTCCCATGGAAGTCGGCGGGATCGATGTCTCGTTCACCAATTCATCGCTGTTCATGGTCATCGCCATCACCGCGATCACGGCCTTCTTGGTGCTCGGCATGCGCAAGCGCGCGCTGGTTCCGGGACGCTGGCAATCCCTGGCCGAGCTGTCCTACGAATTCGTCGCCGGCCTGGTGCGCGACAATGTCGGCCACCAGGGGCGCGCCTATTTCCCCTTCATCTTCTCGCTGTTCATGTTCATCCTGTTCGCCAACACCATCGGCCTGATCCCCTATGCCTTCACGGTGACCAGCCACATCATCGTCACCTTCGCCCTGGCCGCGGTGGTCTTCGCCGGCGTGACCGTGGTCGCCATCGTCAAGCACCGGATGAAGTTCTTCACCTACTTCCTGCCCAAGGGGACGCCGCTCTACATGGCGCCGCTGTTGATCCCCATCGAGATGCTGAGCTACCTGGCGCGTCCGGTGACCCTCAGCCTGCGGCTGTTCGCCAACATGATGGCCGGCCACACCATGCTCAAGGTGTTCGCCGGCTTCGTCATCACCCTGGGGCTGGCGGGGGTGTTCCCCATGGCGGTTCTGGTGGCGCTTTACCTGCTGGAACTGATCGTCGCCGTGCTGCAGGCTTTCGTGTTCACCATCCTCACCTGTCTCTACCTTCACGACGCCATCCACCTGCATTAGCGGGGGGCGGTGGCGGCCATGCCAACCAAACGAAAAGGAACCTGGAAATGAGTGTAGAAGCCGCCAAATTGATCGGTGCCGGACTCGCCGTGATCGGCCTTGCCGGCGTCGGCGTCGGCATCGGCAACGTGTTTTCGGCCTTCATCACGGCGGTCGCGCGCAACCCCGCCGCCCAAGCGACGGTGTTCCCCTTCACCATGCTGGGCTTCGCCCTGGTGGAAGCCATCGCCCTGTTCGCGCTGTTGATCTCCTTCCTGATCCTGTTCAGCTAGGGCACCGGGACACGGGATAAGGCACCGGCCCATGCCGCAGCTTGACGTCGCCAGCTACCTGCCCCAGTTGGTCTGGCTGGCCATCACCTTCGTGATCCTCTACCTGCTGATGGCGCGCCTCGCCCTGCCGCGCATCGCCGACGTGCTGGCGGAGCGCTCCAAGCGGCGCGAGGACAACCTGGCCCGGGCGGAGCAATTGCAGGGCGAGGCGGAAGCCGCCGCCGCCGCCTATGATCTGGTCCTGGGCGAGGCCCGCGACGCCGCCCATGCGCGGCTGGCCCAATCCAGCGAGGCCGCCAAGGCCGGCGCCGAGGACGCCCTTCACGCGCTCGACCAAAGGCTCGGCGGCGAAATAGAGGCCGCCGAGGCGGCCATCGCCGAGGCCCGCGATGCCGCCCTCGCCGAGGCCGCCACCATGGCCGCCGAGGCGGCCCGCCTGGCCACCGCGAAGATCGCCGGGCTCACCGTCGATGCGGCGGCGGCAGAGGCCGCGGCGCTTGCCGCCAGGAAGGCCCAGCCATGATCGGCCAGGCGCTTGCCGCCGCCGCCGGCGCGCCGCCGGTGCCGTTCTGGCAGGAGCCGGAAATCTGGCTGCTGGTGGCCTTCGTCATATTCCTCGGCCTGGTGGGGCGCCCCATGTTCACGCGGATCACCGGCGGGCTCGACGACCGCGCCGAGCGCATCCGCGCCCAACTGGACGAGGCCCGCCAGCTTCGCGAGGAGGCCCAGGCGTTGCTCGCCAATTACCAGCGCAAGCAGCGCGACGCCGTCAAGGAGGCCGAGGAGATCCTGCGCCAGGCCGGGCAAGAGGCCGCCCACTTGGCGGCGGAGGCCGAAGCGGCACTGGAGGTGACCCTCAAGCGCCGCGAGGCCCTGGCCCAAGACCGCATCGCCCAGGCCGAGGCGCGCGCCGTGGAGGCGGTCAAGGACGAGGCCATAGAGGTCGCCCTGGCCGCCACCAAGGCGCTGATCGAGCAACACATGGACAAGGCCAAGGCCGAGCAATTGCTCGACGCCGCGGTCAAAGAACTGCCGGGGAAATTGCGATAGCGGAGGCGCCCCGCCTCGGCCGTTTCGGCCAACCAGGCAGCGCCGCTTGGGGCGCCAGGATACCCGGCATCGGCGCCCGGCGCCGGGCCGCGCGTCAGTCGAGGCCTTCCAGGTAGGCGCGGTAGGCGTCCCCGTCCATCAGGGCGGCGACGGCGGCGCCATCGACACCGCTGAGGCGCACCAACCAGGCCGCGCCCTCGGCGTCTTGGTTGATCTTCTCCGGCGCGTCGGCGAGGGCGGCGTTGACCTCGACGATCACACCGCCGACCGGGGCGTAGACCTCGCTCGCCGCCTTGACCGATTCCACCACCGCCATGTCGTCGCCCGGCGCGACCTTGCGGCCGGTTTCCGGCAGTTCCACATAGACCACGTCGCCCAATTGCTCTTGGGCGTACTGGCTGATGCCGACGGTGGCGATGTCGCCGTCCATGCGGACCCATTCATGTTCGCTGGTGTAGCGCTGTTCCGCCATGGGATTCTCCTTACTAGGCCTAGCCCTGAAACGCCGGTGTTCGGCCAAAGGCGGCGGGTGGCCGCGCCCGGGCACTAGGGGGTCACCGGTCAGTAGCCCCCGCCGGGTTCGCGGAGGCCGCCACGTCTCCTGGGGGGCGGGTAATCGGGCTCTGCACCGGGGCGGGTTTCGACGGGCGGCGAGATGGGAATATCCCGCAAGTCGCCCGGCGCCCCGGTCTTGGCGCGATCACGGTTTGTTTTGAGCTGTGCCGGCGTCAGCTGCAGGCCGGCGATGATGCGATAACCGGCGGCGCGGCCATCGCGGCCAAGGGGAATTCTCTGCACCAGGTTGTCGGTAAGGCCGCCCACATCCACATTGACCGGGAAGGTCACGGTCACCTCGAAGACCCGCTTGGCGACGATTTTCCGGCCGGGACCCATGATCGCCACGAAGTATTTGACCGGGGCCTTGCGTGAGCGGTCCGCCGGGCCGCGCCGGGCGGCAATGGTCAGCTCCATGTCCACCATGACCTCGAACTTGCGGTAGCTGCACGTGGCGGAAATGCCCACCAGGCGCACTTCGTTGACCATCGCCGAAAGGTCGGTGCCGCCGCCGGGCGCGTAAGTCACCACCCGCTTGGCGTCCTCGAGCACCGAGATTCGCGGGCAAGGGGGCTGGCGCTTTTTCTTGAGGAGGCCGCAGCCGCCGAGCACCAGCACCGCGGCAAGAAAAACGGCGAAGGATTTAAAGACCGCCATGGGACCCGCCGCGAACGGTTGCATGGGTGGTGGAATCATGACCGCAGAGATAAAGACGCATGGTTTCCCCTAGCTTGGCTGGAACGCGGTCCCCAGGTGGGAATCATCGCCCAAGGGCGGGCGGGCCCAGCGCCCACCGGCACACCACAAATACCCCACGCCCGACGCAAAATCGACCCCGGTGTTGATCCCGCGGGCAATCTTCGGCACCGGCCCTACGCTCTTCCTTTGCGGAATCCGGGGGCCTATGGTTAGCTTGCGGCGTCCCAAGGGGCGCGATACCGGTCCTCGTGGGGGGCGGACAACGGACCCATCGCCGTCACCGGGGAAAATCAAAGCCGAGTGAGGTACCAGGCAACATGCCCGATTACGCCCAGAGTAGCGACAAACCGGAACTGAGGGTGCTGCTGGCCCGCCCCAGGGGGTTCTGCGCCGGCGTGGTGCGCGCCATCGAGGTGGTGGAAGGGGCGCTGCGCCACGGCCCGGGCCCGGTCTACGTGCGCCACGAGATCGTCCATAACCGCCACGTGGTGGAGGCGCTGGAGGCCAAGGGCGCCGTGTTCGTCGAGCAGGTGGCCGACATCCCCGACGGCGCCGTCGCCATTTTCTCCGCCCACGGGGTCGCCAAGTCGGTGACAGCCGAGGCGGCCGGGCGCGGCCTGGAGACCTTCGACGCCACCTGCCCCTTGGTGAGCAAGGTGCACCGGGAGGCGCAAAACCATCATCGCGCGGGGCGCCAGGTGTTGCTGATCGGCCATCGCGGGCACCCCGAGGTGATCGGCACCATGGGCCAGGTGCCCGACGGCGCCGTCACCTTGGTGGAGGACTGCGCCCAGGCCGAGAGCGTCGCGGTCCCGGACCCGGACAAGCTCGCCTATACCACCCAGACGACGCTCTCGGTGGGCGACACGGCGGCCATCGTCGCAATCCTCACCCGCCGCTTCCCGTCGATCCGCGGGCCCAACAAGGCCGATATCTGCTATGCCACCACCAACCGCCAGGCGGCGGTGCAGGCTCTCGCCCCCGAGGTCGACGCGCTGATTGTGGTGGGGGCCGCCAATTCGTCCAATTCCAAGCGGCTGGTGGAGGTGGCGCGGGCGGCGGGCTGCGCCAAGGCGTTTTTAGTGGCCGACGCAGGGGAGATCGACTGGCCGGCATTGGACGGCGTGGCGACCCTTGGCCTCACCGCCGGGGCCTCGGCCCCGGAAGTCCTCGTCCAGGGTCTCCTCAGCGCGCTTTCCCTGCGCTTCCGGACCCATGTGGAAGAGGTGAGCGTGCGGGAAGAAGACGTGCATTTTTCCATTCCCAAGGCACTCATGGGCTGAAGGCAAGGGATTCGCGACCGCTTCACCATGGCCGTCTACACCGAAATCAACGACGAAGAGTTGAACGACTTCCTGGCCGACTACGACCTCGGGGGGGTGTTGTCCTACAAGGGCATCGCCGAGGGCGTGGAAAACTCCAATTACCTTCTGCAGACCGACCGGGGCAGCTTCATCCTGACCCTGTTCGAGAAGCGCACCAAGCCCGAAGACCTGCCGTTTTTCCTGGCGCTGATGGATCATCTGGCGGCCGCCGGGTTCGCCTGCCCGACGCCGATCCATGGCCGCGACGGGGTCGCCTTGCGCACCGTGGCCGGGCGGCCCGCCGCCATCGTCAGCTTCCTCAACGGGGTCTGGCCGAGGCGCATCCAACCCCATCACACCGCCGACCTCGGCGAAGCCGTGGCGCGCATGCACCGGGCCGGGGATTCCTTTGGCGAAACGCGGCCCAACGACCTGGGCCTCGCCCAGTGGCGGCCGCTCTACGACCAGGTGGCGGGGCGTGCCGATGAAATCGCCGCCGGCCTAAGCGCGGAGATCAGCGCCGAGTTGGACGCCCTGGAGGCCAATTGGCCCAAGGGCCTGCCCACCGGGATCATCCACGCCGATCTGTTTCCCGATAACGTGTTTTTCATCGGCGGCGAATTTTCCGGCATCATCGATTTCTATTTCGCCTGCACCGATGCCTATGCCTACGAGCTGGCGATCTGCCTCAACGCCTGGTGTTTCGAGGCCGACAACTCTTTCAACATCACCAAGGCGCGCCAGATGCTGGCGGGCTACCAGAAAGTGCGCGAACTGGAGGGCGGCGAGCTGGCGGCGCTCACCTGGCTGGCCCGCGGGGCGGCCATGCGCTTCCTGCTGACCCGGCTCTACGACTGGTTCAACCATCCCGCCGGCGCCCTGGGCGCCCGCAAGGACCCCCGGGAGTATCTCGCCAAGCTGCGCTTCCATCAGGGACTGAGCGGCCCCGGCGCCTATGGGCTGGATCATTGAGGCGCACGGTGGACTCCGACGACGGCATCATCGATATCTTCACCGACGGGGCGTGTTCGGGGAATCCCGGCCCCGGCGGCTGGGGCGCGATCCTGCGCTGGCGCGGCAGGGAAAAGGAACTGTCGGGCGGCGCGGCCGAGACCACCAACAACCGCATGGAATTGATGGCCGCGATCGCCGCCCTGGAAAGCCTCACCCGGCCGGTCAAGGCCCGGGTCCATACCGACAGCCGATACCTCAAGGACGGGATCACCCAATGGATCGCCAAGTGGAAACAAAACGGCTGGAAGACCGCCGCCCGCAAGCCCGTCAAGAATGCCGACCTGTGGCGACGGCTGGAAGAGGCGGCGGGCGCCCATGACGTGGAATGGCGCTGGATCCGGGGCCACACCGGGCATTTGGAGAACGAGCGCGCCGACGCGCTGGCGCGCGGCGCCATCCCGGGGTGAGCCGCCGCCCGGCGCGAACCCGTCGCCCCCCGCGCGAACCTGCCACCCCCCGCCCGGCGCGAACCTGTCGCCCCCGCGCAAACCTGCCGCCCCCGGGGGCGCGAACCTGTCGCCCCCCGGGGGGCGCGACCCTAAAGTGCCGCGAGGATGGTTTCCGCGCTCGACGCCTCGAACTGGCCCCCCTCTTCGACGTTGAGCAGCGTCACGGTGCCGTCATCGACCACCATGGCGTAGCGCTGGGACCGGGTGCCGAGGCCCTTTTCGACCAAGTCGAGTTCCAGCCCCAAAGCCTTGGCGAGGACGGCCGAACCGTCGGCCAGCATGGTGACCTTGCCGCCCGCCCCGTGGGCGGCGCCCCAGGCCTCCATGACGAAGGCGTCGTTCACCGATACGCAGGCGATCTCATCGACGCCCTTGGCGGTGATGGCGTCGGCGTCGGCGATGAAGCCCGGCAGGTGTTTTTGCGAACAGGTGGGGGTGAAGGCGCCGGGCACGGCGAACAGCACCACCTTGCGCCCGGCGAAATACGCGTCGGTGGAAACCTGGTCGATGCCGTCTGCGGTCTTGCGCTGAATGGTCACCGAAGGAATTTTGTCGCCTACCGCTATGGTCATTGCTCGCTCTCCCTTTTTGCAATTGCGCCGCCCCTAGGATAACAGCGGCGCCTTCCGTCTGGAGCGCATTTTCGGGCAAAGAGACGGCGATTTCCAGCCCAGAAAGTGTGGGGTTATTGGCCGCGCGCCAGACGCGGCGCGGCGGCGGTGTCCATGGCCGCCAACACCTCGCCTTGGGTGAGCAGCTCGCCGAGGACGATGCCCGCCGGCGCCGCCGGTCCATAGACCGCGTTGAACGGGATGCCGAAGCGTCCGAAGCTCCTGAGATAGGCGGAGATCTTGGCATCGGGCCGGGTCCAGTCGGCCCGCATGGCGACCACCGCGGTGCCGCGAAGGCGGGCGGCGACGGCGCCCCGGTCGATCACCAGCGCCTTGTTGGCCTTGCAGGTGATGCACCAATCCGCGGTCACGTCGACGAACACCACGCGGCCCTGGGCCACGTGGTTGAGAAGCTTGACCTTGTCGAAAGGCTGCCAGGTGATGCCCGCGTCCTCGACCGCCCGCGCCGCGCCGGCGGGCGCCGGCGCGCCGGTCAGCGCCGGCACCGCCAAAAGTGCGCCCAGGCAGACCGCCGCCAGGCCCAGGGAAGCGGCCTTGAAGCCGGGGGCGGCGCGGCGCAGGACCAAGGCGGCGAAGAGGCCGGCCAGCAGCGCCCCCACCGCCGCCATAGCCACCGTGCCGGCGACCACCCAAAGCACCGAAAGCAGCCACCCCGCGGTCAGCAACAGGACGCCTCCCAACACCCGGCGCATCACCACCATCCAGGCGCCGGGCCGGGGCAGGCTGGTGGCGATGGCCGGCCAGGCCGCGACCAGGAGATAGGGCACCGCCAGGCCGAGCCCCAGCATGGCGAAGACGGCGAGGATTTCCCCCGGCCCCCGGCTAAGCGCGAAGCCGATGGCGGTGCCCAGGAACGGCGCCGAGCAAGGGGTCGCCAGCAGGGTCGCGAAAGCGCCGGTGGCGAAGGCCCCGCCGAGGCTTTGGCCGCCGCCGGCGCGGGCCGCCTGGTTGGCGAAGCCGGGCAGGGGAATCTCGAACAGGCCGAACAGGTTGGCGGCGAACAGCACCAGGATGGCGGCCATGGCGACCAAAAACAGCGGCGCCTGGAACTGGATGCCCCAACCGACCAAGGCGCCCGCCGATTTGAGGGCGATGGCCGCCGCCGCCAAAACCAGGAAGGAAAACAAAATCCCCGCGGCGGTGGCGAGGAAGCCACGGCGGACGGCCGCCGCCTCGGCCCCGCCATGACCCACCACCGCGAGCACCTTGATGGACAGGACCGGTAGCACGCAAGGCATCAGGTTGAGGATCAAGCCGCCGAGAAAGGCCAGGCCCAGGATCACCATCAACCCCAGGCCCGGGCCGGCGCCGGCTTCGATTCGCGACACCCGCACCACCTGTTCCAGGGCGCGTCCGCCATCGGCCAGGGTTAGGGTGAGCAGCGGTTGATCCGGCGCCACCGCGCCCTTGCCGGCGAGCCCCACGGCGACCCGAAACAACGCCACGCTCTTGTCCGCCGACAGTTCCGCGCGGGCCGGGCCGAACAGCAGCGGCCGCGGCCCCTCGACCAATAGGGTGGGCTTCTCGAAGCCGTCCCGGGACCGCGCCAACACCTTAAGGGTGAGCCCTTCGGGGGCCTTTTCGAACCGCGCCTGGGCGATCGAGACCGGCGCCCCGGCCACCGCGTCGGCGGCAAGCCGGGTCGGCACCAGCCGGGCGTAGCGTTCGATGGTGGCGGCATGGCGCGGCGCGGCGGTGCCTTCGCCGGGCGGCAGATCGAGGGCCAATCGCGCCACATAGGGGATGCAGATCTTTTCACAGGCGAGGTAGTTGACGCGGGCACGCAGGGCCAGCGCCCGGCCCGGCGCCTTGATCCGGATGTCGAGGGGCAGCACCACCTCGTTGCCGTAGACCATGGTGGTGAGCCCGAAGATGGTGAAGCGCTCGGGCAGGGGCCAGCGGATGACGGCGCCTTGGAGATTGCGCGAGCCGGTCCAGTCGATCTCCGGCGGCACGCCGGCGTCGCCCGGAGAGCGCCAATAGATCTTCCAACCGGGCTTGAGCCGGAATTGCAGGCCGAGACGGACGGTATCCGCCAAGCCGGTAGCGGAAGCCGGGCTGATCAGCCGGACCGCCGACTGGTCGGTCCGGGCCCAGGGGGAGGCCGCCGCCGCCGCCGCTTGGATTCCGCCCAACAGCACCGCCAGGGCGCCCAGGGCGGCCAAACCCGCGGCCATGGGAGACCCCTGGAAAATTTTGCACCGGCCCACCGGACTCCTAGAAAACATCAGCATTTCAACGTGTTAAGTAAAATCTCGCGGCCCTCGCCCCGGGGCACCCCTGTTTTACCTCAACCGGGGTTTACCATCCATCAATTACCATCACCTTAGTGTTACAGCGATTTCCCTTGCTTCTTTCCCCCGGCGGAAGAGAATAGCCGCATGGTTGAACATACCAGTTCATCGATCGAGGAAGGCTACCTTACCGGGCAGTTTCTCATCGCCATGCCGCAGATGGCCGATCCCCGGTTCGCCCAGACGGTGATCTATCTGTGCGCCCATACCGCCGACGGCGCCATGGGCCTGGTCATCAACCGCCAAATCGACAGCATCACCTTTCCCGGCCTGTTGAGGCAGCTGGAGATCGAGGTGGCCGATGCCGACGACCAGATCAGGGTCATGTTCGGCGGGCCGGTGGAAATGGCCCGCGGTTTCGTTCTTCATTCCCAGGACTACGTCCAGGACTCCACCCTGCTCATCGGCGATGGGGTGGGCCTGACCGCGACCCTGGAAATTCTCAAGGACATGGCCCGGGGGGCGGGGCCGAAGCGGTGCCTTCTGGCGCTCGGCTATGCGGGTTGGGCGGCGGGTCAACTGGACCATGAGATTCAGGCCAATGGCTGGCTCCATGCGCCGGCCGACGAGAACCTTATCTTCGGCGACGAGGCCGGCTCCAAATGGGACCGGGCGCTGGGCATCCTGGGCATCAGCGCGGCGCTCCTGTCGGGCGAAGCCGGCCACGCCTGAGGGCGCGCGTCTCCACCCATCGCCAGACCATCATCGCCCATCGGTTACCTGAGCGCGCGCACCGTGCTGTGGGGCGTCTCGGCGCCGTCCTGGCGACTCAGGCGGCGCTTCATTGCCTCCTCGGCGAGAAGGGCGAACAACAGGTGATCCTCCCAGTCGCCGTTGATGCGCAGGAACTTGGGCGCGAATCCTTCCTCGCGGAAGCCGCATTTGGCGAGCACCTTCCGGCTCGCCTCGTTGCGCGGCAGGCAGGCGGCTTCCAGCCGATGCAGGCGCAGGCGCTCGAAGGCGTATTCGATGACGCAGCCGAGCCCTTCGGTCATGATCCCCTGGCGGGCGAAGGGCGCGCCCACCCAATAGCCCAGCGTCCCGGTCTCGGCGACGCCGCGGCGCACGTTGGTGAGGGTCACCCCGCCGCGCAACCCATCCTCGGCGCGGGAAAATACGAAAAAGGCAAAACCCGTCCCGGACCGCCATTCCTCGGCGTAATGGCGCAGGCGGCGGCGATAGGAATGGCGGGTCAGGCTATCGGGGGGCCAGGCGGGCTCCCAGGGCACCAGGAAGACGCGGGAGCGCTCCCGGAGATCGGCCCAGGCCTGCCAATCCTCGTCCTGGGGGGGGCGGATATAGACGTTGGGCCCGTCGATCCGTTCCTCGGCGGGAAGCTTTTGCGATGATTTGAAGAGGTCCAGCATCCCCTACTCCGCCGCGTTGGGCCTGGCCGTCCAGCCGGCGAGGCGGTCCAGCGGCCCCACCGGGCCGAGGGCGGCGAGGGTCGGTACGCCGGCGAACACCCGGTTGGCCAGGCGGCCGATGGCGGCGGCGTCCACCGCGTCGATGCGCTCGACGATCTCCTCCACCGGGATCGGCCGGCCGAATATGAGCAGGTGCTGGCCCAGGCGCTCGGCGCGGGCGCGGGTGTTCTCCAAGGCCATCAGTAACCCCGCCCTGAGCTGCGCCTTGACCCGGTCGATTTCCTCCGAACTCACGGTGTCGCCGATGGAAAAAAGTTGCTCCATGACCACCGGCATCAGTTCCCCCACCTGGTCGGCGCCGGTCCCCGCGTAGAGCCCGAATAGGCCGCCGTCCTGGTAAGCGGTGTTGAAAGTATAGATGGAATAGACCAAGCCCCGCCGTTCGCGCACCTCCTGGAACAGACGCGAGGACATGCCGCCGCCCAGCACCGAGGACAGCACGCTCATGGTGTAGAAATCGGGGTCCTGGTAGGCCAGCCCGTCGAAGCCCAGCACCAGGTGGAGCTGCTCCAGGTCGCGTTGTTCGGCGTGTTGGCCGCCCCGGTAGGCGGCAGGCTCGGGCGCGGGCACATCGCTTGCCGCCAGGGCGCCGAAGGCATCCTCGGCGAGGCGCAGAATTTTGCCGTGATCGACCTTTCCCGAGGCCGCGAGAACCATGCGGTCCGCGCCGTAGTTGCCCCGCATGTAGCCGTCGAGCGCCGCCCGGTCGAGACTGCGGACGTTGTCAGCGGTGCCCAGGATCGACCGGCCGATGGCCTGGTCCGGATAGGCCGTCTCCTGGAACTGATCGAAGATAAGATCGTCGGGGGTGTCGGTGCACTGGCCGATCTCCTGGAGGATGACCGCCCGTTCGCGCTCCAGCTCCTCGGCCTCGAAGGTGGAGTTCTGGAGGATATCGGCGAGGATGTCCACCGCCAGGCCGACGTCAACGGCGAGCACCCGCAGGTAATAGGCGGTGTTCTCGCGCGAGGTATAGGCGTTGATCTGGCCGCCCACGGATTCCACCTGGTTGACGATCTCCTGGGCGCTGCGCCGCGCCGTGCCCTTGAAGGCCATGTGTTCCAGCATGTGCGAGACGCCGTTGAGTTGCGGCGTCTCGTGGCGCGCGCCGATGCCGACCCAGACGCCGACGGCCGCCGTCTCCACATGGTCCATGCGGTCGGTGGCGACGGTGAAACCGTTGTTCAGCCGGGACACTTCGATGGTCATGCCACTTGCCTTTCCGCCAGGCGGTCGCGCACGAAACCCTGGACCGCCGCCAAGTCGTTGGCGAGAACGTCGAAGCGCTCGGTGCGCTCCATCAGGTCGGCCAGATGGGCCGGCAAGGGGGGCCTGATCCCGGTGGCTTGCTCCACCGCGTCGGGGAACTTGGCCGGGTGCGCGGTGGCCAGCGAGACCATGGGCACCGACGGCTCAAAGCGCTTGGCCGCGCCCGCGGCGACGCCGATGGCGCTGTGGGGGTCCAACAGCGCGCCGGCCGCGTCATAGCGCCGGGCGATCTCTTCCAAGGTGCCGGCATCGTCCAGGCGGAAGCCCGTGAACACGTCGCGCGCGGCACTGAGCGCGTCGGCGGAAAGCGTCAACTCGCCGGTGTCCTGGTAGGCCGCCATGGTTTGGGCGACGCGGGCGCCGTCGCCGCCCAGGAGGTCGAACAAATAGCGTTCGAAGTTGGACGCCACCTGGATATCCATGGAGGGCGACAGGCTGGCGTGGACCGCGCCGCGGCGCATGGTGCCGGTGGCCAGCAGGTTCGAGAGGATATCGTTGGCGTTGGTCGCCAGCACCAGGTGCGATATCGGCAGGCCCATCTTGCGCGCCGCGTAGCCGGCATAAATGTTGCCGAAATTCCCCGTCGGCACGGCGAAGGCGATCTTGCGGTCCCAGGCGCCCAGCGCCGCGGCGGCCACGAAGTAATAGACGATCTGGCCGAGGATGCGCGCCCAGTTGATGGAATTAACCCCGGACATGGCGACCTCGTCGCGGAAACCGTGATCGTTGAACATGTCCTTCAGCAAAGCCTGGCAGTCGTCGAAGGTGCCGTCGATGGCGATGGCGTGGACGTTGGCGTCGTCGACGGTCGTCATCTGGCGGCGCTGCACGTCGGACACCCGGCCCTTGGGGAAGAGGATGAAGATATCCATGGCCTCGCGCCCGCGGCAGGCCGCGATGGCCGCCGATCCGGTATCGCCCGAGGTGGCGCCGATGATGGTCACCCGGCGCCCGCGCGCACGCAGGACATGGTTGAACAGGTTGCCCAAGAGCTGCATGGCGTAGTCCTTGAACGCCAGGGTGGGCCCGTGGAACAGCTCCATGAGCCAGTGATTGGGGGCAAGCTCGACCAACGGCGCGACGGCGCCATGGGTGAAGACCGCGTAGGTTTGCTCGACCAAGGCGCGGTAGGTGCCGGACTCCAGGGCCTCGCCGATGAAGGGCCGGGTCACCCGGTAGGCCACCTCGGCGTAATCCAGCCCGGCCAGGGCGGCGATCTCTTGGGGCGAAAACCGGGGCCAGGTTTCGGGCACGTAGAGCCCGCCGTCCCGGGCCAGTCCGGTCAGCATGGCATCGGCAAAATCAAGCGCCGGGGCCGAGCCCCTGGTGGAGATGTAACGCACGGCTTACCCTTTCCCCGCGCCCATCCCGGCGCGAACAGCCCTAGAGACTACCCGCGCCGCCAGCCTCAGGCAAGATAGCGGGCGCGGAGGTGGGTCTTGAAGGCCTCGGCGTTCAAGGGAGACCCGGTGGCCTCGGCCAGCAGCTCGTCGGTGCTCAGGAGCGAGGCCTTTTGGTGCACGTTCTCCCTGAGCCAGCCGACCAAAGGCGTGAAATCGCCCGCCGCCAAGCCGTCGGGGATGCCGGGCCGGGCCTGGACGGCGGCGGCGAACAGCTGGGCCGCGGCCATGGCGCCCAGGGTATAGGTCGGGAAATAGCCCCAGGCGCCGTCGTACCAATGGATGTCCTGCAGGCAGCCCTCGGAATCATCGGCGGGGGTCAGGCCCAACAGCGCCCGCGTTTGCTCGGCCCAGGCGCCGGGCAGATCGGCGACGTCAAGGTCGCCCGCCAGCATGGCGCGCTCCAGGTGGAAGCGCATGATGACGTGGGCCGGATAGGTCACCTCGTCGGCATCGACCCGGATGAAGCCCCGCGCCACCCGGGTGGTATGGCGGTGGATGTTGTCCACCTCCCAGGCCGGGCCGGAACCATTGAAGGCCGCGGCCATGCGCGGCGCCGCGAAGGCGATGAACTGGGCCGAGCGGCAGGCCTGCATCTCGATCATCAGCGACTGGCTTTCGTGCAGCACCATGCCCCGGGCCCCGCCCACCGGCTGGTGGCGCCAGTCCACCGGCAGGCCTTGCTCGTAGAGCGCGTGGCCGGTTTCGTGCAGCACCCCCATCAGGCCGGGCATGAAATCGCCCTCGGAATACCGCGTGGTGATGCGGATGTCTTCGGGCACGCCGCCGCAGAACGGGTGGTGGCTTTCATCGAGCCGGCCGTGGGTGAAATCGAAGCCGACCGCCTCCATCATCGAACGGCAGAGCCCGCGCTGGGCGTCGATGGCGAAGGGGCCGGGCAGGTCCAGGGGCGGCCCGGCGGCCTCCTGGCGGGCCAGCACGTCGTCGGTGAAACCAGGCAGGAAAAGGGCCAGATCGTCGAACACCGGGGCGATGGCAGCCGCCCTTCCGCCCGGCTCGAAGCCGTCGAGCAAGGCGTCATAGGGATCCAGGCCGAGGCCCTCGCCCAGGGCCGCGGCGCGCTCGGCCACCAGGTCGCGCAGTTCCGTCAAGGCCGGGACGATGATGGCGAAATCGGCCTTGTCCTTGGCCGTGCGCCACAGCATTTCGCAGGCCGAGCCCGCCTCCGACAGGCGCCGGACCAGGTCCGCGTCCACCGCCACGGCGCGCGCCCGGCGGCGCGCCATGGCCGCCAAATTGGCCCGCTGCCAGGCATCGAGGCCGCGGTCGGCCGTCGCCGCGTCGAGGAAATCGGCAAGCGCCGGATGGCACAAAATCTCGTGGCGCAGCACCTTGAGAACCGAAAGTTGGCCGGCCCGGGCAACGGCGCCGCCGGTGGGCATGTTGGTGGCCATGTCCCATTGCAGGATGCCGGCGGCCTCGCCGATCTTGGACAGGCGCTCGAAGCGGGATTCCAGTTCCTGATAGGGAGTCGTCCTGGCCGTGGTCATGTCGGCTCCTGGCGCGCCTCAGCCACCCTCGGCCTCCCCCTTGCGGTGGCGGGAAAATAGGCGCCGATCATGGGCCCCTTCAACGGCGGCGGCAGGGTCAGCCCGGCGAGAAGGGGAGAGCGGGAAGCGTCCGGCGCTTGTTCCATGGCGATGCCTCGAGTCCTGGCGGGGTGAGCCGCGGGCGCCGGCCCAAGATGCCCCCTTGAGCGGCCGGTGTCCTAAGAGCCCCACCAATAGATGGAAAAAAACAGGAACAGCCAGACCACGTCGACAAAATGCCAGTACCAGGCGGCGGCCTCGAAACCGACATGGTGGTCGGGCTTGAAATGCCCCTTGACGGCGCGCACCAGGCAGACCGTCAGGAAGATGGTGCCGATGATCACG